>CAMWRI010000063.1 GCA_947176585.1 uncultured Porphyromonadaceae bacterium
CCATAGACCGTCCGGAATATGATAGGAGTAGTTTTTTTTTCAAGTGGCAGATAATAAGTCGCGGAGCGATGATGTTGTGATGATGCCACACACGACACCGTCGCTCCGCGACTGTGGATGCCGGGCGACTTGGCCGGGCACTCCCTGCGGTCGTACCCGGTTAACCAAAACATCGGGCCTACGGCCCTCGACCTCTCTATAATATTGATAATTAAAGATACAAAAGGACAGAAGAAACAAAAAATATCTTCTGTTCCTTTTGTTATTTTTGTCCTTTTGTATCTCTCCACAGTAGGAGGACGCTTTAAAAAGCGCCCCTACTGCACTTATTTTCAACGCCTTAAAAATAGCTCTGCGCCTTTGCGCGAGGTGCATCCTCCATGGGCGGTCAACGCAGGCGGTCGTAGCTCGCGAGCTTGCGGCGGTCGCTGCGCATGCCACGGTAGGCGAAGACAGCGAGCACGAGGGCAATGAGGAGGAGAAGGACTCCGCCGGTCCAGATGAGGCGGCTGCCGGGCATGCCCACCGATACGACGAACCCGCATGCCACGGCGGATCCGGCCAGAAGCACGATGGAGAGCAGCGTGAGGCGCATCTGCCGACGCAGATTGTTGTACATAAAGATGTTGAGCAACAGCAGCACGGCGATGCATGCGTTGACCACAAGAAGCACCGGGGTGTCTTTCATGAACACTGAAGTGGCGGTGCCGTCGGCAGCCACGTGCTGCGCGTAGGGCGTGAGGCAGAAGATGCACATCACTGCCACGGCCAGCAGAAGAAAGAGCGATTGAATGCGTTGGATTTGCATGATTTATGGGGTTTTATTGATTATTCTGTGGGGTTGCGCGATATTCGCCATAGGCCTTGAGGCTGAGGGCGCGCTGTGCATCAATGATGGGGCGGAGGGCCTGCATGTCGATGTAGTGGCTGCCGCTGCCGCGCTCGATGGGGAATGCGAGGCGCATGAGGCGGCGGTTTTCCTGCGCGGCGTGGCTGGTGAAGCCGGGGAGCAGGGGGCGGAGCTCATCGGGCACGGCGGAGGCCGTGGCGGGTACCACGTGGCCGCACGGCGGGTAGCCGATCACGGTCCACATCACGGCTGCGGCGGGATCATCGCCCGGGGCGCATCCCTCCACCACCACCGAGGCCACGGAGGAGCGGCGCGGAATGAAGTCCTGGTCCACTACCCAGCGCACCGTGGTGTCGGCTGCGGCATCGCGGCCCAGCAGGGAGTGGTAGAACGAGCGGGAGAGGCCCTCGGTGAGGAGCTCGGGCGTGACGGCTCCGGCGGCTATGGCATCGGAGGCGAGCGCGCAGGCGTTGTCGTAGCGTATGTAGCCCATGCCGGCGTCGGGCGTGCCGGAGCAGCTGTAGTTGGTGCGGATGAGCACCCCCTCGGGAGTATCATCCACGTCGAAGCGCGTGAAGCCGTGGTCGTCGGTCTCGAAGTAGGCGGCACCGCCGTGGGCGTCGATCACTCCGAAGTTGGCCTGCACGCCCATTGGGCGCGGAAGCGTGCGCAGCAGTTGCTCGAAGTCGGCCACGGTGGCGCAGCGGCCCAGGGCCAGGGCCATCACGGCACCCTCACGGTCGCGCAGGCGCGCGGTGTCGGGTGCGAGGTTGTAGCTCGCGGTGTTCATCACGGCAAAGCCGGCATCGTTCACGCCGGCCCAGGCGTCGAGCAGGAGGCTGTCGCCGCCGTTGTAGAGCGCCGAGAAAGCGCGGGTGCTGTCGGTGGCGGCCGTGTGCTCCACAAAGTTCATGTCGCCGGAGCTGTCGCGGTGCTTCCATAGCAGGGGCCGGCCCGAAGCGGATGCCCTGCCGCCGACAATCATGGAAGTGCAGGCATCGGCCGTCGCTGTGGCCGCCGCTGCAAGCAATATTATAGTGGCAATCTTTTTCATAGTGCAAATATAGTGCAAAAAACTTTACTGCGGCCCGTGGCGTTAAATAAATAAAGTGAATTGATTATGAAAAAACTATTTCTCTCCCTTGTGGTTCTCGTGGCCGCCGGCATGGGTGCCTCGGCCATGAATCTGAAAGAAGCGTTCGGGGCGCTGTCGAATCTCCCCGCGGTTGAGGTGCGCGAGCCCGACTATAATCTGCCCGTTATCAGCGATGTGGTGCAGAACGGCCAAATAGCGGCGGCATATAATCTGGATCGGGAGCAAATCCTCGTGTCGGGCAACGCCGCGCTGGCAATTCTCAATCAGGTGCCGCTGCACTATATGGTGAACGGCGGCAGCAACGGCCTGGTGGGAGCTTTCGTATATGCCACGCCCGACGGCGAGGGTGCCAACGATATCCTGATCGCAGCCCTCAGCGGCTACAGGGGCTTGCTGGTGTTCATGTATGGCAAGACCGACGACGCCTCCATCGAAGCCATTCGCCAGGCCCCGCTCCATATCGAAGGCTCGTTCCTGAGCCTCGAAGCCGCGGTGCCCGATGCGGGCGAATTCAACATTATCCTGAGCAAAGCCCGCTGAGGCGAAATAGCCACTTCATACACTACAGTTTTTTCTCGCTGCAAAGAAATCATTATATTTGCAGCGAGAAAAATTATATTATGGCCATAATTGAAATCAACAGCACGACGGATCCGGCAGTGGCCGTCTACGCCACGCTCACCGAAGCGCAACTGCGCAACCGCCTGGAGCCCGAGAAGGGCATCTTCATAGTGGAGAGCCCCAAGGTGATACGCGTGGCGCTCGACGCGGGCTATGAGCCGCTGTCGCTGCTGTGCGAGCGTCGCCACATCACCGGCGACGCGGCCGACATCATAGCCCGCTGCCCGGAGGATATACCCGTATATACCGGCGACCGCGACGTGCTGGCCACCCTCACGGGCTATACGCTCACCCGCGGCGTGCTCTGCGCGATGCGAAGGCCGCGGCCCAAGACTGCCGGGGAAGTGTGCAGCGAGGCGCGCCGCGTGGCCGTGCTCGACGGCGTGGTGGACACAACGAACATCGGCGCCATTTTTCGCTCGGCCGCCGCGCTGGGTATCGACGCGGTGCTGCTCACACCCACGTCGTGCGACCCGCTGAACCGTCGCGCGGTGCGCGTGTCGATGGGCTCGGTATTTCTCGTGCCCTGGGCGTGGCTGGACGCGCCGGTAGCCTCTCTGGGCAAGCTGGGACTGCGCACAGTGGCGATGGCTCTTACCGACGACTCCGTGCCTATCGATCACCCGGCGCTGGCTGCAGAGCCACGCCTGGCCATCGTGATGGGCACCGAGGGCGATGGCCTTGCGCGCGAGGTGATAGCGTCTACCGACTGGGTGGCACGCATCCCCATGGCCCACGGCGTGGACTCGCTGAACGTGGCCGCAGCCTCGGCCCTGGCCTTCTGGGAGCTGAGGGCACGCTAAGGGCAAGTCTACCCAGAATAAGAGACACATAAATCAAAAGTGGCAAAAGAAACAAACGACATCTTTCTGTTTCTTCTGTTCCTTACGTCTTTTTGTATCTAATATCCCACGGGCAAAAGGTACGGAAAAAAAAAGCTGCCGGATTCTTCGCAGAGTCCGGCAGTTTTGGGTTTCCAATAGGTACAATTTCTAAGGTAAAAAAGATTGTTTTAGGTTCGTGATGCAAATGTCGCCCTTTTTATTTTACGGGGCAAATATTTTTATATGTTATACGACATATTTATTGAGCACACCGAGCAAAACACGCTCCCAACTCTTTATAAAGCAGATACTTGGAGCGATGAGGCAGCTGCCGGCTATTGCGCAATTGTGCCCGTTTTGTGTTCAAATCGACACATCTTGAAGTCCTCTCCGTCGAAAACTCCGTAGCTGTTGTGGTGAATCCAGTCGCCCAAAATTATCAGCCTGCAACCGGTGCCCGCGGGCTCGTCCACCACCACGTGGTGATGGCCCAGCACAATGAAGCGGGTGGCAGGATGGGCGGTGACATACTCCCGCGCCCAGGCCTCGACCGAAGCCCTGGCAGGGCCGTCCCACGACGGCGTGCGACCGGCCGCATATCCCCTGCTTCCAGCGCTCCAGCGATGCGCGAAGGGAATGGTCCAACGCGGGTGTATGGCAGAATACAGCAACTGGCAGAAACGGTTGCGGAAAATGCTGCGGATAAACCTGAACGAAGGCTTAAGGCGCCCCACCCCGTCGCCGTGGGCGATGTAGAAGCACTTGCCCATGATGCTGGTTTCGACGGCACCGTCGACCACGCGCACGCCTATCTCGGAGGCCACATAGTCGAAGAGCCAAATATCATGGTTGCCGGTGAGCCACGTGACGGCCACTCCTGCGTCGGCCAGGCGAGCCAGCGCGCCGAAAAAACGCACATGGCCACGAGGCACCACGGTGCGGTACTCATACCAGTAGTCGAGCACATCGCCCACGAGATAGAGTTCCCGCGCATCTGCGGCTATCGATTCAAGAAAGGCCACCACACGCGCCTCGTGGGCACGGGCGTCGGCCACATAACTCGCTCCCAGATGAAGGTCGCTTATGAAATATACTTTGCTGCGGCTCATAGGAATCCCAGCTCGAGCTTGGCTTCCTCGCTCATCATATCCTTGTTCCACTCGGGCTCAAACACGAGGTTGATCGTAACCGACGTGATTCCCTCGATGCTTTCGAGCTTGATGCGCGCGTCGTCTATGATGAAGTCTGCCGCGGGGCAGTTGGGTGCGGTGAGCGTCATATCCACAGTGAGGGCGCCGTCGTCGGCGATATCCACGCGATAAATGAGCCCCAGGCTGTAGATATCCACGGGAATTTCAGGATCGAACACCGTGCGCAGCATCTTCACCACGCTTTCTTCGAGTTTTAAATGTTCTTCTGCTGTCATACCACAAATTTATAACTTTTTTTTCAGCGAATGAGCAAAAGTGCCGAAAAAATGTTTTAAATTTGTGCAATTATTTTTAACAGCAATTAATATGAACATTATCAAACGTGGCGCGCTCGTGGTAGCGCTCATTCTGGCAGTAGCCTCGACGGCTTCCGCCCAGTTCCGTTTCGGCGTGCGCGCCGGTATTCAGACCAATGCCCTTCACTTCAACGAATCCACATTCGACTCCGACAACCGCGCCGGCTTCACCGGTGGCGTGATGGCCGAGTTCACCGCACCCGTCATCGGTATAGGCGTGGACCTCGGCGTTATGTACACACACCGCACCGCCCAGTTCACTGATAAGACTCCCGGTGCCACCACGGAAACCAAAACAGACAAGCGCGACTACATCGAAATTCCCCTGAACCTGAAATGGCGCATCAGCCTTCCTGTGGTTGACAATATCATCCGCCCCTACATCTTCACGGGTCCCAGCTTCGCGATCCTCACTTCCAAGAAAGCTTTCGAGGCCGCCTTCCAGAACCGCAGCTGCGACGTGGCCTGGAACGTGGGTGCAGGCGTTGAGCTCTTCAAGCATGTGCAGGTGGGCGCCGGCTACGGTTTCGGCCTCACCAAGGCATTTGAAAAACTCGGCACCGTGGGCACCAACGGCGAATCCGGCATCATCAACAGCCGGACGCGCTGCTGGACCATCACGGCCGCTTATCTCTTCTGATAGACACTATCACCAAAACAGCGGGCGCGCTTCCTTTCCGGAAAGCGCGCCCGCCTTGTTGTGTGTGGCATCTCCGGCCCTATTTCAGAGCATCGGAGAGCTCGGCGGCCGAATAGGCTATCGCAAACGATGTAGCGCGGTCGTCGCGGCATATCAGAAGGATTCGCATCCCGCGGCCGGAGCCTGCGGTCTTGGAGGCCACTTGCTTCATATTGCCGTCGGCCAGAAGCATCTTGAGCATGGTGGGACGAAGCATGCCCACACTCTGCTCCAGCATGGGAAACTGAGCGGCAGGCAGAGCCATCACCAGATGAATCTCCACGGCATCGTCCATAAGCTTGACCGCATCCAGGGAATTGCCCTGGTCAAGAGCCACGGGGCACTCCTTGGCGGCCTCCGCCACAATTTCCTCAAGAGTGGATTCCTGTGCGCAAGCACAGAGGGCGCCGGCCACGACGGCAAGCGCCATGATGAGTCGTTTAATCATTTTTATCTACGCGTTTAAGTGTTATAAGCTTTTCGCCGTGATTGTCGAGCAGCGCTGCCTGCCGGTCGCCTTTCTGCACGGCCTGCGAGGCCTGCTCAAGTGCCACGAGCATAGCCGTTTCCTGAGCGGTCTTGGGACAAGCCATGCGGGTAACGCCCATATTGCTCAGTTCGATGGCGTTGGCGCGGTCGGGACTGATGAATATCTCACCATTGAAATAGTTGCAGCCGGTGTTGCCGTGCACTTTGCCTTCGGCTATGTCGAAGAATATATTGCATTCCTCGTCGTCGATTTCGTCGTTGCCAATGGCCGTGACGCGCCATTCGCCGTTGAGGAAGCCCATGTTGTGGCGACGTGCCTGGAGCAGACGGCGGTTGCCGTTGTCTGAGAGAAGATACAGATAGGTCTCGTGGCCTTTGTTTTCGATTTTCACGGGATATGAAGTGCCGTCGGCCAGCACCACGTTGATTTCATGCTCGAAGGGCACATCCGGGCAGAAGCGCATCGTGGCGGCCACGTGCGAGAACCCCAGCTTGCTTCCCTTTACGGAGTATTGGCCGTTGAGCACGTTGCAGCCGTTAGAGCCGTAGAAAGCCCCGTCGCTGAAGGTGATGTACGGCATCTCCTCCAGATCGGAGATGCGGGTGTCGCCCACGGCAACAATCACCCATTCGCCGGCGAGCTGCTTCTCGTCAATCTCCTGCAGGGGCTGCTGCTTCGAGGGCTTTGTCTGCGCGGACTTCTTAGGTTCCGCATTTTTGGCGGGAGCGGCGGGCTGCTCTTCCTTGGGCTTGGGGGTACCTGCCGCACCGGTCACACGGGTTACGGCGTTCTGCACCATATTGCAGCTGCCAAGGCCCATGACGGCGGCAGCACACACGAGGATATGGATATATTTTTTCATCATATATTGGACGGATGAGAAGGCTATAGGTTTAACGGACAAAGAAGAAGGCCGTCTCCGCGCTTCTGCGTGTGACGGCCTTCTGTGTTTTTTTCGGAGTCCGCGCGGTATTACTTGCGGATGCCGAGCTCTTTTTTGGCAATGATGGCGCGGTAGCGGTTGATGTCTTTGCGCATCAGGTAGTCGAGAAGACGACGACGCTTACCTACCAGCATCTTAAGAGCGCGCTCAGTAGTATGATCTTTGTGATTCGACTTGAGGTGCTCAGTCAAATGACGAATACGGACCGAGAATAATGCAATCTGGGCTTCAGGAGAGCCAGTGTCAGTCTTGCCCTTACCGTATTCCTCGAAGATCTTCACTTTTTCTTCAGAATTTAAGTGCATTCTTTCAGAGTTTAGGTGGTTAATAAATAGTGATTTTGCTTTTAGCGACTGCAAAATTAGCCAATATCCCGCTAATACACAAATTTTTCAGACTATTTTTTGCCTGCACCGTTATTTTTTGAAGAGCTTGGGCATAAATTTGGTGAGGTATATACGCCAGTTCTTCCAGATGTGGCCGTCGGGGCTCTCCATATATTCGTATGGATAGTTGTGGGAGTCGAGCATGGCCCGGAAGTCCTTGTTGGCGCTGTAGAGGAAGTCTTTGTCGCCGATGGCTATCCAGTACAGCGCGGGCTGCGCTGCAAACTGGCGGGCGAGCTTGGCGTCGAAGTCGGCGTAGACCGGCGAGGTTGCGCCCTCGCGCGGCATGATAGCGGCGGAGAACAGTCCCACGTAGTCAAACATGTCGGGATACTGCTTCGAGATATGCAGCGAGTGGAATCCGCCCATCGAGAGGCCGCCGATGGCACGGTGGGCCTTGTCGGGGATAGTGCGGTAGTGGCTGTCCACGAAATTCACCACATCCGGGAAGTGCGTCTCAAACATGCCGTTCATCGTGCTCGGAAGCTGCGTGGTGGGAGCCACGAAGCCGGCACTGGTCTCGCCGGGAGCCGCCTGCATGTCGACATTGCCGTTTGTCATCACCACGATCATGGGTTCCATTTCGCCACGCGCGATCATATTGTCGAGAATCTGAGTGGCACGGCCGAGCTCTGACCATGCATTCTCATCGCCGCCCATGCCGTGCAGCAGATAGAACACGGGATAGCTCTTGTCGCCATTCTCGTAGCCGGCGGGAGTGTAGACTGTCATGCGACGGTCCATTCCCAGCACGGGCGAATGGTACCATACCTTCGACACGGTGCCGTGGGGCACGTCGTTCACCTTGAAATAATCGGCATAATCACCACCGATGAGAAACACGTTAGTAATGGTGGAGGTGTCGCGGATCTGGAACACATTGCAGGGATCCGGCATGCGCAGGCCATCCACGATAAAGCTGTAGCTGTAGAGTTCGGGAGCGAGAGGGGCTGTGGTGAACTCCCACACACCCTCGCTGTTGCGGGTGAGTTCGGCCTCGCCGGGAGCGTCGAACGTGCCGTATTCCGTGGGGATAGGACGAGCGGGAAGGAAATCACCGGTAATCCGCACGCTCTGAGCCTGCGGGGCTGAGAAGCGGAAAGTCACGGAATTGTCGGCATGAACCTCGGGTGATACCAGCGGCATAACGCCCCAGATTGCCTGCTGAGCGTGTGCCGACACTGCGGCCAGCACAAAAAGCAAGGATAGCAAAACGATTTTTTTCATATATGACATGGTATTAATTGGGTGACGGTAAAACGTGCGCAGCGATCGTGTCGGTTTTAATGACGCGGTCGCTGCAACGTAGAGAGAGAATTATGAGTGGTTGAAGTCCGGATAATCAGTCGAGACCCTCACGTTCTTTGAGAGGGTTGCGGAAGAAGAGCTTGTTGTCCACATACTCCTGAGTAGCGATGAGTGTGGGTTTGGGCAGCTTCTCGTAGTAGCGGGAGATTTCGATCTGCTCGCGGTTCTCGGAGATTTCCTCAAGGTTGTCGTTGAGCGATGCGAATTCCTGGAGCTTCTTTTCAAGGTCGTGCTTCATCTCGCCGGCGATCTGATTTGCACGCTTGGCGATGATGCACACGGTTTCGTAGATGTTGCCGGTGGCCTCGGAGAGTTCAATCACGTCACGGGTGACGGTGTTGAGAGGGGCATTTGATTTCTTGTAGTCCATGACTATTTATTACGGTTGTAGATTGTTCTTATATCAGTCTTTGACGTGGCGGGTGGCAATCTTGAAGATATTGTCGGCCTCGGCACGGTTGGGGCTTTCGGGATAGTTGTTGATGAAGGAATAGTACTCGTCGATCACCTCGCGGAAGCGGTCTTCCTTGCGCTCGTCCACGCTCTGGTCGGCTTCCTGATAGCGGGCCTTGAGCACGAGCAGCTCGAGATCCTCCTTGTACTTGGAATAGGGATAATCCTTGATGGCGTTCTTGGCCACGATCACGGCGCTCTCGTAGTTATTGCCAAGATAGTTGCCCAGATTGTAGTATAGCTGGGCATTCTGGAGCTGCTTGAGGGTGAGCTTGTCCTGAAGCTCGAATATGGCGTTCTGCGCCACGTTCACTTTGTCGCTGCGGGGGAAGTAGTCGAGGAATCCCTGCAGTTCCTGGATAGCCGTGATGGTACCCGTCTGATCGAGCTGCGGCTCGGGCGAGTCAAGATAATATCCGTAGCCGCAGTAGAAGCGGGCGAGTTCGGCGAATTTGCCTTTGGGATAGCGCTGATAGTAGCTGCGGAAATAAGGACCTGCGCTCTCGTAGTCCTTATTCTCATAGTGGCTCATTCCCAGCAGGTAAAGCGATTCCTCGGCCTTGTCTGAGCCTTTGAACACGGTCACACAGTCCTTGAGCAGCGTGGCAGCCTGAACGTAGTGCTTGGATTCGAAAGCACGCTTGGCATAGTCGAATTTATAATCGTAGTCGGCGCTCTTCTGCGCGCGCTGGTATTCACCGCACGAGCAGGACACAATGGCCAGGATTATGAGCAGTATATAGTTTCGCATTCGAAATTTCGTAGGTTTCAGCCCACAAAGTTACATTAATTTCGCGAATTATGATATTTTTTTCGTCTAAAACTGCGCGGTTTAACTTTAATTATAGGATTTTCCGAAACAGAAGACCCCGTTCCCCAATATTTGTTCAAGCTGGGGAATGGGGTCTAAGAGCCCCGTGGAGGATTCCCGGGGCTCTTCATAAGATCTGCGCAAGCCTTACTGATGGGCGGGGCGCAGGAGATCGTTAACGACCTTCACGGGGTTGAATGTGGCGGCGGGAACTTCTACAAACACAGTGTTCCAGTCGCTCATCGCGCCGTTCCAGAGTCCGGGGAGCTCGAGGGCACGGAGTTCACGGCCGGCGAAACTCTTGGACGAGATGAATCCGGTGTCGGGGTCCACGTATTCGCGCAGGTCGTAGGGCTCGCCGTCGAAGTCGCGGATGTAGCACACGAGATCCACGGGGTTGAAGTGCGTGGCCGTTGCCATCATGCCGGCCGCCTCTTCATTGGCGCTGTCGATCTGAGTGCTTTCGAGAATCTGGGGAGACGCGGAGCCGTCGGGATTGTAGGCGATGTATGGACCGCCTCCGGGCTCTCCCTCGTTGCGCACCATGCCGCACACGCGCAGGGGGCGGTCGAGCTTGGCCAGCATGTATTCCGGATCGGCGGCATCAATCTCGGGAGCGCTGATGCACAGTGTTTCCTGCATGAAATCCGCTATTTCAGCGAGCTCGGCAGGGCCGAATTCGCCGGAGGTGAGAGTGTCGATGCAGGCCTCAATGCGATCGTGCACCTGCATGAGCACACCACCCAGCACGCGCTTGTAGCGCAGCGTGTCGGCGCGGCGTGCTTCGGGCACCACGTTGTCGATATTCTTGATAAACACCACGGTGGCGTCGAGATCGTTGAGATTCTCGATGAGGGCTCCATGGCCGCCGGGGCGGAACACGATCTCGCCGTCGCCGTCGCGGAACGGGGTGCCGTCCAGAGCGGCGGCGGGAGTGTCAGTACTGGGTTTCTGTTCGCTCAGGCTCACGTTGATTTTCACTCCCGTAGCCTTCTCCACTGCAGGCACGGCCTCGGCGAGCTTCTTTTCAAAGAGCTTGCGGTGGTCGGCCGATACGGTGAAGTGAATATCCACACGTCCGTCGGCAGCTACAGTCTGCACGCCCTCATAGAGCTGCTCTTCGAGCGAGGTGCGGGTGTCGCCGCCGTCGTAGCGGTGGAAGGTGAGAAGGGCTTTGGGCAGGGCGCCGTAGTTCATGCCTTCCGGAGAAATAATGGCCTTCACGATATCGCGGTGCCGACCGGCGGCAGCGAGAGCGGCAGCGTCGGCGCCGAACATGCGGGATGCGGCGGCGTCGAGCTCGGCACGGAAAGGCAGGCGGTCAAGATTGGCCACAAGCTCGGCAACGGGCGAACCTGCGGGCGCTTCCTGCACATCGCCGTCGGCAAACGCAAAGAGTGCCTTGAACATGCGGGATGCTGCACCTGATGCGGGCACGAACTTGGCCGCGCGTCCGCCGTCGGACAGGAAGCGTTCCCAGCGCATGATGGCACTATCCTGCTCGGCTTCGTCGAGTACATGGATGCCCTCGCCGGGACGGGCCGAGCCCTTGAGGCGAAGATACGGAAAACCTGTGGCGAACCGCTTCATCTGCGACTCGAACTGTTCGGCACTGATGCCTCGCTTGGCAAGGCTCTGGAGATCTTTTTCAGTGAGCATGGTGTTAGTGACGTATACGTTTTATAAGGTTATAGGCTTGTACGATGCCGGCTTCCCCGGCTTTGCTCAGGTCGGCCACTCCCGCGCGGCTGTCGCCCGTCTTCAGGCGAATGTAGCCTCTGTTGTAGTAGGCTTCGCCCATATCGGGCTTGAGTTCGATCGCACGTGTGTAGGCGGCGATAGCACCCTGATAGTCGCGGCTTTCGAGCAGAATGTTTCCCTTATTGAACCACGCCACGGGAGTGCCCGGACTGAGTTCAAGGCCTCGCTCTGTATCGGCCAGTATTTCGCCCATGGCAGCTTCTGCCAGGCGCATGCGGGTGGCGCCGTCGATACTTTCGTCGGGTGTGTCGCGATCCACCTGAAGCTTGTGATAACGCGCCTGGGCTCGCAGCCAGTAGGCGGGAGCGAAGTCAGGCATCAGGGCTATCGCGCGGTCAATATCCGATATGGCCGCGGCATAGTTGCGTGTGGTTACGAAGTCAAGGGCGCGCCCGATATAATCCACGGCGCGCGGAGTGTGGGCGCCCGCGATCAGCGACGTGTAGTATTCAATGCTGTTGAAATGGCGGCGTATGATATCCTCGTCCAGAGCGGGCGTGCGGTTTGTGACCACCACGGCGTAGCGCAGCGCGCGGGTTGCGTTCAGGTCGTCAATCTCCTTTATATAATAGGTGTTTGTGCGCAGTTCTGAAGGCGATGAATAGTAGCCCAGCTCCATCATGGGCTCAATTTCGATGGCCACGTTGCGATCCTGCACGCGGCCGCGGATGGCAGTGTTGTTGTATTGCTCGTGGATATCAGCGTTGTCGTCCACTGTGAGCAGCGACGTGAAGCGGCGCGACACGAGTTCTTCCGGCACGTCTGCCGAAGCCACGGCTTTGCCCTGCTGCCCGCTATCCTCGGCAGGGCGGGCATTAGCCGCCAGTTGTTTGGCCTTCATATATGTGGCCTCAGCCTTGGCTTTCTGGCCCATGGAGCGCTCGATATCCGACCTGAGCCATAAAGCATCCGGAAAATCCGGGAATGCATCGGCCACGCGGTTCACATCCTCCAGTGCGCTCCTGTAGTTTCCCTTGGCCCTGTGGAGCAGGGCGCGGCTGTATAGGGCGCGGTAATTGTCGGGCTCCAGATCGAGCACGGCCGAGAAATCCTCGAGCGCGCGGTCGTTGGCATTCACCTCAGCCAGCAGCAGACCACGGTTGAAGAGTGCGGTGGAATTAGCCGGTTCGAGCTGCAGGGCATAATCGTAATCAGCCATCGCCCCGAAGTAGTCGTCGAGCTGATATCGGAGATACGCGCGGTTGATATAAAGGCCGGCCATCTTGGGCTGCAGCTTCACGGCCTCGTCGATATCGGCCAAAGCCTCGCGCGTGCGGTTGCCGGCGCGCATGGCCATATCCGCCCTCATGATGTAGCCATTGAGGGCGTTGGGGTTGATTTTCAGAGCCTTCTCAATATCAGCCGAGGCTCCCGCGGTATCGTTCTCGGCAATGCGCAGGCGCGCACGGCCCAGATAGCCGTTGTCGTACGACGGATAGTACCGGAGCAACTCGGAGTATGTGGAGTCGGCCTGCGCGGGCTCTCCGGCATCCTGCTGCGCCATGGCCATATTGAACAGAAGGTTGCGGTTGCGCGGCAGCAGATGCAGCGCGCGGCGGTAATCCTCCACAGCCGCCGAGTCGCGTCCCTGATTCTGCCGCGAGACGCCACGCACCTCCCAGGCATCGGCCACAAAGGGGTTGAGCTCAATCGAGCGCGAGGCATCCGCCTCAGCTCCTGCATAGTCCTCGAGGTTGTATTTGGCTATGGCACGTAGAAAATACGGCTCGGCCAGATACGGCTTGGCATCAATCACACGGTTGAAGTACTGTATGGACAGCACATAATCCTCGAAATACAGTGCATTGCGGCCCACACGGAGCACCTGCTCGGTGTTGATCTGGGCTGTGCCCGGTAGCGCAGCCGCGGCGCAGATGCACAGCGTAAGCGCAAGGCGATATATAGTGGAATATAGCTTCATGACGATATACAATGCAAAAGTAAGCATTTATCGCCGTAACGCCACATTAATTAAGAAAATTTATGTGTCAAAAACCTTAAATGGCGCGCAGACGTTATGATTCTATACACTCTCTCATTACCCTGATATGAAAAAATTACTGCTCGCACTCGCTTTCATCACCGCATGCATCGCCGGCGCCAACGCCCAACGCACAGAAATCACCCTGGGATACGGCGGATTCACCCAGATGGACGCCACCGACTGCCGCGACGGCTGGCGCGGAGTGAATAACGCATGGGGCGCAATCACAGCCGGCGTCAACTATCGTCTCACCGACAAGCTGTGGGTGGGTCCCAGCTACTCCTTCTCAAGCACCGGCACCAAGGGACACCCGCGCTCCTCCATCGCCTACCACGTGCTGCTGGCCAACGGTCGCTACGACTACTTCCGCAACGGCATATTCACCCTCTACGGCCATCTTGGAGTGGGCGTGATCATGACCTACCTGCAACCCTGGGGAGCCGATTCATATAATTGTTCCTACTTCGGTGTGCAGGTTTCGCCCATCGGTGCCATAGCGCGGGTGAGCCGCCACGTGTCGCTCTACGGCGAGGTGGGCTACGGCGCGCAGGGCATGCTTCAGGTGGGCGTGCGCGTGGCACTTTAATTCAGTTTGTGAAATCTACGCAAAGCGACACCCCGACACAGGGGTGCCGCTTTGTTTGTAAATGTTAAAATCTTTTTACTTCGGTGATTTTTCATTATATTTGTGCATTGCAAATCTAAAACCCATCATTATGCCTAAAATTATAGGAGCTGTCACCGTCGACGCCATGCGCTGCAAGGGTTGCGAATTGTGTGTGGTGGCATGTCCCACCGACACTCTGGCCCTGAAGGCCGACGATGTGAACGACCGCGGCTACCATTATGCTTTCGTGGCGCGCCCCGACGCCTGCATAGGTTGTGCGAGTTGCGCGGCTGTGTGCCCCGACGCCTGCATCGAGGTGTATCGAATAGTTGAAAAATAGGCTTTCACCTTCAGCCTGAAAAACGATATGGAAGAAGTTAAACTGATGAAAGGCAACGAGGCTATCGCCCACGCTGCCATCCGATACGGAGCCGACGGATACTTCGGCTACCCCATCACCCCGCAGAGCGAGGTGCTTGAAACCCTTGAGGCCGAAATGCCTTGGGACACCACCGGAATGGTGGTGCTTCAGGCAGAGAGCGAAGTGGCCGCCATCAACATGATATACGGCGGAGCCGCCGCCGGAAAGGCCGTGATGACGTCGTCGTCGAGCCCCGGCGTCAGCCTCAAGCAGGAAGGAATAAGCTATATAGCAGCCGCCGAGCTGCCGGCCCTGATCGTGAACGTGATGCGCGGAGGCCCCGGCCTGGGCACCATCCAGCCCTCGCAGGCCGACTACTTCCAGGCCACCAAAGGCGGCGGCCACGGCGACTACCACCTGATAGTGCTTGCTCCGGCCACGGTGCAGGAGATGGCCGACTTCGTGGGCCTGGGC
>CAMWRI010000064.1 GCA_947176585.1 uncultured Porphyromonadaceae bacterium
CGGGCGGGGTGGTGATGGATGAGAGATCGCGTGAGCCCATGCTCGAGAACTGAAGTGTGCGCGGTATGGGCGTGGCACTCATGGTGAGGGTGTCCACATTGGTTTTAAGCTGCTTGAGCTTTTCTTTCACGGCCACGCCGAATTTCTGCTCTTCGTCTACGATGAGCAGGCCCAGGTCGTGCCATTTCACGCCCTTGCCTATGAGCTTGTGGGTGCCTATGAGGATGTCGATCTTGCCGGCGGCGAGGTCGTCGAGTATGGCTTTCGTCTCTTTTGCCGAGCGGGCTCGGGAGAGATAGTCCACGCGCACCGGAAATTCGGCCAGTCGCTTGCTGAAGGTCTGATAGTGCTGATATGCAAGTACCGTGGTGGGCACGAGCACGGCGGTCTGCTTGCCGTCCACAGCGGCCTTGAAGGCGGCGCGCACGGCAATTTCGGTCTTGCCGAAGCCCACATCGCCGCAAATCAGGCGATCCATGGGGCGCTCGCTTTCCATATCGGCCTTCACGGCTTTGGTGGCCGTGAGCTGGTCGGGGGTGTCCTCGTAGATGAAGCTCGCCTCAAGCTCGTGCTGCATGTAGCTGTCCGGCGCGAAAGCGTGGCCGCGCTGCTGCTTGCGCTCGGCATAGAGACGGATGAGGTCGCGGGCGATGTCCTTGAGCTTGCCTTTTGTGCGCTCTTTCAGGCGGTTCCACGTGCCCGAACCTATGCGGTTGATCTTGGGCGGCACTCCCTCCTTGCCGCGGTATTTGGCCAGTTTGTGGAGCGAGTGGATGCTCACGAACACGATGTCGTTATTGGCATACACGAGCTTGATCATCTCCTGCGTGCGGCCGCCCACATCGGTGCGCAGCAGTCCGGCGAAGCGGCCTACGCCGTGGTCGATATGCACGATGTAGTCGCCAGGCTCGATCTGTCCCAGCTCCTTGATCGACAAGGCCATGCGTCCGCTGCGCGCCCGGTCGCTCTTGAGGGTGTACTTGTGGAAGCGGTCGAAGATCTGATGATCGGTGAACACGCAGCAGTGCGTCGTATGGTCCACGAAGCCCTCGTGGAGCGTGCCGTCAACGGAGGTGAATGGAATGTCGTCGCCGCGGTCTGCGAAAATTGTGCGCAGGCGTTCGTGCTGGTGCTCGTTGTCGCTGAGGATGCACAAGCGGTAGCCGTCGGCCAGCAGTTTGCCGAATGAGTCGGTTATGAGGTCGAAATTCTTGTGGTAGATACCCTGCGGCGAGCAGTGGAAATCCACCGCAGCGGCAGGTGTGCCCCCGATCTCAGGAGCAGCGAGCAGGTGGAGCTTGCGCCGCAGGCTGAGCGCAGTGGCGAAGACTTCAGGGTCAACCACGTTGCGCAGGGCGTCGAGGTCGCTCTCGCCAGCTATGACGGCTGATTCGGCCGGACTCTCGGCGGCGATGGCGCGGATGCGCTCCACGAGCATACTCTCGTTGCGCACGGCCACCAATGTGTCAGGGGCCATGAAGTCGAGCAGCGACGTGCCGCCTGCCGACGCGCTCACATCCGAGATGATCGCCACGCTGTCGAGCTTGCGCTCGCTCAACTGGGTCTCGACGTTGAACTCACGGATGGTGTCTATCTCATCGCCGAAGAAGTCGATACGGTAGGGGAGCTCGTTGTTGAAAGGATAGATGTCGAGAATCGAGCCGCGCACGGCAAACTGGCCGGGCTCGTACACATAGTCGCGCTCGGCGAAGCCGTTTTCGCGCAGCCAGCGCTCTGTCTCGGTGAGGTCGGAAGTGGAGCCGGCTTTCAAAGTCAGAGTGTGGCCGCTTATGTCGTCCTTGGTGGCCACGCGCTCGGCCAGTGCGTCGGGATAGCTCACCACGAAGCGCACCGCGCCCGCGGCGATGCGCTGCAGAGCCTCCACGCGCAGTATGCGGCTGGGCTCGTCGGGCTGGCCATATTTGATATCGCGCTTGTAGCCCGAGGGCATCATGGCCACAGCTTCCTCGCCGCACATACGGGCCAGGTCGAAGTAGAGATACCCGGCATCGTCGAGCGAGTCGCCCACTACGAGCACGGGCCCCTCCTGCGCAGGCATCGTGGCCAGAAGCATGGCGGCCGATGAGCCGGCAAGGCCGTAGGCCGTGGCTTCGGGGTGCTTCAGCGCGGCGCGCAGGGCTTTCGTGCGCGCGGGTGTCATGAATGAGGCTGTGAGCTCGGCCAGTGTCATTTCTTCTCCGGAGCGGCCAGCAGGCGGCGGTATTCGGCGGGGGCGTGGAGCAGGCGGCGCGCACGGGTCAGGGTGCTGTCGCCGGGGAGGGTGCGGCGCACGATGTCGGCATCGCTGAAGTAGCGGCTCGATAGCTCGTCATCGATAATGTCGCGGATATCGGCCGAGTGGTGGTCTAGATCGTGGTTGAGGTCGTGGCGCAGCAGAGTCTCGAGGGTGGCGAACTGAGCTTTCACGGAATCGGTCATATAACCCTCGCGCTCGGCTGCCTCGCGCAGATACTTGAGGCCGGTCTCGCACACCTTGTCGTAGCTGAAGCGGGCAGGATCGATGAATGCCTTGAAGTCGTTGAAGATGCTGTCGGTCACCTCGAAATCGTCGGGCGAGCCTATGCCATCGGGATGCTGCGAGGCATAGCGGGTGGCGTAGTCAAAAGCCCAATGATCGGCGATAATGTTGTATATCAGGCGGTTCATGGGCTTGTTCTCTACCTTTATGTCGGGTGTGATACCGCCTCCGTCGCGCACTTCGCGGCCCACGCGCGTGTGGTACACGTTGGTGAGACTGTCGGGGATGCGTGCCACAGTGCCGTCGGGGTTTCGGTGGCTGTAGTCGATGGCCTGCACCAGTCGCCCGCTGGGGATGTAGTAGCGTCCGGTTGTGATTTTTGCGTAGCCGCCGTAGGGCATGGGGCGGGTGGTCTGCACCAGTCCCTTGCCGTAGCTGCGCTCGCCCACTATCACGCCGCGGTCGAGATCCTGCATGGAGCCGGCCACGATTTCGGATGCCGAAGCCGTGCCGCCATCTGTGAGCACCACTAATGGCAAGTCGCGCGCCTGGGGCGACTGCGTGGTCTTGTACACCTTGCGGGCACTCTCGTCGCGTCCGCGGGTGTTTACGATTTCGGTGCCTTTATCCACAAAGTTGGCAGCTACCTGCACGGCGCTTTCAAGCAGGCCGCCGCCATTGCCACGCAGGTCGAGCACGAGGCCGCGCAGCCCGGGGGTGCGGAGCATCTCGGCCAGAGCATCGCGCACCTGCCCGGCGGTCTTGTCGTTGAATGTGGTCACGCGTATGTAGGCCACGCTGTCGGGGAGCACACCGTAATATGGCACGGGGTTGACCTTGATCACGCCGCGCGTGATGTCGAAAGTGAGCAGCGAGTCCTGTGCATAGGGGCGCAGTACGTCCACGATCACGTGTGTGCCGGCCTGTCCGCGCAGGCGTTTGCTCACCTCGCTTATGTCCATGTCGGGTCCGATGGTGTCGCCGTCGATGCGCAGGATGCGGTCGCCGTGGCGTATGCCAGCCTCGCGCGAGGGCGATCCCCACTGCGGCTCGGTGAAGAGCACCTCGGCGCCCCGGCGCTGGATGGTGCTGCCTACGCCGCTGAACTGGCCGCTGGAGATCTGCAGCAACTGGTCCTGCTCGTCGGCGGGATAGTACTCGGTGTAGGGATCAATGGTTCCCAGCATTGCGTCGATGGCCGTGCGCATCGACTCGGTGGCGTCTATGGTGTCGACGTACTGAGTCTGGAGTTCTTTGAAGAGGGCGTTGAAGATGTGCATGTTGCGCGCCACCTCGGATTTATTGCTGCGGGTGGGCGACGCTGCGGCGGCCGAAATAATGAGTGTGGCCACAGCTGCCAGTGATAACAGAAGTTTTTTCATTTTTAGTACCGGCTGTTACGGAGAGATGTCTATTGGAGAGATATGGTGCGGGCTTCGATGTGGCGGTCGAGAAACACGCTTGCGCGTGCGGCGAAAGCCTCGGCATCGTCGGTGGTGCAGTAGAGTGTGTTTCCTCCGCGACTGATGGCGGCGTCGATATCCCGGTGGCGCTGAAGATAGTCGAGGAGACTTGCGGCCACGATGTGGCCCTGACATACGAGGTTGATGCTCTCTGGCACGGCCGCACGTATTTTGTGGTAGAGCAGGGGATAATGGGTACAGCCCAGGATAATGGTGTCGATATCCGGGTCGCGCGCCAGCAGGCGGTCAACGGCTTCGGCCACGAACCAGTCGGCACCGTCGCTCGCCGCGAAGCCCTGTTCCACGATGGGTACCCACATGGGAGCTGCTTCCGCCACCACGCGGAATCCGGGATGGAGCTTGGCCACCTCAATGTCGTAGCTGCCGGAGGCCACGGTGCCCGGTGTGCCCAGCAGGCCCACCACGCCCGAGGAAGAAAGCTGTCCCACAGCCTCGGCTGTGGGACGTATCACTCCCAGCACACGCCGCTCGGGGGCGATGTGCGGCAGGTCGCGCTGCTGGATGCTGCGCAGGGCCTTGGCCGAGGCCGTGTTGCACGCTATGATCACGAGCGGGCAATCGTGGTCGAAAAGCCATCGCACGGCCTGCAGCGTGTAGGTGTAGACGGTATCGAAGGAACGTGTGCCGTAGGGCGCCCGCGCGTTGTCGCCCAGATACAGGAAATCGGCGGCCGGAAGCGCGCGTTGCAGCTCCTTGAGCACGCTCAATCCCCCGAATCCGGAGTCGAAAACGCCTATGGGACCCCGTGGCAGCATCAGCCTATGCGCTCGCGGATGGCTTTTGTCTCCTCTTCATAGCCGGGCTTGGCAAGAAGGGCAAACATGTTGCGCTTGTAGGCCTCCACGCCGGGCTGGTTGAAGGGATTCACGCCCAGCATGTAGCCGCTGATGCCGCAGGCTGCCTCGAAGAAGTAGATGAGGCTGCCCAGGGTGCGCTCCGTGAGGGCGTCGATAGTGATGAGGATATTGGGCACGCCGCCGTCTATATGGGCCAGGCGGGTACCCAGCTCGGCCATCTTGTTTACCTCGTCCACGCGTTTGCCGGCCAGGAAGTTGAGGCCGTCGAGGTTGGCTTCGTCGGAGGGGATGCGCACCTCGTGGTCGACCTTGCTCACGGAAATCACGGTCTCGAAGATGCTGCGCTCGCCGTCCTGGATCCACTGGCCCATGGAGTGGAGGTCGGTGCTGAAGTCAACGGCAGCGGGGAATATGCCTTTGTGATCCTTGCCCTCGCTCTCGCCGTAGAGCTGCTTCCACCATTCTGCGAAGTAGTGGAGGCGGGGATTGTAGTTGACGAGGATTTCGATTTTCTTGCCTGCACGGTAGAGGGCGTTGCGGGTGGTGGCATACACCTCCGCGCTCTTGTCGGCACCGCTGAGGATGGCCTTCTGGCGCTCGCGCGCGCCGTCGAGAAGCGCCTTGATGTCGTGGCCGGCTATGGCTATGGGCAGCAGGCCTACGGGGCTGAGCACGGAGAAGCGTCCGCCCACATTGTCGTCGATCACATATGTGGTGTAGCCTTCTTCGGTGGCCAGGGTGCGCAGTGCGCCGCGCTTGGCATCGGTGATGGCCACGATGCGGCGAGCTGCGGTGTCGCGGCCCACGGCAGCCTCCAGCTGAGCCTTGAGAAGGCGGAATGCTATGGCGGGTTCGGTGGTGGTTCCGCTCTTGCTTATCACCACGATACCGAACTGCTTGCCGTCGAGATACTGCTGCAGGTCGTGGAGGTAGTCCTCGCCGATGTTGTGGCCTGCAAATACAATCTGCGGGCGTGCGTCCTTGTTATATACGTCGAAAGGATTGCCCAGAGCCTCGAGCACGGCTTTGGCGCCCAGGTAGCTGCCGCCGATGCCCACGACCACAACCACCTCGCACTCGCCACGCAGGCGTGCGGCGGTGGCGTTGATGTCGTCCACGAGGCTGTCGGGCGTGTTCTCGGGCAGGCGCACCCATCCCAGGAAATCATTGCCGGCACCGGTGCCTTCTACGAGAGTGGCCACGCTTTCGCGCACTTCCGAGGCCATGGCCTCGATTGCTTTCTGGCTCACCGTGCCCAGGGCATCGGTGATATTCACATGTATATTGCTCATGACTGATGTATGATATTTTTCTTTTGCAAAGGTAGTAAAAAATGCCGAGAGTGCAAAATGATAATACCCCGCCGGACCATGTGCCGGCAGGGTATGAATACAAAATAATTGCTTGAGAGATTATCGCGGCCCGGGGCCGCCGGGGCCGCCGGGACCGCCGGGTGGCGGACCCATCGGGCCGTGCCATCGGTCGGCGTTGCGGTCGCGGGGCTGATCGCCGCCTTTGAATGTGGTGAACTTGTAGGTGAAGCTCAGCATGAAGTAGCGCGTGAGCGAGTTGTAGCGCGTGTCGTCGATATAGTTCGCGGTGACGTTGCGGCTGATGTTGCTGCGCTGCTGGAGCAGGTCGTAGGCCCGCAGCGACACAGTGGCATTACGGCCTTTGAGGAACTGGTAGCTGAGCGAGGCGTTCCACATCCATTCGTTGGTGTCGAAGCCTGCGGAGTAGCCCGAGGTGGAAGTGTAGCTGAGGTCGGTGTTCACCACCAGGCCGAAGGGCGCATACCATGTGGCGTTGAATGTGCCGCCGTAGTTGTGCACGGTGCGTCCGGGCTGCGAAGGCAGGCTGTTCACCACGTGCTGCAGGCCGTAGTTGGGACGCAGCTCGAGCTCGAGCGATGTGGGGCGCCATGCAAAGCTGAACGATTCGTTGATGCTGAGCTGGCCCGATACGTTGCGCAAGCCGTTGTTGAATCCCACGCCCCGGCTGTAGAACGCCATGAGGTGGTTGTTGAATGTGAATGTGCGATTGCGCAGCGGCTGCGAGTACATGCCCATGGCGCGCACGCTCCACACGCCGTTCACGTTGGTGTAGGTGGTGGTGCGACCGCCGGTGGTGCTGTCGAATGTGGTGCGGCTCACGATGTTGTTCTGCGTCATGTTGGCCATCATCATAGCCATGATGCTGCGCTGGGCTTCGGGGTTGAAGTCCTGGAAGCGCAGGTGCAGGTTGTGGGTGAAGGTGGGCTTCAGGTCGGGGTTGCCTATCACTATGTTCAGGGGGTCGGTCTTGTCGGCCACGGGCTGCAGCTGGCTCATGGAGGGCTGCGACGAACGGCCGTTGTAGAACATGTTGAGGCTGCGTTGCTTGTTGAACTTGACGCGGAAGCGCAGGAATGGCGCGAAGTTGAGCACGTTGCGCTCCGGTATGGAGCGCGCATCGTTGATTAGGTCGATGCTGCGGCTGCTCTGCGGCACGAGCGACAGCCCTGCTTCGAGATTGGTGGCCTTCGACACGTGCTTGTAGCCCAGGCGTATATCCTGGCTGAAATATGTGTTGCGGAAGCGATTGCTGAGCTCGTCGTTGAAAATCAGTTCCTCGCCCACCACAGGCTCTCCGTCCCATCCCTGGGGCCAATCCACGGGGTGGTCGTAGGTGAGACGGTCGGCATTGTTCCAGCGGTAGTTGATAGAGTAGGAGAGTGTGAGGAAATTGCCCTTGCGAGCATCGCCCAGCGGTTCGGTCCAGCTTGCGCGTGCCCTGATGGAGTTGCTCCACGTATGGTTGTCGGTCCACTGGTCGTAGAGGTCGGTGGAGTCGGCGAGCTGGAAGAAGCGGTTCCACGAATAGCTGTCGGAACGTTCGCGCACGTTGCTGAAGCTATAATTGGCGAATACCGAGAACGATCTGCCGCGGTGACGGCGGAAGCTGTGGTTGTAGATAAACGTGCCGCCGAATTCCACCGAGGTGCCGCGCGAGTCGTCCATGTTGAGGCTGCGGGTCACGGGGCTGCGCATGGCGTCGCCGGCGCTGGTGAGCGACGAGTCGTTGCTGTGGGAGTCGTTTCGGTTCCAGGAGAAGCGCGGACGGAAATCCACGGTGTTGAACGAGTCGGGCTTCCATTGCACGCGGAGATCCACGCGCACGTTGTGGCCGCGGTCGCGGGCGTTGCGTCCGGAGTTGTAGTACGACGTGGAATCGGCAAACAGATACTGGCGGTCCGTGAGCTGGCGCGTGTCGCGGTCGGAGTAGCTGTACATCACGTCGCCTCCCACGCGGATAATCTCTTCCTTACCCACGTTGAAGTTGAGGCCCAGGGCGCGCGATGTGGTGACACCGCGGCTTCCGCCGAAGCGGCGGAAGCGCCCGGAGGCACCGTCGCCGAATCCCATGTCGTTCACGTTGTTGGCGCCACCCAGCAGGGTGAGCTGATTGCCGTTCCAGAAGCGGTTTACGTTGAACGAGCCTTTGTAGCGGTCGTCAGTGCCGTAGCCGCCTTCCACAGAGCCGAACCATCCGTTGTTCATTCCTTTCTTCACGGTGAGGTTGATCACGGTTTCCTCCTCGCCGTCGTCCACTCCGGTGATTCGTGCCAGGTCGCTCTTGCGGTCCACCACCTGCAGCTTGTCCACCATATTCACGGGCAGATTGCGTGAAGCCACCGTGGGATCATCGGCAAAAAACTCCTTTCCGTCGATGAGGATCTTACTCACACTCTTGCCGTTGGCCGTAATCTTTCCTTCGCTGTCCACCTCCACGCCGGGCAGGCGCTTGAGCAGGTCTTCCACCACGGCGTTGGGCTGAGTCTTGTAGCTGTCGGCGTTGAACTCCACGGTGTCGTCCATCACCTTGATGGGCGTGCGGATGCCCAGCACGGTGGCCTCCTTGAGCATTATGGAACCCGGCGAGAGCAGCAGGGTGTCGAGCCGCATGTTTTTCTTCAGCTGTATGCTGCGCATCTGCGGAGTATAGCCCACGTAGGACGCCTCCACGATGTAGTGCCCGGCCTTTACATTGTCGAGCGTGAAATTGCCGTCGATATCGCTTACGGCTGTTTTAACGATGGCGCTGTCGCGGGCGGCGAGCAGGCGCACGGATGCCTGGATTAGCGGCTCCAGCGTGCCGCTTTCGGCCACTGTGCCCCGGATGTTGTAGGCCAGCGCCGCCGCTGTGGCGGTGAGGGCGATAGCGGCTACGCACATCCGTCGGAGTAAATGTTGCATTGTGTTTGATGAGATTTGACAATCTTTAAGACATATTTTTACAAAAAGGTTTAATTCGGGCAGCGAATTTTAATTTTTATTTACAAAATTCGCTGCATATCAAAATAAATCGCTACTTTTACGGCGTTGTTTGAAACATCAACTATTTAAAACAGTTATGAAAAAGCTTATTTTATCTATCGCTGTCGTAATCGCACTGGGTGCCGCGGCAGTATCCTGCAGCAAGGCTGCCGGCGACAGTGCCGCCGACATGAAGTCGAAAATCGAAAACTGCACCAACCCCGACAGCCTCCAGAGCTACGTTGAGCAGGCCAAGGCCTATGCCGAGAAACTTGTTGCCGAAGGCAAGGTGGAGGAAGCCAAGAAATACCTGGAGCAAGTAGAGCCCGTGGTTAAGGAAAAGGCTCCCGCTCTCTCCGGCGTGTTTGCCACCGTTCAGACCGCTCTCGACAAGGTGAGCGACACCGTGGGCGATGCCGCCGACAAGGCCGAAGCTGCCAAGGAAGGCGTTGAAGCCGTTGCCGACAGCGCCAAGGCTACCGTAGAGCAGGCTGCCGAAGCCGTTCAGGACGCTAAGGATCAGATCAACGAGGCCAAAGACGCAGCCAAGGAAGCTGCCCAGCAGGGCACCGAGGCCGTGAAGCAGGGTGCTGAAGCCGTGAAGGGCCTGCTGAAGTAAAATACCTCTACAATAAAAGCTACCCGCCGAAGCAATTCATGCAACGGCGGGTAGCTTTTTATTTTGACAATTTGACAAATCGTCAAATTGATCCTCCTCTCAGGCTGAAGAAAGAAAACCCGGGCTGCGCCACACCGCGCAGCCCGGGTCTGTTGTATGTCAGAAGCGGTGGCTTATTCGGCGCACTTGGCTTTGATGAACTCGCGGTTGAGGCGTGCGATGTTGCTCAGCGAGATATTCTTGGGGCACTCGGCGGCGCAGGCACCGGTGTTGGTGCAGTTGCCGAAGCCCAGCTCGTCCATCTTGCGCACCATTGCGCGGGCACGACGCTTACGCTCTACCTGGCCCTGGGGCAGGAGGGCAAACTGGCTCACCTTGGCCGATACGAAGAGCATGGCCGAGCCGTTCTTGCAGGCGGCTACGCAGGCGCCGCAACCTATGCAGGTGGCGGAGTCCATGGCTTCGTCGGCGATAGCCTTCGAGATGGGCAGGTTGTTGGCATCCTGGGCGCCTCCGCAGTTGAACGACACGTAGCCGCCGGCCTGCTGGATCTGGTCGAATGCGTTGCGGTTCACCATGAGGTCGCGTATCACGGGGAATGCGGCCGAGCGCCAGGGCTCGATGGTGATGGTGTCGCCGTCGTTGAATTTGCGCATGTGGAGCTGGCAGGTGGTGATGCCCTGCACGGGACCGTGGGGGTGTCCGTTGATGTAGAGCGAGCACATGCCGCAGATTCCTTCGCGGCAGTCGTTGTCGAATACTACGGGTTCTTCACCCTGCTCCACGAGGTGCTGGTTGAGCATGTCGAGCATCTCGAGGAAGCTGGAGCCGGTGCTGACGTTGTCGAGGTGGTAGTCCACGAACTGTCCCTTCTCTTTGGGGCCACGCTGACGCCAGATTTTCAGATTTACGCTGATTGTATGTTCCATTGTAATTGTTGCTTTAGAGATAGGGATTACGACTTGTAGTTGCGGGTCTGAACCTTGATGGCCTCATACTTGAGGGGCTCCTTGACCAGGATGGGCTTGGCGCCGTCGCCGGTGTATTTCCAGCAGCTCACGTACATGTAGTCCTGGTCGTTGCGCTTGGCCTCGCCGTCCTCGGTCTGATACTCCTCGCGGAAGTGTGCGCCGCAGCTTTCGTTGCGGTTGAGGGCGTCGATTGCCATCATCTTGGCTATCACGAGGAAGTCTTCGAGGCGAAGTGCCTTTTCGAGCTCGGTGTTGAGGTCGTCGGCGCTGCCCACGATGCGCAGGTCGCTGTAGAATTCCTTGCGCACTTCCTCGATTTCGCCCAGTGCTTTGACGAGGCTCTGGAGGGTGCGGCCCATGCCCACGAAGTTCCACATCACGTGGCCCAGACGCTTGTGGATCTCATCCGGGCTCTTGGTGCCCTTGATGGCCATGAGCTTCTCGATGCGCTCGCGCACGGCCTTTTCGGCAGCCTCGAATTCGGGAGCGTCGGTGCTGAAGCGGGGAACCTTGATCTGGTCGCTCAGGTAGTTCTGCATGGTGTAGGGGAGCACGAAGTAGCCGTCGGCGAGGCCCTGCATCAGAGCGGATGCGCCGAGGCGGTTGCCGCCGTGGTCGGAGAAGTTGCATTCGCCTATGGCGAAGAGGCCCTTCACGGAGGTCTGCAGCTCGTAGTCCACCCAGATGCCGCCCATGGTGTAGTGGCTGGCGGGGAAGATCATCATGGGTGTCTCGTAGGGGTTGTCGTCGGAGATCATCTGATACATGTCGAAGAGGTTGCCGTAGCGGTCACGCACAACGTCTTCGCCAAGACGCTCGATGGCATACTTGAAATCGAGATACACGGCGTTGCCCGTACCCACGCCGTAGCCGGCGTCGCAGCGCTCCTTGGCGGCACGCGAAGCGATGTCGCGGGGGCAGAGGTTGCCGAAGGCGGGGTAGCGGCGCTCCAGATAGAAGTCGCGGTCTTCGTCGGGGATATCGGTGGGTTTCTTCTGGCCGGCGCGGATAGCTTCGGCATCTTCTTTCTTCTTGGGCACCCAGATGCGGCCGTCGTTGCGCAGCGATTCGCTCATGAGGGTGAGCTTGCTCTGGTCTTCACCATGCACGGGGATGCAGGTGGGGTGGATCTGGGTGAAGGCGAGGTTGGCCAGCAGCGCACCTTTTTTGAATGCCTGGATGGCGGCGGAGCCGTTGCAGCCCATGGCGTTGGTGCTGAGGAAGAATGCACGGCCATAGCCACCGGTGGCGAGCACCACGGCGTGTGCGGCATAGCGCTCGATCTCGCCGGTGATGAGGTTGCGCACGATGATACCGCGGGCGCGGCCGTCGATGATCACGATGTCGAGCATCTCGCGGCGGTTGAAGCTGCGCACGGTGCCCTTCTGGATCTGGCGGTTGAGGGAGGCATAGGCGCCCAGCAGGAGCTGCTGTCCGGTCTGACCCTTGGCATAGAACGTGCGGCTCACCTGCGCGCCGCCGAAAGAGCGGTTGGCCAGCAGGCCGCCGTATTCGCGGGCGAAGGGAACGCCCTGCTCAACGCACTGGTCGATGATATTGTTCGATACTTCTGCCAGACGGTACACGTTGGCCTCGCGGGAGCGGAAGTCGCCGCCCTTCACGGTATCGTAGAAGAGGCGATACACGCTGTCGCCGTCGTTCTGATAGTTCTTTGCTGCGTTTATACCGCCCTGCGCAGCGATGGAGTGTGCGCGGCGGGGGCTGTCCTGGATGCAGAAGTTGTAGACATTGAAGCCCATTTCGCCCAGCGTGGAAGCGGCGGAGGAGCCGGCGAGACCGGTACCCACCACGATAATGTCGAGGTTGCGCTTGTTGGCGGGGTTGACGAGTTTCTGGTGGGCCTTGTAGTTGGTCCATTTCTCAGCGATAGGACCTTCGGGAATTTTCGAGTCGAGCTGATACTCGGGGAGTTTGTAGCTTTCGATGTCGGCAAATTCCGGCATGATGGACGTGGAGTCGATCATTCCATCGAGTTTATTCAAATCGATCATATCTTGAGAAGTATTAGTTGTTTTGGTTGAAGCTCTTTGCATACTCTATGCTCTGCTCTACGTCGCGGGCTGCGCCTGCAAGCTGCTCAACGGAGGTGAGAGTGAGGTCGGGGCACTGCTTGGCGGCAGCTTCAACGATGGCGTTGGCACCGGCTACGAACTGCTCGCACTTGGGGTCGGTGAAGAACTGGCGCATGATTTCGTTCTGGTCGGCGCCTTCGGCCTGGGCCTGCTTCATGGCGTGGGCGAAGTCGGCAGTGAGGGCCTCGTTCATTTCGGAGGCGCGCTCGTTCCAGAATTCGCCGTACTGCTGCTGGAGTTCCACATTAGTTGTATAGTAGTCTTTGTGGGCCATCACGGTGAACACTACGGCCTGGGCGATGAACAGGGCCACCACGATGCTGGTCCACCACAGGCCGATGCACTTGAGGCGGGGCATCCAGGTGTTGTTGTTCCAGCCGTAGGTCTGGAACATCGACCATACGCCATGGTTCATGTGGAACCACAGGGCGATGAAGCCGATGATATAGACGACGGGAGTCCAGACATTCTGGAATGCGAGCTGCAGATAGAGCGTGCCGAATTCGGGAGCGGCGGGGGCGCCGTTCACGGTGGCCCAGTCGGCGGGATTGTGGCTCACGATCTCGGCGAGCTGCATCTTGGCCCAGAACTGGATGAGGTGGACGATGAGGAACGCTACCACCACGATGCCCAGCACGAGCATGTTCTTCGACGACCATTCCACGCCGGGGGTGTGGGCGGTCACGCAGTAGCGGTCGTTGCCGCGGGCACGGCGGTTCTGAACCGTCAGCCCGAGCGCGTAGATGATGTGGATGATGAACAGAGCGGCAAGGCCCATGGAAGCCACGAGGGCATACCAGTTGGCGCCCAGGAATCCGCAGATGCTGTTGTAGGCTGTGGGCCAGAACAGGGCCACCGCGTTCATCGCCACGTGAAATGTTACGAATAGGACGAGACATGTGCCTGTGAGGGCCATCACGAACTTACGTCCTATGGATGAGCATGTTAACCACATAAATGATTGATTTAGGATTGATTATTTTGATTTTGCGTATATTTTTCCATGTTAAATCCACTGCAAATTTAAGCGTTTTTTTGCAAGCCAACGAATATTAACAAAAAAAATGCGCTTTTCAGTTAAAAAAATCGTGCTGTCCGAAAACTTTTCAGGCTGCCCTTTGTTATAGATATCGTAACTCCACTACTTCAATCTCTAAATTCTCATTAATTATGAACTCTGCAATCATCGCAATCGGCATCCTCGCCCTCATGATCGGTCTCTCTCTGGTAGTTTTCTGCAATGTGCGCCAGCATCGTGAGCGCATGGCCATGCCGGCAAGCAAGCTGGCCGTGGAGTGGCAGCAGCCTTCCGAAAAGTATCAGGGCCGCAAGCAGGCCGGATGGATGGCTTCGTCGGTGGGTATCTTCGCCCTCTATCTCGCGGTGATTTTTTAAGGTTTTATAAACGTTATTTATCAAGCGGCGCTTTGCCGTACGAAAAAAAATAGTTAACTTTGCGGCGGCTAGCCCCGGTATCGGGGCTGGTCGCCGTTTCGACTTGCAAAGTGCAAAACAAATAAACTACATTAATTATTAACTGCAGGGCCGCGAGGTCATGCCATTCAAATCTCAATCCAATAGCAATACAAAACTTATTCTTCAGCTGAATTATGGAAAACGAAATTAACGCCAACGATCAGGGCGAGAAGAAGCCCAAACGCCCGCGCATCGGCTCCCAGCCTGCAGCAGAGGCCTCCGGCTCCCATGCCCGATACGACAGCTACCGGCGTCCGGCCACCGACAACCAGGGCGATGCATCCGAGCGCAACACATATCCCCGCCGGGCTCCCTACCAGCCGCGCGAAGATGGCGACAACGGCTATCAGCCCCGCTACAACAACCGCTACAACAACGCTTCCCAGTATCCCCGCCGCAACTACGACTATAACCGTGGTCAGCAGGATTCAGAAGGCGCAGAAGCCCATGAGGGCCAGCAGGGCGGCTATCAGCAGCGTCGGCCGAGCTATCCCCGCCAGGGCAACTATCAGCCCCGCTACAACAACGGCGGCAACCGCTACAATTACAACAACGGCTACCAGCCCCGCTACAACAATAACAACCGCTACGACCGCCCCCAGGGCTCACCGGAGGGCGAAGGCCACGAGGGCCAGCAGCAGGGCGGCTATCAGCAGCGTCGATATAATAACAACGGCGGTAACCGCTACAATAACAACAACGGCTATCAGCCCCGCTACAACAATAACAACCGCTACGACCGCCCCCAGGGCTCACCGGAGG
>CAMWRI010000065.1 GCA_947176585.1 uncultured Porphyromonadaceae bacterium
CGATGATAGCCGACGGCTACGTGAGCAAGCGAATGGTAGAGCCCGAATTCTTCAAAGTGTGCCGCTACACCGGAGCCAATGGCGAGTCCCCCCAGCAGCTGGCCGGGCTACTCAACGGCAACGACATACTCATAAGCGAGAATATCATGCACCAGGAAAATCCCGATGTGGACGCCCGCAGCCTCGTGGGGCATTACTTCCGTGAAGGCTACGACGAGGAAGGCACGTTCCCCTACCGCGTGGCCGGTGTGATCAAGAACGTGAAATACAACGACTTCATGCAGGGACAGATGAACCGCAGCTACATTATGCAGATGCCGAACAACTGGCTCAACTCGCCCGTGGAACTCAGCGTGCGTGTGCGCGCCAACATGGACAAGGATTTCGAGGAAAACATCATGAAGGATGCCGAAAACTCCCTGCGTGTGGGCAACTTTTTTATCAAGAAGGTAGATTCCTTCCCCTATATTCGCGACACAATGCAGGAGGGTGATTTCCGACAACTGAAAATGCTGATGATAGGCATGGGATTCCTCCTGGTCAACATCTTCCTGGGACTGTTGGGCACCTTCTGGTTCCGAACGCAGCAGCGCGTGCCCGATATCGCCATCCGTATGGTCAGCGGCGCCACGCGCGGCGATGTCTTCAGGCTGCTTATGGGAGAAGGTCTCATCCTCCTGTCAATCTTCACCCCACTCGCCATCCTGATCGATGTGAACCTCGCCCACGCCGAGATAAACTCCTGGTATTGGGTCAACGGCTTCTTCTCGTGGGGACGCCTGCTCCTCTGCGCCGGAATATCCTATCTCTGCGTGGCTGTGATGATAGCGGCCGGCATTGCCATTCCCGCCTACCGCGCCATGCACATAACACCCGCAACCGCGCTTCGTGATGAATAAGGCTATCATTTCCATAGCACTGCTGGCCACCGCATCGGTGGCCGGCGGGGCCGTGCGCCCCATCACTCTGGAAGATGCAGTGATCACCGCGCGCGGCAACAGCGTGGAAGCGGCCGTGGCGCTCAACGAGTTGCGCACGGCCTACTGGGAATACCGCACCTTCCGCGCCGACCTGCTCCCGGAAATCAGCTTCAACGCCACGGCGCCGTCGTATCGCAAGAACTACACCGCCTATCAGCTCGAAGACGGTTCATACACATTCGTGCGAAACAATATGCTGGAAATGCGCGGCGACATCACCGTGGAGCAGAACATCTGGCTCACGGGCGGCAAACTCTCGCTCACGACCTCGCTCGACTATCTGCGCGGACTCGACAGCGGAGGCTTCAACCGTTATATGTCCGTGCCCGTGGCTCTCACTCTAAGCCAACCCATTTTCGGCACCAACCACACCAAATGGAACCGCCGCATCGAGCCCGTGAGATACGAGGAGGCCAAAGCTTCGTTCATCAGCGCAACCGAGCAGGTGGCCATGCGCGCGGTCGACTATTTCTTCTCGCTGCTCATGGCCAAGGAAAACCTCGCCACGGCGCGCCTCAACCTCGACAACTCCCGTAAGCTCTACGAAGTGGCCAAGGCCAAGCGCACGATGGGACAGATCAGCGAGAACGACCTGCTGCAGCTTGAGCTCAACCTGCTCACTGCACGCTCATCTGAAACCGACATGGAGAGCAACTACCGCTCGGCCATGTTTCAGTTGCAGTCGTTTCTGGGGCTTGATGATGCCGACGAGCTCGACCCGCAGTTGCCCGAAGCTTTCGAAGAAATCAGCGTGAGCTACGAGGCTGTGCTCGAGAAAGCTCTGGCTCGCAACGCTTTCTCCCGCAATATCAGGCGTCGCCAGCTCGAAGCCGATTATGCCGTGGCACAGGCTCGCGGCTCCATGAGGGAAATCACGCTCTATGCCCAGATTGGCTACACCGGCACCGCCGAGCGATTCGGAGGGGCCTATAATCCACTCAAAGACAACCAGGTGGTGGAGATGGGATTCAAGATTCCAATTCTCGACTGGGGCAAGCGCCGAGGCCGGGTGAAGGTGGCGGAGAGCAACCGCCGGGTGGTAGCCAGCCGTCTCAGACAGGAAGAACAGAGTTTCCGCCAGGATATCTTCATGCTTGTGGAGCGCTTCAACAATCAGGGCCGGCAGCTGGACATCGCAGGCGAATCGGACACCATAGCCCTGCGCCGCTACAACACCAATGTCGAGACCTTCATGATAGGCAAGATATCCACACTCGAGCTCAACGACGCGCAGAGCCGCAAGGACGAGGCTCGCCGCGCTTATATCAGCCAGCTGTTCTACTACTGGTACTACTACTATCAGCTGCGCAGCGTCACTCTCTGGGATTTCCGCAGCGGCACCGGGATAGATGCCGAAATTGAAAAAATTGTGCGCTGAGCCGGGATTTTTTGTATCTTTGCGAAATGATTCTGATAGCCGACGACGACAACGCCGTGCGCCTCAGCCTCTCGCTCCTGCTTAAACACAAGGGCTACGAGGTCAAGGCCGTGGCCACTCCAGCAGAGGTGATTTCGGTGGTGCGCACAGTGCAGCCGGATCTCGTGATTCTCGACATGAACTTCACCCGCTCCACCACGGGCGACGAAGGACTCACGCTCCTGAAACAGATCAAATTGCTGCGCCCGCAGGTACCCGTAATCCTCATCACGGCATGGGGAAGCATACCCCTGGCCGTCGAGGGCGTGCGTGCTGGAGCCGTAGACTTCATCACCAAGCCCTGGGACAACACCGCCCTGCTGCAGCGTATCGAGACCACGCTCCGCTTGAGCGACCCCGCACCGGCAGGCGCGAGCTTCGATCGCTCCGGTATAATTGGCCGGAGCGAAGGCCTCGCCGCTGTGCTCGACACTGTGCAGCGCGTGGCGGCCACCGATGCATCCGTGCTGATCATGGGCGAGAACGGCACCGGCAAGGAGCTCATCGCTGAAGCCGTACATCGCAACAGCCGACGCGCCTCGGCTCCTTTCGTGAAGGTGAATCTCGGAGGCATCCCGCGCTCGCTTTTCGAGAGCGAGATGTTCGGCCACCGAAAAGGAGCGTTCACCGGAGCCACCGCCGACCGCGAAGGACGCTTCGCCCTTGCCGACAAAGGCACAATCTTCCTCGACGAGATAGGCGAGCTCGACATCAACTCGCAGGTTAAGATGCTGCGAGTGCTTCAGGAACACAGTTTCGAGATGCTGGGCGACAGCCGCACCCGCCACGTGGACGTGCGCGTGGTATCGGCCACAAACGCGCCGCTGGCGCGCATGGTGGCGGAGCGCACTTTCCGCGAAGACCTCTTCTATCGCATCAACCTCATCACCGTTACACTTCCGCCCCTGCGCGAGCGGCTCGACGACATCCCCGACCTCGCACGCCACTTCGCATCTGCTTTCTGCAGGCAAAACCATATCGAGCAGCCGGATTTCGCTCCCGACGCTATCCGGGCCCTTCAGGCTATGCCGTTTCCCGGCAATATCCGAGAGCTCAAGAACATAGTGGAGCGCACCATACTCACGAGCGCCCGCCCCACCCTCCACGCCGAAGACGTTGAGAGCGCGGTGATGCTTCCGGCGCCCCCGTCCGCTGTGGCCGCCACGAATCTCGACCACTTGGAGAAAGCAGCCGTGGAAGACGCCCTGCATCGCAGCGGCGGAAACCTCTCTCGCGCAGCCGCCATATTGGGTATCACGCGGCAGTCTCTCTACAGGCGTATGGCCAAGTATAATCTTTCATGACAGCATCCCGGAGGCACTCATATCAGACGACTGTCTTCGCAGTTCTCGCGGCTTTGCTTGTGGGAGCCGCCATATGGCTCGTTGTGCTCACAAGCGGAGCCGGCACAAAACAGTTCTTCGTAGCGCAGGCTGTGCTGCTCCTCGCGATTCTGCTCCTCGGCATATTCTACAGACGCGTGATCAGACCCATCAACACGCTGGCCACGGGCATCGACCTGCTCCGGGAGCAGGACTTCACCTCCCGGCTGAGATGTGTGGGGCAACCTGATGCCGACAGGATTGTGCTCATGTTCAACGATATGATTGCAATCCTCAAGCGCGAGCGACTGCAGTTGCGCGAGAAGAACCACTTCCTCGACCTTCTGGTGGCAGCATCCCCTATGGGCGTGATGATTCTGCACACCGACGGCTCTATAGATCACGTGAACCGCGCTTGTGCCCGCATTTTCAACAGCACCCGGGAGGAGCTCAGAGGCATGCGCCTGGAGAGTATCGACAATCCCGTAGCCCGGGCTATCACCACCCTGCCGATAGGCGGAAGCACCACCGTAAGACTCAACAATTCCATGATCTACCGATGCGCACGCCTTACATATATCGACAGGGGCTACCCGCATTATTTCATCATCATCGAAAAACTCACCGAAGAAGTGGCCAGGGCGGAGCGTGTGGCCTACGAGCAGATTATCCGTGTGATGGCCCACGAAGTGAACAATTCGATGGGCGGGATAGGTTCTATTCTCGACACTCTCGCAAGCTGCACCGACGACCCGGACACCGCATCGCTGCTCGTGGCCGGACGGCACCGTTGCGAATCGCTTAGCCGCTTTGTAAGCGCTTATGCGGAAGCTGTGAAAGTGCCCGAGGCACACACCGTAAGGACAAACCTCACCGAGTTTATCACAGACACACTGCCGTTGCTCGAGAGCATATGCTCCTCACGCCGCATCGAAGTGATAACCCACGTTCCCCACGTTGCCGTTTATGCCCACATCGACCCTGTGCTCATGGAGCAGGTGCTCCTGAATCTCGTCAAAAACTCCGCCGAGAGCATCGGCAGCGACGGCACCGTGACCATAACACTCCGCACCGATCCGCTTCGCCTCACCATTGCCGACAACGGCGCCGGCATCTCGCCCGAAAATGCACAGAAACTTTTCACCCCGTTTTTTTCATCGAAAAACGGCGGCCGTGGCCTCGGTCTCATGCTCGTGACCGACATTCTCCGCAAGCACGGCTACACCTATTCCCTCGCCACCGGCACCGACGGCATCACTCGTTTCACGATCACCATGCAGGCTTAGACCATAAGACCCCGCATGAAAAAAAATCTTCTGTTCCTTTTGTCGATTTTGTCCTTTTTTTCTCTTGCGTAAATCCCCTTTTTAAAGAACAAAAAAATCGCACCTTGAATCGCGCTTTTGCATCAGTCTGCCACTCAACGGGATGCAGGAAATTTTCATGAATCGCGTCCTGCTGTGCGCGATTCAAGGATAAACGAACAGAATCGTATCGTAACTTTGCAGTGTAAAACAAAAAACGCCCCGTGAGCTCAGGGCGTCCGCCGGCCGGCGTTTTACACCGCGAGATTATCAACCGTATTTATTAACTCAAAAAAATCCACCGTACAAATCCACATGTTTCATCATTCAACACACCATCCACGCGACATGCCGCGTTCCAAGGGACCGCTTCCGCATGTTTCGACAACAGCGCTTTCTCGCGACTGCTGAAAACGTCCCGCCCTCAGCCGTTTGTCTTCTGGTGGAAGAACTAAACGCCATTCTCCCTTCTGTTTTAAATACCGGGGCGCGCCATGGAGCGTCCCATATTTAAAATAAAAAAAACGCCCCTTGCATCGCAAGGAGCGCATGAATGAATTATTTAAGTATCCTATTAATCGTCGAATGTCATCTCGTCGAATCCCGCAGCGTCAAATTCGTCGGGATTAAACTCGTCGTTGCCGTAAAACTCCGCGTCGAGGTCTTCTATTCCGGCAGTCGTGGCGGCAACCTTTGCCTTTGCATCCATCTTGGCGTCGAACTCGTCGAGATCCACGTTCTGTGCAGGCGCCACTCCCAGCGACAGCGTGCACACGGGATCCTTCAGATTCTTGCCCACGATAAGCTCGCGCATCTCGATGAAAAAGCTGCGATCCGTAAGGTAGTCGAAGGTAAAGAGCATCTTCTGACCCTCATCGTCGATAAAATCGCTGAGAACAGAGTCCTCCATCAGCCACACGTCCTGATCGGAGTCGGATCCCATATCCTCGAGGGTGATTTCCTTCTCCTTTTCCCAGTGGCGGTCACACAGGAAGAACGACGACATCTGGTTCTTGTCGTAGCCCACCGCATCGCATATAGCGTTTTTTAGGTCGAGAAACGTAGCCTCGGCATCGATTTTGATTTCTCTCTTGAAGTTGTCTACTTCGTCGGAAACAATGCGAAAATTGAATATCATATGATGACTTGTGGTTGTTGTGAGGGGTTCGTGCCCTAAAGCACGCTGCAAAGATATTACATAGAACGCAACGCACAAAACAAATGCCCAAATTATTTTTTGATTTGTTTAAAATTCCCGCCCGGACGGCTTAGCGACGGGCGTGCGCGGCTCAATACTCCCTATAGTCGCCCAGCATGGACTGCAGGCGCTTGCGGGCATAGAATATGCGGCTCTTCACCGTGCCGAGAGGAAGATGCACCCTTTCGGCAATTTCGGCGTAATGATATCCGGCAAGATGCAGCGAGAATGGAACACGGTATTCGTCGGAAAACGAGTTGAGAGCGGCGTTGATATCATCCACTGCGAGCGAGCCTTCGGGGGTCTGCAGCCCGGAATCCTGGGCGAGATTGAGATGATAGAGATCATCCGTGCGGTCGATCACCGTGCCGGAACGCACCGAACGTCTGTAATTATTGATGAAGAGATTGCGCATGATTGTGAGCACCCATCCCTTGAAATTCACGTTGTCGACGTATTTTTCCTCACTGTCGATTGCCTTTAGCGTAGTGTCCTGCACCAGATCCTTGGCATCGTCGCGGTTGCTCGTAAGAGATATGGCGAAGTTGTACAGGCCGTTTTGCATCTCAAGCAATTTGTTGATGAAGGCATCGTGATGTGTTCCCATAATTGTATGTTTTTTATTAATAAATAGATTGTAGAGCGTGGGAGTAGAAGTCTACTCATGCCATTATAACAAGGAAGCACCCGAAAAGTGTGGCGATTTAATATTTTTTCAGATTTTTTACGGAAGTAACTTCTCACATTTTATTACTTTTGTATCATAAAATTTATCGCTAATGCTTAGAAAAATCAGAATCTTGCTGGCCGTGCTGAGCATCACGTTCATCACGCTGCTCTTTGTAGATTTCACCGGCACAGCCCACCGCTGGCTGGGGTGGATGGCGAAAATCCAGTTTCTCCCTGCCCTGCTCGCGCTCAACGTGGTTGTGCTGCTCGCTCTTGTGGCTGTAACCCTCCTGCTTGGCCGCGTTTATTGTTCGGTTGTGTGCCCTCTCGGAATCATGCAGGATATTTTCGCCCGCTTCGGACGCATGCGCCGCAAGTTCCGCTACAGCTATTCGCCGGCCATCACGTGGCTGCGCATTCTTATGCTGGGCGTGATGACTGCTGCCGTGATCACGGGCATCCACGTGATTGTGGCGCTCCTGGCCCCTTACAGTGCGTATGGCCGCATTGCCCAGGGCTTCCTCGCTCCCGTGTGGGGCTGGCTCAACAACGCCCTCGCCTACGGCGCCGAGCGCCTTGATTCATATGCCTTCTACAGCGTGGATGTGTGGCTGCGCAGCGGAATCACACTTGGAGTGGCAGCCGTGACGCTCGTGGTGCTGGGATGGCTGAGCTGGCGCAACGGCCGCACCTACTGCAACACGATTTGTCCCGTAGGTACCGTGCTGGGCACTCTCTCGCGTTTCTCGCTCCTTAAGCCGGTGATCGACAGCTCCAAATGCAATGCCTGCGGCCTATGCGCCCGCAACTGTAAGAGCGCGTGCATAGATTCAAAAGCCCACACTATAGATTATACCCGATGCGTGGCTTGCATGGACTGCATCGACACCTGCCGACACGGCGCCATCAGCTACACATGCCGCCGCAGCACGTCAAAGGCCGAGAAAGCCGCCGGAGGCACCGACACCTCGCGCCGCTCGTTCATTGTGGCCACTGCCGCTATTGGAGCCACGGCAGCCCTCAAGGCTCAGGAAAAGACCGTGGATGGAGGCCTGGCAGCCATCACCGCCAAGAAATGCCCGGAGCGTCGCACTCCCATTGTGCCTGCCGGCGCGCAGGGACTGAAAAACGTCGACAGCCACTGCACTGCGTGCCAGCTGTGTGTGGCCGCCTGCCCGAACGGCGTGCTTCGTCCATCGGGAAATGCCGTGCGCCTGATGCAGCCGGAGGCAAGCTACGAGCGGGGATATTGCCGCCCGGAGTGCACCCGCTGCTCGGAGGTGTGCCCCACCGGTGCGATTCTGCCGGTCACCCGCGAAGAAAAAACCGCCATACAGGTGGGTCATGCCGTGTGGGTGGCTGCCAATTGCGTGCCGCTCACCGACGGACAGGAATGCGGCAACTGCGCCCGCCACTGCCCGGCCGGCGCCATACAGATGGTGGCAAGCGACCCCGAAGATGAAAATTCCGTGAAGATACCCGTGGTGAACGACTCGCGATGCATCGGTTGCGGAGCTTGCGAGAACCTGTGCCCCGCACGGCCGTTCAGCGCTATATATGTAGAAGGACTTGAGCGACACAATTCGATATGAAACACAATAATAAAATAATAGACCGTCGCGAATTTCTGCGGCGCCTTGCCATGGGCACCACTGCTGTTGCCGCAGCATCCCTTCCCGGTTGCCGCAATTCGGCACCCGGCGACAAGACTTCCGGCCACGGTTCGGCCGATCTAGGCCAAATGACCACCCGCCATAATCCCACTACGGGCGACGACGTGTCGCTCCTGGGCTACGGCTGCATGCGCTGGCCCACCCTGCCGGAAGGCTCGGTGCCGGAGGGCACGAGCGACATCGACCAGGAGGAAGTGAACCGTCTCGTGGATCGCGCGCTGGCCTGCGGCGTGAACTACTTCGACACGTCGCCCGCATATTGCAAGGGATTCTCCGAAGCGGCCACCGGCGAAGCGCTCTCACGCCACCCGCGCGACTCATACTTCATTGCCACCAAGCTGTCGAATTTCGCGCCCGCCACGTGGAGCCGCGAGGCGTCGCTCGATATGTACAGGCGCTCATTCGAGAATCTGCGCACTGATTATATCGACTATCTGCTGCTGCATGGCGTGGGTATGGGAGGAATGGACAACCTGCGCGCCCGATATCTCGACAACGGCGTGCTCGACTTCCTGCTCAAGGAGCGCGAAGCGGGCCGAATCCGCAATCTCGGATTCTCGTATCACGGCGATGTTGAGGTGTTCGACTATCTTCTCGACAAGCACGATGAATACAAATGGGATTTCGTGCAGATTCAGCTCAATTATCTCGATTGGCGCCATGCAGCCGAGATTAATCCCCGCAACGTGGATGCCGAGTATCTCTACACGGAGCTGGAAAAGCGCGGTATTCCCGCGGTGATCATGGAGCCCCTGCTGGGCGGCCGCCTGGCCAACGTGCCGGACCATATCGTGGCGCGACTGAAGCAGCGCGAGCCGGAGCGCAGCGTGGCCTCTTGGGCTTTCCGCTTCGCTGGCACACACCCCGGCATTCTCACGGTGCTGAGCGGAATGAGCCGCATGGAGCATCTTGAGGACAATCTGAGCTCGTATTGCCCGCTCGCACCGCTGAGCGATGAGGAAATGCAATTCCTTTACGACACGGCCGACCTGATGGTGAAATACCCCACCGTGCCGTGCAACGATTGCAAGTATTGCGTGCCGTGCCCCTACGGTCTCGACATCCCCGGCACTCTGCTGCACTACAACAAGTGTGTCAACGAAGGAAATGTACCCTCCGGACTGCAGGACGAAGATTTCAAGCGCGCGCGCAGGGCATATCTCGTGAGCTACGACAGGGCTGTGCCCCGCGAGCGACAGGCTGCCCACTGCATAGGCTGCGGCCAGTGCTCGCCCCATTGCCCGCAGCAGATCGACATTCCGGCGCAGATGCAGCGCATCGATTCGTTCGTCGAAACATTGCGCCGGAGTATATAATTATAGTTCAACGTTTTAAAAACAGAGTGTTTTAAAACATAGTTTTTTTTACGGCGCGATGCTTGGCATTTACAAAGTATTGTTGTAACTTTACCAACATCAAAACAAACCCAAAACTCTTCGAACTATGCCTAAGACAATCACATTCAACGAACTGCGCAGGCTCAAAGACAGTCTGCCCGATGGCTCGATGCACAAAATAGCCGATAAACTGAACACCACCGTTCAGACCGTACGCAACTACTTCGGCGGCGTAAACTACGACTTCGGCAAGAACTGCGGCGTTCATATCGAACCCGGTCCCGACGGCGGTATCGTGGTGCTCGACGATCCCACCATCTACGAAATGGCTGTGGAAATCCTTAAAGAAAAAGAAGCATAAACGCCACACATCCCGTACAACGAAGAGAGTGACCCCCGGGGCGCACATGCGGCCGAGGTTACTCTCTTTGTCTTTTATCATTGAACCGGCAATTATTTGAAATGACACGATTCATCACCGTAGCGATACACACTTTTGACCGCGCCCTGGCGCTGCGTTCGCTGCTCGAAAGTGAAGGCATAGAGGTCATGCTGCAAAACGTGAACCTCACCGACCCGGAGGTGGCTTCGGGGGTGCGCGTGCGAATCCCCGAGGACGATCTTCCTCTGGCGCTGCGCATCATAGAGAGTGCCGACGACGCTTCCGTGCCCCACCCCGCAGCAGAAGGACATTCGATAATCGTGCCCACCGATTTCAGCGATCTCTCCCTGCAGGCTGCCTCGCTGGCTGCGGATCTGGCAGCAAAACACGGAGCCACCCTCCGGCTGCTGCACGCCTATATCGACCCTTATGTGGCAGCCAATATGCAGCTGAGCAACAAGCTCACATATGAGATTGCCGATGCCGATTCGCGCCAGCGTCTTGAATCGGCGGCCAGGATGCGCATGGACCACTTCACGGAGCGTATGGCCCACCGCATAAAGGACCGGGGCCTTTCGCCCGTGAAATACACCACACGCATTGCCGAGGGTGTGCCGGAAGATGCCATAGCCGAGTACGGCAAGCTCAATCCGCCGGTGCTGGTGGTGATGGGCACACGCAGCAGCGAGCGCAAGCAGCGCGAGCTCATAGGCAGTGTGAGTGCCGAGGTGATCGACACCGGACGCTTCGCCGTGCTCACAGTGCCGGAGGACAGCGACCGCACCGCCGCGCAGGCGGGGCAGATTCTGATGCTCTGCTATCTCGACCAGGCCGACATGCTTGTGCTCGATTCCCTCATGCGTCTCATAAAGCCGGCCCCGGGCACCACTATCACATTGCTGCCTGTGGCACAGCGCAAGCGCATAACGCGCAGTATCGCGGGTTCGCCGGACGCCCTGCTGGGCTATTGCCGGGCCCACTATCCCGACATGAATTTCGAGCTGGCGGATGCCGGCGCTTCCGACATTGTGGCGGAAGTGTGCCGTCTCGACGACTCCAGGCACTTCGGGCTCGTGACTGTGCCGGGGCGCCGGAAAAGCCTGTTCAGCCGAGTGTTCAGCTCCGGAACGGCCAATTCACTGCTGTTTCACGCAGATCTGCCGATGCTCACTGTTCCCGTATGAGATACTACAGCACATCACGCCGGTCGCCGGAAACATCGCTCACGCAAGCCGTAGTGCACTGCGTGGCTCCGGACGGAGGCGTGTACATGCCGGTGTCGGTGCCGCGTATACCTGCGGCTTTTTTCAACAATATCGACCAGCTTTCACTGCCCGATATCGCCTACGTGGTGGCCAATTCGCTCTTCGGCGGCGACGTGGATGCGGCAGTTCTTAAAAAAATCACTGCTGAAAGTTTCAATTTTCAGATTCCGCTTGTACCCGTGGGCAGCGGCATGTATGCACTGGAACTGTTTCACGGTCCGTCGCTTTCATTCAAGGATGTGGGCACGCGCTTCCTCGCCAGGCTCTACCGTCATCTGGCACGGCAGAGCGGCACTTCGCGCATAAATGTGCTCGTGGCCACCACCGGCAACAGCGGCAGTGCCATCGCCAATGCATTCCGCGGCCTCGACGGCGTGGACGTATTCATCCTCTTTCCTCGTGGCAAGCTCACCCGCATGCAGGAAGCGCAGTTCGCCACGCTGGGCGCCAATACTCATCCCATCGAAGTGCGCGGAACTATCGACGATTGCAACCGTCTGGTGGATACGGCCCTGCTCGATCCTGCGCTGAACAAGGCACTGCACCTCACAAGTGCCAACTCTCTGAATCCGGGCCGCGTTCTGCCACAGATTGTCTACTTTTTCTGGGCCTGCGCGCAGCTCAAGGCATCCGGCATGGACCCGCGCCACGTGTCGTTTGCCATGCCTTGCGGCAATTTGAGCAACGTCACCGCCGCGGTTATGGCGCGCAGAATGGGAGCTTCGATGGGCTCTGTCACCGGAGCATGCTCCCCGGGAGTGTTTGCTGATGTGATGACGGGAGCTCCCGTGCCGCCATTCGACCTCTCAAGAGGCTATCCCGCCAATCTTCCGAGATTGCTCGATCTGTGCGGAGGCACCGCCGATGGTCTGCGCGGCGAAGTGAATTTCAAGGTATTCACCGCACAGGAACAGGAAGAGGCCGTCAGCCTCGTTGAATCCGTCTACGGCTATACTGCCGAACCGCGCTCGGCTTCGGCCATTGCGTCTATCATGCCCGGAGTGTCTGAATCCTCGCCGGGTGTGGCCCTCGTGAACACCCACCCCGCCAAAGTGCTCGACCGCATGACTTCAATCACCGGCCACTCGATAGAGCTGCCGCTGCAGCTCACGGGATTCATGGCGCGTCCGCACGTCAAGGAGAAGATCGACCCCACCCTCCCCGCTCTCCGCAAAATATTATTGAAAACCAATTAAAAACTAAAGATATGGCAAACAAACGCAACGTCAAGAAAGAAATACGCAACATCTGCGGCGCAATGGCCGCCGAACTCCTCAGCGCTGCCGCATGCATCCCCGGCTTTGATGAAGCCCGTGTGAACGAACTGGTGGGCCGCATCGCCACCCTGCAGGTAAACGGCCTCTCGCACTGCACATTCGCATTCGACAAGACTCCGGCCGACTTCGCTTCTCCCCGCGCGTTCAACGCCGCCCGCCGCGCCTACTACCGCGCAGCATTCAATAAGCTCGCACAGGACACCCGCGCCGAGGTGAACGCCATCCTCAAAGAAATGAACTCGATGCTGCCGCAGAGCGTTCGCGACGCCGTAAAAGCCCAGGCATGAATCTTGCTGCTCGCATCCTCAGGCTGGCGGGCTGGACGGTGAGCGTGACCGTGCCGGATATGCCCAAGTGCATATATTGCGTGGCTCCGCACACGAGCAACGTCGACTTCATTCTGGGCGAGCTCGCCATCCGCAGCGTGGGACGCCGCGCCGGCTTCCTGATGAAGAAAAGCTGGTTTTTCTGGCCGCTCGGCCCCATATTCCGGGCAATGGGTGGAGTTCCCGTCGACCGCCGTCCGGGCAGCCCCTCGCTGGTTGAGGCGCTCGTGGAGCGCTTTCGCTCGTCGCAGGTACTGCGAGTGGCCATCACCCCCGAAGGCACACGCAGCCGCACCACGCGCTGGCACACAGGCTTCCTGCGCATAGCCATGGCAGCCCATGTGCCCATCGTGCTGGGCGTTCTGGACTTCGGTACCAAGACAATCATGCTCAACGACACCTACGCCCCCACGGGTGATATAGATGCCGACATTCGCGTCATAAAGCGCTACTACTCACCCTATCAGGGAAAATACCCCGAAAAGTTCACCACCGCCGACAGCGAATGACACAGAGCGACCTCACCGTAGCCGCATTACCCATCGATATAGCATTTGCCGACCGCGAGTCCAATCTCGCGGCGGCACGCTCGATGGCCCGCGAGCTTAAAGCCCCGGCCCACATCCTCGTTCTCCCGGAATTATTCTCCACCGGCTACGTCAACGACCCGAAAGCCATGCACCAGCTCGCCGAAGACAATTCCGGCCCCACGATGCAAGCCGTGCGTGCCATAGCCGCCGAGCACTCATGCGCCGTGGCAGGGTCTTTTGTGGCGAGAGAAAACGACAGAGTATACAACCGGGCATTCCTCGTAGCCCCGGACGGCACTCTGCTTGCCCGGTACGACAAACGACACCTCTTTTCCATGAGCCGCGAAACCGAAGTATTCAGCCCCGGCTCGCAAGAAATTCCCATCGCCGCGTTCCGTGGTTGGAACGTGGCACTCGCAGTGTGCTACGACCTTCGCTTTCCGGCGTGGCTGCGCAACCGCGACTACGCCTACGACTTGCTTCTCATGCCCGCCAACTGGCCGCAGTCACGTGCCTACGCTTTCGAGCACCTGCTCATTGCACGCGCCATTGAAAACCAGGCTGCGGTGGTGGGCGCAAACCGTGGCGGCTCCGATGCCTACGGCACTTACGACGGCTGCACCTACTCCTTCTACCACGTGGGCCGCCCCGCCTTCGTGCCCGGCACCACCCTCGCCCGCTTCAGTCTCGACAAGCTGCGCGAAGCCCGCACCCGCTTCCCCGCCGCCCGCGATGCCGACCATTTCACACTCACCATCTAAAAAATCACCCGCAAAATTTGGTCACGTAAAAAAATAATACTAATTTTGTAACCGCAAATCAATGCAGGTCCTATAGCTCAGTTGGTTAGAGCACCTGACTCATAATCAGGGAGTCCTAGGTTCAAGC
>CAMWRI010000066.1 GCA_947176585.1 uncultured Porphyromonadaceae bacterium
GCACCGTTTGATGCGACTGCAAACCGCGCCTATAAGGCAATGTCGGATGCCGGCTTATACGAGTTCAACGACGGCGGCAGTAAAAAAGGACAGCTGGCGGAAATAGCCAAGGGCGACACCGTGTATGCCACGGCAGCCACCGAGGCATTCATAGCCGAGCACGACGGTGAAAGAATGCCCTACATCCCGGTGGAGTACAAAGGGATGGCAGGTTCGGTGATGTTTTCGTCGTTTTACCCCGTAAGAATCGAGAGCAGCGACACCCTGCGCTTCGTGAGCGACTCGGCGCTTAAAGACCGCAGCCCTCTGGAGCGCTTCCTCATGCCTGAGATGAACTGGGCGATGAACCACTCGGGCGGGCCGGCAAGCTGGCTGCTGTGGATTCTCGCGTTCTCGGCAGTGGCGGCAGCCGCGGCCATCATGTATTCCAGGGGTGTGCTTGCCCGCATGATGCCTTTGGCGTGCGGCCTGTCGCTCGTGGCGGTATCGGCCTGCGAGATAATGTATCTGCTCAGCTACCACAATAATGTGCTGTGGTTCATCATGCCGTCATGCGTGGGCGGCTGGGGCCACACCATCCTGAACTTCCTGCTCCTTGCGATTGTGGTGGGGATCCAGACCGGCGGCTTGTACTTCGTGTGGCGCATGGTTCTCAACAGCGATCCCGACGAAGAGGCTCCCAAATGGATTGTGGACGCCTCGTTCTGGCCCGTGGTGCTGGGCATTGCCCTGATGATAATGATGTGGGTGGACAGCAACGATATCGAGGCAAGCTCCTACCTGATTGCCCTGGGCACGCTGCTTATCCCGGCGGTAGCAGGCATGGGGTGGCTGTTTTATCAGAAACGCTTCTCCGACGGCATCATCTACCCCTCTATCCTTTTTCTTGGCTCGCTGGGACTGAGCGCAGGCCTTATGATAATGAGCATGCTCATAGTGCTGGTGATTGTAGTAGTGGCCATCCTGGCCGTTGCCATATTGGCCGCATTGTCGTTCCTCTCGGCATTCTTCGGAGGCGAGGAGGTGGAAGTGTACACCCGCGACGGACGCGTGGTGAAGGGCACGAAAAACTGGGACGGCACCGTGAGCGGACGCGACGGACGTAAATATCATGTGAAATAGGTCTATGGAAAGCCTGAAAGCACATAAAAGCAAGGCGGAGAAAGCCGTGCAGCCAAAGTGGCGCCCAAAGGAGGCCACTAAAAACGAGCAGGGAGCGTATTGCCCCCACTGCGGCGGCGAGATAAAGGCCGGCTATGCGATATGCCCCCACTGCGGCCGATCGCTCACGCCCGACAAATGCTCTTTCTGCGGCGCGGCGATGAAGCCCGGAGCAAAATTCTGCACCCGCTGCGGCCAGCCGCGCGAGGGCGCAGCCTGCCCCGCGTGCGGCACGCTCAACGCACGCAACTTTTGCCGCAAGTGCAACGCGCCGCTCACGCCCATGGCGCAGAAAGCTATGGAGGCGGCCAAGGCAGATCCCGCGTTCAAAGCCGTGCAGGCCAAGGCCGAGGAGCTTGCCGAACTACATGCACGCATCGAGGAACTGCGCAACAGTGGCGGCGAAAGCGTGGCGGAGCTCTCCGACGCCGACAAAGCCCTGCTCGACGAATATGCCGACATACTCGGCTCTATGGGCGCCTACAAGCCTCAGCCCAGGCCCGCTCACACCAGCGGCTCGCAGACGGCTCGCAGGCAGTATGCCGACGGCTGCGCGCCCTCGCTCGACGACATCATGAAGGCCTACAAGGAAAAGGCAGCCGAGATGAACGCCGCCCTCGCGGCTCTGGTGCCACCGCCCGACTATACCCCGGAGCAGCAGCGCGACTATTTCTCGGCACGCAAAGTGATCAAGAGCCACGTGCACGCCGACCTGTCGGAATACAATCCGAGCCTTTGGTGCTGCAACTACTGCGGAGCATTGCACAACAATCCCTCCGAATGCGCGGAACCGCAGTTGGGAGGTACCTGGATATATCAATCGCCCGAAGAATATATCGCCAAGAATCCATGGGCAACCACCACGACAATTTCACTCGAAGACGCATAGATACAGACAGAGTTATGGCAGACAATGACAAAACAATAGGCGGCCGCCGAGGTCGCGGCAACGACAACAACGACAACGTGCACGCCACGGGCCGTGCATCGCGCCCCGGCAGAGGCAGCGACAACTCAGCCGACATGCACGCCACGGGGCGCGCATCGCGTCCGGCCACCGGTGGCGACGAACACGCCACCGCAAAGGGCGTGAGAGGACAGCGCCCAGCAGCCGACGAACATTCTACCGCCAATGGCGCCCGTGGCCAGAATGCCAATCCGCGTCCCTTCGAGCAGAAAAACAAGCTCGCCGGCAATCTGTCGGCCGACGCATCGGCCGACGGCGCAACCGAATGGCCCGACTTCTTCGAGCTCGACGGAGTGAAATACAAGAACGAGGGCGTGCTATCCAACTCGTCCGGCGAAGCCATCGTGTTCACCGTGACCCGCAACGGCAAAAAATATGCCCTAAAAATATATTACTACGACCCTGAGCACCGCCCCAACCACAAAGTGCTGGAGAAAATCAAGAAGCTGGGCGGCAGCGGCCTGCTCGTGGGTATCGTGAGCCACGGGCAGTGGCAGAATCCGAAGCGCGCCGGCGAGCTCAACGACTATGAACTCATGGACTTCTGCGAGGGCGGATCGCTGGACGGGGTGGTGCTACAGGGCGATGAGAAAGCACTGGGCGAGGTGGCCGTGCGCATGGCTTCGGCCATCGACTTCCTGGCCAAGCACGGAATCATCCACCGCGACATCAAGCCTGCAAATTTCTTCTATGCCGACAAAGAAAAGACTCAGATCGTGCTGGCAGACTTCGGTATATCCATGGAATGCCCGGAAGGCGGATACGTGAAGATCGACGAGATGCGCTCGCCGGTGTATGCCGCTCCCGAGTTCTACACCAACGTGCCGGGCGAGCCAGCCGAGGTGGGCGTGGAGAGCGATTATTTCTCGCTTGGTGTGGCGCTTCTGTGCCTGTGGATGGGCAAAGCGCAGCTCACCGCCAACGAATCGCAGCTGCTCCGCTCCAAGCTCAACGAAACGCTGCCAATGCCCAAAGACCTGTCGCCCCACATGACGTCGCTGCTGAAGGCACTCACGCGACTGAAAATGAGCGACCGAGCTACATTCGCCGACATTAAGCGCTGGGCCAAGGGCGAGAATCTGGGCAGAGAAAACACCGCAGGCAGCACAAACTTCCATGTGGTGTTCAATTCATCGAAAAACCAGGTGGCCAATTCGCCCGCCGAGCTGGCACAATATCTGATGGATGATCAGGAGCTGGGCAGCAAATACGTGTACTCCGGCCGCGTGACGCGCTGGCTCGAAGATACAGGCTACAACGAGCTGGCCGTGATCGTGGAAGACATCGTGGAGAAGGTGTACCCATCCAACAAGAAGGCCGGGCTCATGGCCGTGGCCTATCTGCTCGACCCCGCCATGGACTACGAGGCTCCGGACGGCACCCACATGACCGATCCGGCCGAAATAGCCCTGTATATCCACAACAACTGCGCCACCATGGCAGATGAAGTGCTTGAGCCCGACACCCGTCTTAAGATCTATTTCAAGGTGCTGAAGTTGGAAAAGACGCTGGCCGCCCTCGACAGGATGCTTGAGATAGACGACTTCGACGACAGCGAGGTGTTCAAGCAATACCTGAGCACGTTCTACTTCGCCCTGCAGTTCAACAATCTTCGTTTCCCACTTTTCAAGGAAGAGGAAATGACGCTTGTCGACACCGTGGACGAAGTGCTCGAGGTGTTCCGTGAGGCCGGCGATATAAGCCGCGGCAACAAGATGCTGATTCGCTCTGAAGCCTTCGTGCAATGGCTCGCCTACCGCGACCCCGCGCTTGCCGGCAAGGTGAGGATGCTGCACGACAACAGCTGCGACGACCTTGACTCGATCTACTACAACTCCACCTCGGCCTACCGTATCGCCTTCGAACTGAATCCGCTGGCCGACTACGACTTCAGCATCAACCCCGACGACGAGGACCGCATCTATTCGGTGCAGGAGGTGGGTCAATTTCTCAATGCGAAGCTCACAGAATACGCGCAGGGCATCGGAACTGAGGAGGAATTCACCGACCTCTTCATGGAGATGGACAACGGCCCCCTCGGCAGCTATCTGCGCGCCCGAGGCGAGCAGTACAAGACCTTCCTGGACTGGAACCGCTTCTGCATGGACGTGGACAACGACGACAACACGCAGAAATCCGGCCCCTACGACATCGTGATCGGTGCCTATAAATCGGTGGCCGGCTTCCTGCAGGGCAATCCCACCTATACCATCGGCGACAAGGAAATATCCGACCCCGCCGAGCTCAAGAAGCTGCCCCGCAAGGAAGTGGCTGCACTCCTGGGCGGAGAAGACCGCGAGATGCCCGACGACGACGGCAAGCCCGTGGCATGGCTCGATGCGTGGCTCACCGTGTTCTATCAGGAGAATCCTATGCTCGACCTCTCGCCCAAGTTCACCTACGAAAAAGAGACGGCGAAGTATATCGAGTTCATCGAGGAACTGGCGCCCGACAATTACTACGCCGAGCGCTACCGCCGTGCTATCTCGCGCATCGACAAGGCCGAAAAGAAGCTGGACAAGAGCGAATCCAGGGTGAAGCTGAAGCGCAATTTCTTCCTCGTGGCCGCCGGGCTGCCCACGCTCTTTGTGCTCGCGGGTTCCTGGATCTTCGATTCTCCCGAGGTAAACCCGATCACCGGCCATTTCTGGAGCACCTATCTCGTGTGCGCGGCCTGCTGCTTCGTGGCCCTATGGGGTTTCGGCACATTCTTCGGAGCCATTTTACCCGCAGCAATCGGCGGACTCGTGTGTGCCGCGATTGCATGGGCCGGCTACGCATGGTTCCCGTCTATTCTGTACGTGATATGCGGGCTGCTCCTGATAGGAGTGGCAATATTCGCATTGCGCAATCTCTTCAGCCGCACTAATGTGAACGACGGCTTAAACGTGGTGGCAGGCAGCTTCCAGTTCCGCCAGCTCGATGCCCTGCACTACACATTCCAGGACTACGATGAGCTCGACAGTGCCGTGGCCGACCTGGCCTCCATGCAAAGCGCGCAGGACGAGACCACCCGCGAAGACATAGGCTTTTTCGGCTGCCTCTGGACCGCATTGGCCTGGTTGATGTGCATAATATGGTTCAATGCCACTCCGCAGCTCAGCGGATCACATTCATGGGCCGGCGAGCGCCAGGCCGTGGAAGCCATGAGAGGCAAGTGGGCGCTGGGGACCTGGACGGTGAAATACGCCTCAGGGTCCACAAAAATAGTGTGCAACGTAGACTCCGTGGCCCCCGACGGCAAGAGCATCTTCGGCACAATGTCCATCGCCGGCCAGGCTCCGGTGCCTGCGAGCGGTACAATCAGCAGCGACAACGATACGGTGCCCGAAACGTTCCAGTTCTGGCCCGAGGACGGCACACCCCTGAAGCAGTGTGTGGACGCCCGCTACTCGCGCCGAGACAAAGCGATGACAGGTTACTACTATGACCGCAAGGGCATCATGCACGACGTGAAATTCATTGCCACCCCGCTTGGCTCCGCAGTCACGGAAGAGCCTGCGGCGAAGGCACCCGCAGCCAAGAGCAGTACCTCGAAATCCGCCAAGCCAGCACCGGCGGAACCGGAACAGAGCGGCAATATCCTTCCCACCCTGCCGGGCTGGGAAGACACCCCCGAAACCTCGACGGCTGCCGAGCAGACCGCTCCCGCACCCGAGCCTGCGGCTGAACAGCCGGCTCCCGCCCCGGAACGCAAAGAGCGTCCAGCCCTTCAAACACCCGGAAGATAAGCTATGAAAACGTGTAAATCATGCAATAAAGAGAACCGCGACCAGGCGCTATATTGCCGCCATTGCGGAGAAAAATTCCAGCCGGCCGCCGCAACAGCAGAGCCCGACGGCGCAGTGCGCAACAACAAGCGCAAGAAGAAAGACTGCCTCGACGATCTCGTGGGGCTCGATACGGCCAAGGAGCAGGTAAGAGAGCATGTGGCCACCATAAAAGCCATATTGAAGCAGCGCGGACGCGACATCCTCAATAGCCTTAACACCAACATCCTGATCACCGGTCCGTCCGGATCGGGCGTCACTTCGTTCTACTACAAGACCGGCGACTACCTCACCGACGAGGATATCGTGGACAACGACAAGTGCGACGTGTTCAACCCGCTCACGATCGACACACTCGACCTCTCGGAGGATCCGCTCGAATGTATAATGATCGACGAGGTGCAGAAGCTGCTGCCCGACGACATAGAGAGCGACCTGGTGGACTCACCGCTTGCTTATGCCGTGAAGCATGCCAAGATGGCCAAGACCAACAAAGAGCGCAAACTGGTGCTTATACTCGCGGGCGACATCAAGCTACAGGAATATGTGGACGCCCACCCGGATCTCAAAAATCTCTTTGCCCTAAATATCAAGCTTCAGGACTACTCGCCGGCCGAAGTGGCCGATATATGCGAGTATATGCTCGACGACACCTACAAACTGGGGCTCACCGAGGATGCTCACGCCAAGCTGTGCCGCGTATTCGCCTACGAACGCCGCAACAGCGAGCGCTTCGGCAACGCCCACCTCGCCGCGTCCATGGCCAACGACCTGATGATGGCCGCAATGCGCCGCGCCAAGGGCAAGGACGTGAAGACCGTGATTGCCGACGATGTGACGGGCAATGAATACGTGCCCAAGACTCTCGACGAGGTTATGCAGGAATTCGACCGCTACGTGGGCGTGGACGAAATAAAAGAAACCATGACAGGGATTGTCAACTCGATACGCTCTTTCCAGAAACTTCATCCCGACACACAATTCCAACTCAAAGACCACTATCTGTTTCTGGGCAATCCCGGCACCGGCAAGACCACGATGGCGCGTGTCTTCGCCGATGCCCTAAGTGCCATGGGTATTCTTCCCACGGGCCAGCTCGTGGAGGTTGCCCCCAAGGACCTCAAGGGCCAGTATATGGGCCACACGGGGCCCAAGGTGGACGCCGTATTTGACCGCGCCATGGGCGGTGTGCTCTTCATCGACGAGGCCTACGACATGTGGGGCGGCGAAGACGACACCTTCGGCAACGAAGCGGTGACGGCCCTTATCAAAAATGTGGAGGACCGCCGCGGCAAACTGGTGGTGATTCTCGCCGGCTATCCCCGCGAGATGGGTATATTCGCCACCGCCAATCCCGGCATACCCTCACGCTTCAACACCACCATCAACTTCCGCGACTACAAGCCGGAAGAACTCACCGAAATAGCACGGCGCATGATCAAGTCGCAGGGCTACACGCTGGATGAAAACGCCGAAAGGATGATAGAGAAATTCTTCGAGCGCATGTATGTGTCGCGCAAGAAAGACTTCGCCAACGCCCGCGAGGTGCGCAACGCCGTAGACAAGGCCATCAAGGCCCAGAACACCCGCATTCAGAAGGAGATGGGCACTCCGGGCTTCGATCCTGCGGGTGAATTTGTGCTCACGATGTGCGACTTCACAGGCAGTAACGAGAAGCAGCCCATGACCGTCGGTGAGGTGATCGCCACAATGGACGACCTAATAGGCATGGCCGATATCAAAGATGAGATACGCAAGCTGGCCAACGTGGCCATGGTGAACCGTATGCGCATGGAGCGCGGCCTGGGTGCCGCGGCCCTGCAGCCGGTGAACATCATCCTCACCGGCAATCCCGGTACCGGCAAGACCACGATAGCCAAGCGTCTGGGCCAGGTGCTCCATGCTGCCGGCGTGCTCTCCACCGACAAGGTGGTGGAGCGCGAGGCAAAGACAATCCTGTCGAGCTACGTGAACGCCTCCGGCCAGAACATGGATAAAGCCGTGGACGAGGCTATGGGCGGCGTGCTCTTCATCGACGAGGCCTACAACCTGCTGCCGCAGCCCGGCAGCATGAACAACACCGGCAACGAGGCCCTCGATGCACTTATGACACGCATGGAGAACGACAAGGGCAAATTCGTGGTGGTGATAGCCGGCTATAAGGACCGCATGGAAGAACTCGTGCGCCGCGGCAATCCCGGACTGATGAGCCGCTTCAACAAGCATTTCCACATCGACGACTACGATGCCGATGCCCTGCTGGAAATTTTCAAGGTGAACGTGAAGAAGCGCAAATTCACGCTCACTCCCGAGGCCGAGGAGGCGGCAGCCCGTCGCATCGCCGACATGGTGGCGCGCAAGGGGCTGCACTTCGGTAACGCCCGCGAGGTAGTGAATCTGCTCAACGAGGTTGTGGAGATGCAGGGCAACCGCATTGCGGCCGATACAAGTATAATTGAAACCAACCCCGATGCCCTCACCGTGATTGAGGCCGTCGACATTCCTGCTGTGAGATGAAAGAGATAGAATGTCCTTCGTGCGGAGAAATGATTCCCAACGACAGCCGATACTGCGACATGTGCGGCACGGAACTCCTGGAATGCATCAAATGCGGCACATTGGACCACGAAATGTTCTGCCCCGAATGCGGCGCCCCAATGATAAAGCGCAAGCTCCGGGCCGGAGGATGCGAGGAAAAGACGCTCGTGCTGAAACCGCGAACGCAAGGATCTCTTCTGAGACCGGCCCACGACGCCGTGATAGGCCGCGAGGACAGTCCATACGCGAGTGAACTGGCAGGATGCCCCCTTATATCGCGCCGCCACGGCAAATTCGTAAAACGAGACACGGACTGGTACATCGTGGACTTCGGAAGCACCAACGGCACTTACGTGAACGACCGCGAGGTGCCGGCCAATACCCTTGTGAAAATCGCCGCGGGTGACGTCGTGGACATCGGCACCTATATTTTTGATGCCGTAGAGGAATGACCGGCACGATTAAATTCAGCGCCCTGTGCGATATAGGCTGCGTGCGCACCAATAACGAAGATATGGTGTACGCCGCCGGACATCTGGTGCGCGACGGAGAAACCGGCGGCAGCGCGGAGGTCACGGCTGCCCAAGCTGCGGCATGGGCCGTGGCCGACGGCATGGGAGGCTACGAAGGCGGCGAGGTGGCTTCGGAAATCGTGTGCCGTTCGTTCGCATCGTTCATGAAAACGTTCGCCCCCTGCAATGACAACGAAGGCATCTGCGCTCTCAAGAATTGGGCCGTCGAGACCAACTCCCTGGTTCTGTCCACAGCAGATTTGCGCCCCGAATTGAGCGAGATGGGCACCACATTCGTGGCTCTCGTTTTCGCCGCAAGCGGTGCCTACATTATAAATATTGGCGACAGCCGCTGCTACCGCCTGCGCTCGGGAGTGCTCAAGCAGATTACCACCGATCACTCCGAGCGGCAGCTCACCGGCGACACGTCTGTGCCGTCGAATCTCATCTACAACTTCATGGGCAATTCGCCCGACAATTTCATTTCGGATGTGGCGGCGCTCACGGTGCTTCCGGGCGACGTGTACCTGCTGTGCTCCGACGGCCTCAGCGACCTCGTGGACGACGACACGATGGAAGAGCTTGCCCACGATCCGGCTACACTCGTGGCAGCTGCAAAGGACCGCGGCGGACGCGACAACATCTCCATTATAAAAGTGGAAATATGACTTTGAAAGATATAAGACAAATCACTGAAGACTCGTCGGTGTCGATTGACGACAGAATCGAAGCCGTGTTTAAACTTATGGACGAACACGGCGACGACGGGAAAGACGCCATGGGCTACCTTGCACTCATTGATATGATCGAAGGCGAGAATGCAATCGCCACGCACGTGCTCGAACTCATGCAGCTCTACACACTGCTGGCCGAGGCCTGCGAGGAATCCAAGGAATACCGGGAGATGGAGGATATATCGGTGCGGGTGCGCGCCGTGCTGCGCGACGAGCGCATAGCATGGGACGTGATTGAAGCCACGGTGCCCCGCATCATAGAGGCCATGGAATCTACGGTGTACAACCACGAGACGTATCGCCTGCTGCTCGCCTACGTTCACAGCGCATTCATCAACGGCAAGCTGGGGCCTGAAATGAAAGGCCGCGTGCGCCGGCTGCTCAAGCTGAATATCCTTCTCGAAGACAATTCCTGGTTTTCTCATTGGATCGAGAACGACATGCGCGAGGCTATAGCTTCGCTTTTCACCCCCGACGAGCTTCTGAAAATCATCCTCAACCCCACCATCGGCCACCTCAAGGCAGATCCCGTTGAATACACCTATCGCTGGGAAGAAATCTACTATGATGTGGAGGAGAAACTCAACCGCCGTTTCGACGGCGTGCGCCGCCACATGGGATTCTGCTTCAAGCTGTGGAGCGTCAAACGCGAGCTTCTCAAGAACGAATACGGAATCGAGTGGCGCTCGCCTGCGCAGATGAATCCGAGGGTAATGTTTGACTGACTATAATACCGCCATAATACCACCATGACTCTATCTGACGAATTTCACGAACTCCTTAAAGCCGACGACAACGAAGCCGCGGCACGCTTGGTGCTCGATGCGCCCGAGAGTGCCGAGCGCGAGGGACTGCTGTCACTCATGCTCCACGAAGGCATAGGAGTGGAGCCCGACCTCGACGGGTGCTTCGACCACGCACAGAAAGCAGCCGACGGGCACGACCCGCTGGGCTACTTCATGCTGGGCTACTTGTGTGACAACGCCGAGACCCCGGACCAGGCAGAAGGAGGCCCGCGGCAGCAGTATGACCAATACGACGCCGAACGCTTCTATGAGCTGTGCTCGAAGCTGGAAAGCCGCTGGAAAGACCCCGCCGTGCTGTGGCTCGCCGAGCACTATATGGATATGGCTGCAGGAGGCGACCCGGAAATAGGCGTGGAATATTATGAGTCGATAGCCGACCACAATGCCGATGCCGCCGCATGCCTGAGCGACTACTACTGGAACCTGATCATGCCCTTATACCTCAAAGACGACGAATGGGAGGCGCAGCTGCTTAAGTGGACAACTGTTGCAGCCGATATGCTTCCCGAGGAATACTGCCACCGGATGGGCTGGATGTATGCCGACGGCATAGGTTGCGAAAAGTCATGGGAGAAGGCCTTCGACTACTTCAATCAGGCATACGAGGCCGGCGACTGGCGCGGGGCCGCCGCCATTGCCAAGATCTACGAAGAATACCTCGAGGAAAATCCGGATTTGGATGCCGCCGAGGTTGATGAGATCAAGGCCGAAATAGAACGCTGCAAGCAGCTTGCCGACGAGATGTGCGCCGAAGAAGCCGCCTCCGAGCCCGATCCCTCCATCGACGACGATTGAGGCTCAGCCGGGCTATTTGTTCTACGCATCGATTTTTTACCAATTCAGGAGGCATCTTTATTCCCCACGGGCTTTCTGTTGAGACAAAATACCCCCGTAAACGACAAATCGGCTGCCCCGTGAATGGAGCAGCCGATTTATAGTTTAATCCGCGGTGGATTACTGAGCGTTGTTGTTGCGGCGGGGACCACGGTCGCGTCCGCCTTCACGACGGGGACCACGGCCTTCGCCACCTTCGCGGCGGGGTGCACGCTCGCGGCGCTGGGGCTCAACGTAGCCTTCGGGCTTGGGCTGGAGGGCACGCATCGAGAGGCGGTATTTGCCGGTCTTCTTGTCGATTTCGATGAGCTTAACCTCCACGGTATCGCCTTCCTTCAGGCCGCTTGCCTCCATATTCTCGAGGCGCTCCCAGGAGATTTCACTGATGTGGAGCAGGCCGTCGCGGTGGGGCATGAACTCAACGAATGCGCCGAAATCCATGATGTTGCGCACGGTGCCGGTGTAGGTCTTGCCTTCCTCGGGCAGCTCGACGATGGCGTTGATGAGCTCGAGAGCCTTGTCGATGCTGTCGCGGTTGGGTGCAGCCACTTCGATGAAGCCGCCTTCGTCGATTTCGTCGATGCTGACGGTGGCACCGCTGGCTTCCTGAATACCCTGGATAATCTTTCCGCCCGGGCCGATAACGGCACCGATGAGTTCCTTGGGAATGAGCATGGTGACGATGCGGGGCACGTGGGGCTTGTAGTCTTCACGAGGCTCGGCGATAGTTTCGTGGATCTTGCCGAGGATGTGGAGGCGACCTTCGCGGGCCTGGTTAAGGGCCTTTTCGAGAATCTCGTAGCTGAGACCGTCGCACTTGATGTCCATCTGGGTGGCTGTGATACCGTCGGCGGTACCAGTCACCTTGAAGTCCATGTCGCCCAGGTGATCCTCGTCGCCGAGGATGTCGCTGAGCACGGCGTACTTGGTGCAACCTTCGTCACTGATGAGACCCATAGCGATACCGGCCACGGGCTTCTTCATCTTCACACCGGCGTCGAGCAGGGCGAGAGTTCCGGCACACACGGTGGCCATCGACGACGAGCCGTTGCTCTCGAGGATGTCGCTCACGATGCGGCACACATAGGGGAAGTTGTCGGGGAACATGCGCTTGAGTGCACGGTGGGCAAGGTTGCCGTGGCCGATCTCACGACGGCCCACGCCACGCTGGGGCTTGGCCTCGCCGGTGGAGAAGGGCGGGAAGTTGTAGTGGAGCAGGAAACGCTCGCGTCCCTGAACGAGCACCTCGTCGAGAATCTTCTCGTCGAGCTTGGTTCCGAGGGTCACGGTGGCGAGAGCCTGAGTCTCTCCGCGGGTGAACACGGCAGAGCCGTGGGGGCCGGGAAGATAGTCGGTTTCGCACCAGATGGGACGGATTTCGTTGGTCTTGCGGCCGTCGAGGCGGATACCTTCGTCGAGCACGCAACGGCGCATGGCCTCTTTCTCTACGTCGTGGTAGTAGCGGCGCACAAGGGCTTCCTTGGCCTCGCGCTCCTCTTCGGGCATAGCTGCGAGATAGTCTTCTACAACGGCGTCGAAGCTGTCGATGCGCCAGTGCTTGTCGGCACAACCGGCCTTGGCGATAGCATAGGCCTTGTCGTAGCATTTTTCACGCACGTCGGCACGAAGCTCTTCGTCGTTCACTTCGTGGCAGTATTCGCGCTTGACAACGCCGAGCTCGCGGGCCATTTCTTCCTGCACACGGCACATGTCCTTGATAGCTTCGTGGGCGGTCTTGAGGGCAGCGAGCAGATCGGCTTCGCTCACCTCATTCATTTCGCCTTCCACCATCATGATGTTGTCGGCGGTGGCACCCACCATCAGTTCCATATCGGCGCGCTCAAGCTGCTCGAAAGTGGGGTCGATAACGAATTTGCCGTCGATACGGGCCACACGCACTTCGGCGATAGGACCGTTGAAAGGTATGTCGCTCACGGTGAGGGCAGCGCTGGCGGCGAGACCTGCGAGGGCATCGGGACAGTCAACGCCGTCGGCCGAGTAGAGCGTCACGTTCACAAACGTGTCGGCATGGTAATTGTCGGGGAACAGGGGGCGGAGAACGCGGTCGACGAGGCGGGCGGTGAGAATCTCATAATCGCCTGCGCGGCCTTCGCGCTTCAGGAAACCGCCGGGAAAACGGCCTGCCGCAGAGAATTTCTCTTTGTACTCCACCGTGAGGGGCATAAAATCGACACCCTCGCCTGCCTGCTTGGCAGATACGATAGTGGCGAGAATCATTGTGTTGCCCATGCGGAGCTCCACGGCTCCATCAGCCTGCTTGGCAAGTTTGCCGGTCTCGAGCGTGATCTCGCGGCCATCGGCAAGCGTGATGGTCTTCTTGATTGGATTCATAAATGCTTTTATTTTTAAACTACTGTATTTGTCTGCAAAGGTAGCATTTTTGAGCGAGACGGGCAAAACTTTTTTGGTTGAATGGCCCGAAAGTAGTACATTTGTGGTGAAAAAACCGTTTCTGCCCATGAACAAGTACGATTTTGACTGTGTGATAGACCGTCGCGACACCGGCGCCGTGAAATACGAAGGACTCGACGCCATGTTCGGGCGCCACGATGTCACGCCCCTGTGGATCGCCGACCTTGACTTTGCCGTGTGCCCCGACATTATTGATGCCCTGAGTCATCGCCTGGAGCACCCGGTGCTGGGCTACTCGGCGGCTCCGGATGCCTATTGGCAGAGTATCATCGACTGGCAGCAGCGAAGACACAACTTCAAGGTGGAGAGGCAGGAACTGGCGTTCATCCCCGGCGTGGTCAAGGGTATAGCACTATGTGTGAACTACTTCACCAACCGAGGCGACGCCGTGGTGATTCAGCCGCCAGTGTATCACCCCTTCCGCATGGTGGTGGAGGG
>CAMWRI010000067.1 GCA_947176585.1 uncultured Porphyromonadaceae bacterium
GGTTGAGCTCCTCGCCCACGGGCAAGGAGGTGAAGGTGACGTCGTCCACGATGCCCACGGTGAAGTGGTCCTTGGGCTGCGGGAGAGCCAGATTGTCGAATACGGCCACAATCTGCGCGGGCGTGGTGTCCTTCGAAGCGAGACCATAGCGGCCGCCCACGATCACGGGAGCGTCGGCCTTGCCGTAGAACGCTTCCTTAACATCGAGATAGAGGGGCTCGCCGTTTGCTCCGGGCTCCTTGGTGCGGTCGAGCACGGCGATGCGGCGTGCGGTGGCAGGCACTGCAGCAAGCAGATGCTTAACCGAGAAGGGACGATAGAGATGAACGGCCACGAGACCCACCTTTTCGCCCTTGGCGCGCAGATAGTCGATGGCTTCCTCGGCTGCCTGGGTCACGGAACCCATGGCGATGATCACTCGGTCGGCCTCGGGATCGCCATAATAATTAAAGAGGTGATATTCGCGGCCGGTAATCTTGCTTATTTCGGCCATGTAGGCTTCCACGATTTCGGGCACAGCCTCATAGTGCTGATTGCAAGCCTCGCGGTGCTGGAAGAACACGTCGCCGTTCTCGGCCATACCGCGTGCCACGGGAGCCTGAGGCGTGAGTGCGCGCTTGCGGAAAGCGGCGAGAGCCTCGCGGTCGAGCAGCGGGGCCAGGTCGTCGTTGTCAAGCGCCTCGATTTTCTGAATCTCATGGCTCGTGCGGAAGCCGTCGAAAAAGTTGAGGAAAGGAACGCTGCTGCGGATAGTGGACAGATGAGCCACACCGGCCAGATCCATCACTTCCTGCACGGAACCCTCGGCCAGCATGGCGAAGCCGGTCTGACGGCAGGCCATCACATCCTGGTGGTCGCCGAAGATGCTCAGGGCGTGGGATGCAAGCGTGCGGGCCGACACGTGGAACACGGTGGGCAGCAGTTCGCCTGCGATCTTGTACATATTGGGAATCATCAGCAGCAAGCCTTGCGATGCAGTGTAAGTGGTGGTGAGGGCACCGGCCTGAAGCGAGCCGTGCACGGCACCGGCTGCGCCGCCTTCGCTCTGCATTTCCTGCACCAGCACTGTTTCGCCGAAGATGTTCTTGCGGCCTGCGGCAGCCCAGTCGTCCACATATTCAGCCATGGTGGACGAAGGGGTGATGGGGTAGATGGCGGCAACCTCCGAGAACATATAGCTCACATGGGCAGCTGCCTGGTTACCGTCGCAGGTAAGAAATTTCTTTTCTTTACTCATAACTTGGGTAATGTATTAAATAGGAAATATTTGATTTCGCAATAGATAGAGTGGAAAGCGTGCCTCCGGACACTCTTTCACGCTGCAAATATAACCATTTTCGGCGAAACGGCAAAAGGTTGCTCTTGTTTATTCTACACATATTCACTAACTTTGCATCACATCTCTTTTACAAGTATATGGACAACCATTCAAAACGGGCTCAGGCCGCAGCCCGAATGGCCGCGATGCCGCTGAAGCGCATATTATTCGTGTGTCTGGGCAACATCTGCCGCTCCCCGGCGGCCAACGGCGTGATGCAGGCCATCGTGGACGCCGGAGGCGACTCGGCACGCTGGGTGATTGACTCCGCCGGCACAGGCAACTACCACACAGGCGACCTGCCCGACCACCGCATGCGGGTGCATGCGCGCCGCCGCGGCTACGACCTCACCCACCGCGCGCGGCAGGTGCGCGAGAGCGATTTCGACGACTTCGATCTCATCATACCCATGGACGCATCAAACGAGCGCACACTGCGCCGCATCGCCCCCACGCCCGAGGCCGAGGAAAAAATCGTGCCGATGGCACAGTGGATCGACCTCAGCTCCCGCTACGACCATGTGCCCGACCCATATTACGAAGGCGCCGAGGGTTTCGAGCTTGTGCTCGACATGCTTGAGAACGGTTGCGACAATTTGTACAACGACCTGAACAAATAGCACCCCGGGCGGTTGTATTCTTATAACATCGCCCGTTCTCATCCATTATGCGCATAATAAGGAAATTATTCAAAATACTGTTTTTTGTCGCGGCGGCAATAATACTGCTCGTCGCTGGCACCGTGCTCTCCCTCTACTCTCCATGGACCCAGGAAACGCTGCGCAGGGCCATAGTGGAGCATTTCGCGAACACGGGCGATATGCGCATTAATATCGAAAGTTTCAAACTACGCCCGCCGCTCAGACTTGAGCTCGGGGGCGTAAGCATCGTGGAGAATGGCGATACCATGATGGCAGCCGGAAGCCTGCGGGCCGACGTGGCCATGCTGCCCCTTCTTGCCGGTAGAGCCACGATAGACAATGCCGTGCTCGCGAACGCTTATTACCGCATGGGGGCGCCGGACTCGGCCATGTGCCTTACCCTGCGCGCGGCCGGTGTGGAGCTGCACCCTGCATCAGTGAAGCTCTCCACAATGGGCATAGACGTGGAGGAAGCCTTTCTCGACGGCTGCAAGGTGGATATGGTTCTCAATCCCTACGTGACGTCAGAATCAACGGCCACTGCCGATACCACCGACATGAGTGTGAAGCTGGGACGTGTGAAGGTGCGCGATCTGCAATATTCCATGCGGATGCTCCCCACGATCGACTCGCTGGGCGCTTCGATGTCCTACGCCACCCTGCTCGACGGCATGATCGACATGCGCCGGCAGACGATAGGACTGCGCTCGCTCATCGGTTCGGGACTCGACGCAGCGTATATCGCCCCGGACTCAGCCACTCTCGCCTCGCTGCCCCCGGTGCCTGAAAGTACATCATCGTCTGCTCCCTGGACGGTGAATATCGACACAATCAGTTTCGACCGCTCGCAGGGCCTCTATACCACACGCGGCCTCTCACCGCTGCCGGGCATGGATTTCGGCTATATACTCGTCGACTCCCTTCAGCTCGACATCCACGACTTCTACAATCAGGCCACAACCGTGAGAGTGCCGCTGCGCGCCCGCGGCACCGAGCGATGCGGCGTGCGCCTCGACACCCGCGGCACGCTGCTCGTCGACTCTGCCGGCCTAAAGCTCGACAGCTTCCGGCTCACGACGCCCTGGACTTCGCTCGACATTGAATATTATATGGGGATGGGCGACATGACCACCGACCTATCGCTGCCGATATCGGTGCAGACCGCCGGCAATCTGGGCACCCCGGATCTGCGCATGATGTTTCCGGCGTTCGTGCCATGGCTGGCCGGACTGCCCGATCATGGCATCGACCTCGCGGCCGATGCCGCCGGCACCATGGGCAGGATAGATATTGAGGAGCTCCGTATGGGACTCAACGGATGTGTGAACCTCGAAGCCGACGGCTTTATCGAGCGACCGATGATGCCGGAAAGCATGGGGGCCGACCTGCGGCTCCGCGGCAATGTGGCAAACGCCGCGCCCATCGCCCGCAATTTCCTGGATGCAAGCACCATGAAGACTGTCAAGATTCCGGCCATGACGCTTAATGGCCGTGTGTGGATGAAAGACGGCGACTATCTGGGAGGCAACCTCAAGGCCGTGACCCAACACGGATCACTGGCCCTCGACGGCAATTTCAGCGGCAGGGCTGAAAAATACAAGGCAAATGCCGTGGCAGTAAAATTCCCCGTCAACGCCTTCATGCCACTGCTGGGTGTGGGACGCATCGACGGCCGCATTGAAGCCACAGGCAAAGGTCTGGATATCACCTCTCCAAAAGCAGCGCTCACAGCACACGCATCGATAGATGCCGCCGAATACGACGGACACACTTATACCGGTATCACTGCCGATGCCACCGTGGAAAACGGACAGGCCACCGTGGACATAAATTCCGCCGACCCCGACATGCTCGCCCATATCAATGCGAGCGGAAATCTGGCCGGCGACGTGATGAGCTGGCGCGTCTTCGCCGATGCACACCGTATCGACCTCAAAGCCCTGAAATTCGCCACCGACGAGACCACAATCAACACCCGGCTGCTGGCAAATGCGAGCTACACACCCGCCACCGGCTTCATCGACGCCGACATTGACCTCGATATGCTCCAGATGCGCACAGCCGTCACAGAATATAATGTTGAGGACATTAAAGCCACTTTCAGCGCCGATTCACTGGTGAAAGCCACTCTGAGCAACGGAGATTTCAGCGCCAGGATGCTCGTGGAAAGTCCCCTCGACACACTTATGGCCCACACCGACAGTATTTCGGCTGTAATGGCGGCGATTGTGGAGCATAAACGCCTCGACGCGACGCGCCTTCAGCAGGCAATTCCACGCATGACCCTCGACGCGAGCGGCGGTTCCGACAATTTCATCAACGACATCCTCGCTACGTCCAAGACCAATATCGGCAGCATCTTCCTGAAATTCAGCAACGACAGTACTATCGCCCTCGACAGCCGCGTGCTTGGAATCACCACTGCCTCAATGCGTATCGACACGGTGGCGTTCAACGCCGCTCAGTTCGGCAGCAACGTGTTCTTCAACCTTCGCGTAGACAACCGTCCCGGCACGCTCGACGACTTCGCCCACGTGGCTCTCAGCGGAATCGCCACCGACAATATCGCCGGCGTGCGCATCCGCCAGCGCAATATCGAGGGCAAGACGGGCTACGATATTGGCCTGCAGGCCACAATGGCCGACAGCGTGGCCACACTCTCGGTGATGCCGCTCGACCCCATCATCGGCTATCAGCCCTGGAGCGTCAACGCAGGCAACTTCATAAGCTACCATTTCGCCGACAAGCACGTGGACGCCGACTTGCACATGCAGGGCGCCGGAAGCTCGCTTGCTATATTCACGGAGCACGAGGAAGGACACCACGAGCAGGAAGATCTCGTGATCAACATCACCGACATCCACGTGCAGGACTGGATCGCACTTAATCCTTTCGCCCCGCCCGTGAAAGGCGACGTGAGCGCAAGCATCCGCCTCAACCACGACGAAAACATGCAGCTCAACGGCCGGGGCACGATAGACCTCAACAACTTCTTCTACGGCGGCGAGCGCGTGGCGCAGATTCATGCGGATGCGGATGTAACCACCGCAGCCGGAGGCGTACTTTATGCCACTGCCGACGTGTACTTCGACGGACACCGCTCCGTGACCCTGCGGGGCGCGCTCAACGACAGCACCCTCACCTCGCCGCTCGATCTTGATCTCTCAGTTATAAGCATGCCCCTCAGCGTGGCCAATCCTTTCCTCGGCCCCGAGATGGGACGCCTAAAAGGCACCCTCAACGGCTCCATCGACATTGAAGGCACCGATGAGAACCCCACCCTCAACGGATGGCTCGCGCTCGACTCCGCCGTTGTCTATCTCACGATGACCGCCACAGACTACAGAATATCCACCGACACCGTGCCCGTGATAAACAACCTGGCCACATTCCGCAACTTCGAGATATTCGGCACCAATGCCAATCCCCTGCGCCTGAACGGCACTGCCGACATAAGCAACTTCGCCTCGCCCAAGATCAACCTGAACATGAAAGCGAGCGACATGCAGGTGGTGAATTCCTCGCGTGCGTCACGTGGCGCGGATGTATATGGCAAAGCCTTCATCAGCCTGGATGCAGCCGTGAAAGGCGACTTCGATTTCATGCGCGTGGATGCCGCACTCACGGTGATGTCGGGCACCAACGTCACATATGTGATGCCCGACGCCGTCGAGACCCTGCAATCGCGCAGTACCGGAGATATGGTCAAGTTCGTGAACTTCAGTGATTCAACCGCCGTAGCTGCGGCCGACAGCATTACACCGCAGGGCATGGCCATGCTGCTGAACGCTTCGCTTTCGTTCGAGCCCGCGAGCACCGTGAGCGTCGATCTCTCGAGCAACGGCAAGGATAAGGTTCAGCTCCAGCCCACGGGCGAGCTCACCTACACCCTCACGCCCATGAGCGACGAAGGTCGACTCACCGGACGGCTCAATATCAACGGCGGTTTCGCGCGCTACACCCCACCCTTCATGAGCGAGAAGAACTTCCGCTTCAACCCAGAAAGCTACGTTTCGTTCAGCGGCAACATGATGAACCCCACCCTCTACATCAAGGCGGTGGACGTCATGAAAGCCAATGTCACACAGGAAGGACAAAACTCGCGCCTCGTCAACTTCAACGTGATGCTCTCAGTCACCGGCACGCTGGAGCAGATGAAAGTGGATTTCGATCTCTCCACCGACGACGATATCACCGTGAGCAACGAACTCCAGTCCATGAGCCCCGAGCAGCGAGCCAACCAGGCCATGAACATGCTGCTCTACAATATCTATTCGGGCCCGGGCACACGCGGCAACGCTGCAATCGGAGGCAACGCGCTCTTCTCGTTCCTGGAATCGAAAATCAACTCTTGGGCCGCCAACAGTATCAAAGGCGTCGACCTCTCATTCGGCATCGACCAATACAACCGCACCGTCGACGGCAACACCTCCTCCACAATGAGCTACAGCTATCAGGTGTCGAAATCACTCTTTGATGACCGCTTCAAGATCGTGGTGGGCGGCAACTACTCCACGGATGCCAACGTTGACGAAAATTTCTCGCAGAATCTTATCAACGACATATCCTTTGAGTATTTCCTCAACCGTGCCCAGACGATGTACGTGCGACTCTTCCGCCACACCGGCTACGAAAGCATCCTCGAAGGCGAAATCACCAAGACCGGCGTGGGCTTCGTGTACAAGCGCAAGCTCAACTCCCTGCGCGAAATCTTCAAGCGCCGCTCCAAGACCGCGAACCAATAAAACCGCCCTCGCGTTATCTATTCAAATTATTAATACCTCAATCTCATGAAACGTATTCTCCTCATCCTCGCGGCAGCGGCAGGCCTCAGCCTGGCAGCATCGGCCCGCGGAAACTACGCCCACGACGCATCCGTGCTCCCGGAAGCAGCCCGCACCGTCATCGCCAACAACTGCAAGGCCAAGGTAAGCCTCGTGAAAGTTGAAAAAACCATGGGCCGCATTGACGAATATGAAGTGATTCTCACCGACGGCACCGAAATCACCTTCGACCGCAACGGCAATTGGGAAAGCGTGGAAACGTCCAGAAGCAAACAGGTGCCCGACGCATTCCTTCCCAAGTCCATAAAGACCTATGTGGCCCGCAACCACAAGGGCACCAAGATTGTGGGCATAGAAAAGGAGCGAAACGGATATGAAGTGGAACTCTCGAACGGCATAGACATGAAATTCGATAAAAACGGCGAATTCCTCCACTACGATAAATAACACCAATATGAATTACCTTACTCACGACAAACTCGTAATCATCGGCGCCGCCGGCATGATCGGCAGCAACATGGCTCAGACGGCTATCCTGATGGGTCTTACTCCACACATCTGCCTCTACGATCCCTATGCACCGGCTCTCGAAGGCGTGGCCGAGGAGCTGCGCCATTGCGGCTTTGAAGGCACCAACATCACCTTCACATCCGACATCAAGCACGCCCTCACCGACGCCAAATACATCGTCAACTCCGGCGGAGCAGCCCGCAAGGCAGGCATGACCCGCGAGGATCTGCTCAAGGGCAACGCGGCCATAGCCGAGGAATTCGGCAAGAACGTGCGGCAGTATTGCCCCGACGTAAAGCACATCGTGGTGATTTTCAACCCCGCCGACATCACCGGCCTCATTTCCCTGCTCTACGCCGGCATCGAGCCCAAGCGCCTCACCACCCTGGCCGCCCTCGACAGCACCCGTCTGCGCAGCGAGCTCGCCAAGCAGTTCGGAGTGTCGCCCGACGAAATCAAGGGTGCCCGCACCTATGGCGGCCACGGCGAGCAGATGGCTGTGTTCTCCAGCACCTGCACCGTATCCGACGTTGCTCTTAACGACATTATCGGCACCGAGCGCTTCCCCGACAGCGCATGGCAGGAGCTCCGCACCCGCGTGGTGCAGGGCGGCAAGAACATCATCGACCTGCGCGGCCGCTCATCGTTCCAGAGCCCGGCCTACCTCTCCATCGAGATGATCGCCGCTGCCATGGGCGGCAAGCCTTTCCGTTGGCCTGCCGGCACCTACGTGAACAACGACCGCTACAGCCACATCATGATGGCCACCGAGACCGACATCACCGCCGACGGCGTTTCCTGCAAGCCCATTCATGGCACGCCCGAGGAAATGGCCGAGCTCGACAACAGCTACAAGCACCTCTGCGCCCTGCGCGACGAAGTGATCGCCATGGGCATCATGCCCCCCATCGACCGCTGGCACGAGCTAAACCCCTACCTCGACCTCCCCACCTGCTGAAACGCGTAGACATATACAGCAAGCCCCCGGAGTGATTGACTTCGGGGGCTGCTTATTTAGCGGAATAAAACTACTGCCGGATAATCACCTTGCGCACTTCAGCTCCGCATTTCCAGATATAAATACCGGAGGGTATGCCCTGCCATTCGCCAAAGGCCACGCCGCTCTTCATGAGCATTCCGTTGAGCGAATACAGGTTGCCGGTAGCGCACGCAGAGTCGGCAAACGCATCTTCCACGCCCGAATCTCCGGCCTGCTGCGGAAACACCGGCAGCGACGGAAACCAGTAGTTGGCTATCATGCTGTAGTCCATCAGCTTGCGGCCATTGCTGTCATATCGGCGCGTGATATATGTGGGAATGCTGAACTCGCGGTAGAGAGATGCGTAGATTTCATCCGTCACAGGGTGCACTCGCATGGAGCAGCCATATATCTTCCAGCCTTCTCCATCTTCGTCAAGGTCTATGATTTTGGATGTCGTGCGCGTTTCCACGTCAAACTTATAGACACGCTTGCCGGTAAACCAGCTGCTCGTACCTCCGCTCCAATAAAGGGTATTGGTCACGGCCGAGGCGCAGAATGTGTCGGGGGTCCAGGCATACCATGAATTTGACGGAGCGGCCACACCCGATTCGAGTGCCACGCTCTCGACTTCGAGAGTCTCCGGGTCGATACGCACGAGATACGGCAGTGCCGAACCTGTACCCTTTGTATCTTTCGCCACCGATGCCCACACGGAGCCGTCGCGGGCCACCACAAGACTGCCCGGCCCGGCACCTTGCGCCACCACGCTCATCGCTATCGTGTCCGTCACCTCGTCGCGGCAAGGATCAATCACGATAACTCCTGCCTGCTGATGCGCCAGAAACACGCTGCCTCCCGCCTTCACCATCATTCCGCTCTGGCCGAAGTACAGAGAGCCCGTGGGATCGGTATTGGGCTTTCCTTCGCCGGCGTTGGGATTGCCGGTGCCTGCGATCATTCCCGTCACCTCATACGTGTCGAGATCCATCACCCACACGCCGTTGCTCGACGAGATGTAGCCCTTATGTTCGTCTATTCCCAGAAAGCCACGCCCGTCGCATTGCGCTCCCGAAGGGTCTATGAGCGCATTCTGATGCAACACCTTCATAGTGCGGGCATCGGCCACGGTGATTCTTCCGCCGGCTATCGACGCACCCGGATCTTTTTCCTGCTTGGCGATAAGATAGAAACGCCCGTTCCATATCGCACCGAACTGATTGGTGCACCCCAGCTCGATTCCCGGATTCTCCTGCTGTATCACACGGTATTCCCAGTATTCGCCGTTTTTATCATCGGGACGCAGATAATTCACCGTGGAGTTCTGGTGTCCGTACCAGTCTTCATTCACTATGAATACTCCGTCAGTATAATCCGTTTCGGCCCGGGCTGCGAAAGAAGCTGCAAGAACGAAAAGAAGTAATGTTTTTTTCATATTTTTAATTTGAAAACGCCCGCCCTCTGCCAATCAGAGGGCGGGCGTATCTGTAAAAGAGTTACTTAATCACGCATTTGAGAGTGCGGCCTGAGCTGCCGTCAGCTGCGATGACGTACATTCCGCTCTCCAGCGGGAGACTGATGCTGAAATCGTCATCCACAACATCAAACTCAGCCACGAGCGTGCCGTTCATTGCATATACGCGCATAGTGTGGCCGTTGAAACCCACTGCATGGAACCGCCGGCCGGTCACGCTCATAATCTTGCCGTCGGCCTCGACTCCTGTCACTCCGTCGTACTTGTTTGCAACAGTGACAGGCACCGACAGATATGTGGCCACGCCATTGGATTCGGCTTTCAATGCTATTTCGTCACTTCCTTCTTTCAGAGGCACCACGGTCAGGGCATTACCCTCAAGCGATGTACTGATGATCGCGTCATCCTCCGCGGTTATCTCCCCGGCTGCAGAGATTTCATCATCGATGAGCGACAGGCGGATCGCACCGTCCATGTTGTCGCGGTCGGTCACTCCTATTTCAATCGTCCTGCCATCCTCATCGTCTACCATATCAAGCTCGATATCCTCGATTTCATCGAATTCCGGTGCAAATTTATCCGGGAACACCGGCATTGCAGGGAACCAGTAGTAATCTTTCAGACGTATGGTACGGGCGATTTCTCCACTCGCGCAATCCACAAAGTGGAGCCATGTGTGGCGGTAGTTCGACGACGAACCGTGCGTGGCAGCAATGAGCAGCTGATTGCTGCGGTCGTCGTAGCGCACGCTGGCATATGGTGCCTGCTTGGTGTTCTCATCCATTCCGGCAAGGTCGGACGGGAATACGAATACCGGCTCCAGGCCCGCAGGATCACTCTCGGTGTCCCAGCGGTAGTAGCCCGAGTTGCCCGACACTATGCTTGCTTCCACACCGGACCCGAACCAGATAGCCACCTGGTCTTTCTCGGCAAAGAAATTGGTAGAGCGCCATGCACCCCAGCCGCAGGTTATACTCAGGTGAGAAGGCAATTCCACGGATTTTACCAGCGACAGATCCGACGGGTCGTAGCAGTAGAGGGTCGTGGCATTGCTATTGGCCGATGCAGTAGCGGCGATCCACACCATTCCGTCGGCAGTCATAGTCACACCCTGCGGGCAGGCCGTCACAGTGCCATCTTCCTCGCGCCCAAGCGTGGCCACTACGGCATCGGTCTCGGTATCGATCACGTAGGTGCCATAGGCCTGCTTGATTGCAAAGACATATTTACCGGCACACACCATGTCGCCTATCTGGTTGGCATACTGCTCGCCGCCCTCTATTCCGTCTACCTTGCCGGTGAACGACAGACTTTCGGGATCGAACACGGCAATACCGGCAGTGGTACCTATATAAACCTTTCCGGCATTTACACCCACGCAAGCACGGCCATCGCCGCCCTCGAGGATGTCGTCGAATCCGGCAAGTTTCTTGAGTGTCTTGGCATCAGCCACCACGAGGCGTCCGCCGCCGGTGCGCGTGTCGCCGCCGTCAGTAGCCTGCTTGGACATCACATAAAGCTTGCCGCCGAAAATCATTGCGTACTGCGACGTGCAGCCGAACGACTCATACGGATTCTGAGATTCGTATGCGCGGTATCGCACGTTGCCGTCCTTGTCTATATAGTTGATTGAGCCGTTGGTGTGGCCGAACCAGTCTTCATTGAGCCAGAACGTGCCGTCCTGCCAGGAATCCTTTGCCTCGCTGCGGTCAGGCTCGGTGATTGTGAAGTGATAGGTCACGGCCACGTCGCTGCCGTCCTGGGCTTTGAACGTCACATCCACTTCTCCGGGCTTGTGCGTCACGAGCTCGAAATACTTGCGCGTGGGATTGAAAGCCGTAACGCTGTAGGTTGTGGCCACGGCGGGATCCGAAATCTCTATGTCATAGCTCTGAATATCGGCATTGGCGGGAACCACCTCCGGACACAGAGCATATATATCCATATAAGAGAGGGTGATATTTTTGCTGCCGTCGCCCAGCTTGAAGTCCTCCACGGCTGTGGCCAGGGCTGCATGGATTGTCATCTCGGCAAATATTTCAGGATCTTCCGCCACGAAGGCGCGTATCACGGCATCACCCTCCACGCGTTTCACGTTCACCACGCCGGTATATTTGTTCACGTAGGCCACTTCTGTGTTGGAGGAGCTGAAATTCAGATCGTCCATTGTGTATGTGTCGTCGTCGAATTCCACCACAGGCACGTAGCGTTCGTCGAAGTGCGCATCGTACTCTTCGCTGCTGAAGGCGAAATAGCGGCTGATTTCAACGTCCACTTCGGCTGCGGGAGACGCATAAGAGGTCTCATCCTTCTTTGCTGTGGCTGTGGCGGTCACTCCCGCGCGGGCCTTGAAGCCCTCCACAGCGGCCTCGAATGTGCCGTCTTCGGCAGGAGCAACAGTAACCTCCACAGGCTCTACGCCTTCGGCTGCGAGCGAAATGCTGAACACGTAGCCCTCGAGGGCAATCCTGTTGTTGACGCGGGCGAAGCGTTCCGGAAGCTGCATATTGTAGTTCACATCCAGGCTGCCCGATAGAACGCCGTCCGCGAGTTTCATCCCGGAAAGCACAAGGCTCTCCACCGAGGGCTCGCTGATATTATAGTTCTTCCAGTTGGCCGCTTCTTTATAAGTCCCGGCATATCCAGTGGGCACTATAATCGGGAATATGGTCTTGTCTTTCCAGTCCTTTGCGAAAGTAAACTGATTGACAGTCACCGGAGTGGTACCGCAGATATAGAACGTCACCGCTTCATTGTCGCCGCAGATGTAGTTCTGGTTCATAGAAGTAACCGATGCGGGAATTATCAGCTCCTTGATACCGGTTTTCTTGAATACCTCGCGGCCTCCGATGGTGGTGAAGCCCTCCGGCATGATCACATCCGTCACAGCAGTGCATTCCTGGAAGGCATATTGTGCGATGCTTGTCGTGTTGGCCGAAAGCCTTATCACGCCGGGGGTATTGGCGATGGTGTCGCCGTAATATGCTATCGTATTGAGCTTCTTGCACTTGGCGAATGCGCTCTGGGCTATAGAGGTGATTTCGGGGCTCATAGTCACCTTCTCCAGCGACGTACAGCCACTGAAAAGACTTCCCTGCAGCGCAGTGACACCCTGCGGCAAAGACACTTCGGTGAGCGACGTGCAGTTCTGAAGCATGCCGGAGCTCACAGCCTTCAGCGCGGCGGGCAGAGTGATGCTCTCAAGCGAGGAGCATCCGTTGAAAGCGCTGCTACCTATCGATGTCACCGTCTGGGGAATACTGATTGACTCCAGAGAAGAGCAATTGGAAAATACGCTCGACGGAAGTGCCTCAAGGGCAGAGGGCAGCGACACCGTGGTGAGCTTATTGCAATTCTGGAAACAGGAAGAACCTATAGCGGTGACCTGATCGCCGATAGATACGGAAGTCAGAGCCGAGCCATAAAAGCAGTAATCCGGCAGCGATGTGAGGGTTGCGGGTATGTTAATACTCTTGATGCCGGTATTCTGGAAACAACGGCTACCCAGCGACACGAGACCGGCGGGAAGAGCCGCATCAGTCAGTTCCGAGCAGTAGGAGAATGCGTTTGAGCCTATTTCGGTGACCGTGGACGGTATCGTAACGCGCGTCAGCGACGTACAGTCCATGAACGAGTAGGCTGGAATAGCGGTTATGCCCTCCGGAAGCGACACTGTGAGCATCCCGCTCGCGCCATAGAATGCCTTATCTTCCACCGAGCTCACCGTAAAGATCTTTCCCTGATATGTCACGGTAGCCGGAACGGCCACGTCGCCGGTATATCCCTCTTTATTGGCATTAATGATCGAGGATGTATCGGTTTTGTCGTTTACGGTCTTGTGGTACGTCACCTTCACCGTCATGGCTTCGTCCTCTACAGAAGTCACAACATATGCCACTCCGTTCAATGCGAAGCGATCACCTGTCTTGACTTCGAGGCCAAATTCCTCAACTTTGACGAACTCGCTCCAGCCGGTAGCGGTGGCATAGGTCTGGGTATAACCCATGGGCACGTTCAGGGTGGCGGTGGCGGCGGTGCCGTCGCCGAAGCCATCTGCCGCACATACGGGTGGGAATGTGGTGTGTACGGTCACCGACTCCAGTCCCGAGCAGCCGGCAAAGCACTTTGCGCCGATCGCCTTTACGGTTTCGGGTACGGAAAGAGTTTTTAACTCCGTACATCCCTCGAACGACGATGCGCCCGTCTGCTCGATGCCTTCGAGAGAAATCTCTGCCACGGCCGTGCCCTTGAAGAGTTCGTCGGGAACCACCTTGGTGTTGGCCGGAAGGATGAACTGATCGAACGACGCGCATCCGCTGAACACGCCCTTGCCGAGCGAAGGCACATCAGCCCCATCTGGCAGGACCACTTTCTTGAGCGTGCTGTTGAG
>CAMWRI010000068.1 GCA_947176585.1 uncultured Porphyromonadaceae bacterium
GCCGATAAGTTCGACACCAAGATCGATGAATGTCGTGCTATGGGTGCGTTTACGGGAGAGGTTAAATATCAGAGAACCAATTCGTGGAATTCACTGCTGTGGTCGTTCGGCCCTGTCATTCTCCTTATCGCGTTCTGGTTCTGGCTCATGCGTCGTATGAGCAGCGGTGGTGCTGGCCCCGGTGGAAACGGCGGTATATTCAGCGTGGGAAAGAGTAAAGCCATGCTTTTCGACAAAGACAATGCTGTCAAAGTCACGTTCAAGGACGTAGCCGGGCTTACAGAAGCCAAAACGGAAATTGAAGAAATTGTAGAATTCCTCAAAAATCCGCAGCGCTATACGGATCTCGGAGGCAAAATTCCTAAGGGCGCTCTGCTCGTGGGTCCTCCCGGAACCGGTAAGACCTTGCTTGCCAAGGCTGTTGCCGGCGAAGCAAACGTGCCGTTCTTCAGTATGAGCGGTTCGGATTTCGTGGAAATGTTTGTGGGCGTGGGTGCAAGCCGTGTGCGCGATCTTTTCCGTCAGGCCAAAGAAAAAGCTCCATGCATAGTATTCATAGACGAAATCGATGCCGTTGGCCGTGCCCGCGGTCGCGGCAACGGCATGGGAGGCAACGACGAACGCGAGAACACCCTCAACCAGCTGCTCACGGAAATGGACGGTTTCGGCGGAAACAGCGGAGTAATTATTCTGGCTGCTACCAACCGTGTGGATGTCCTTGACAAGGCACTCCTGCGTGCAGGCCGTTTCGATCGTCAGATTTATGTGGATCTCCCCGACCTCAACGATCGTGTGGCTGTGTTCAAGGTGCATCTGCGCGATATTAAACTTGAAGGGGACCTTGATGTGGAGCTACTGGCCCGCCAGACTCCCGGGTTCAGCGGCGCCGATATCGCCAACGTATGCAACGAGGCTGCGCTCATTGCTGCACGCCACAACAAGACGGCCGTAGGTAAGGAAGACTTCATCGCATCCGTTGACCGCATTATCGGTGGTCTTGAGAAACGCAACAAGATCACCACAGATGAAGAAAAGCGTGCGATAGCGATTCACGAGGCCGGCCATGCCACAGTATCATGGCATTTGAAATACGCCAATCCGCTCGTAAAAGTGACGATCGTGCCCCGCGGAAAGGCTTTGGGTGCCGCATGGTATCTGCCGGAAGAACGCCAGATCACGCCTGCAGAAGCTCTGCTCGACGAAATGTGTGCAACCCTTGGCGGCCGCGCAGCCGAAGAACTCTTCCTTGGCCGCATATCTACGGGAGCCGCCAACGACCTCGAGCGCGTTACAAAGCAGGCTTATGCAATGGTGGTATATTACGGTATGAGTGAGCGTCTGCCCAACCTCTGCTACTATGATTCCACCGGGCAAGACTATGGCTTCTCAAAACCCTACAGCGATGAGCGTGCCCGCATAATCGATGAGGAAGTGAGCAGAATTATCGCAGAGCAGTACGAGCGTGCCAAACAGATTCTCAAGGAGCACGCAAAAGGTCACGGAGATTTGGCCGATGTGCTTATCAAGCGTGAAGTTATCTTCACCGATGATGTGGAACAGATCTTCGGCAAACGTCCGTGGATATCACGCACCGACGAGATTCTTGCCGCCCGCGACAAAGCAGAAGACGTGGAAGCAGAAGATATAACTCCGCCGCCATTCCCCGAGGCCGTTCCCGAGATAACGGAGGGCGACGAAAGCAAAGAGCTGCCTGCCGTACAGCCCGAAGACGAAAAGAGCGAAAACGAATAAACCTCATATAGCAGGAGATAGGGATGCCTAGCGTAACTATCTCCTGTTTTTATATCCAAAATTAATAATACACTCCAATGGACAACCTGAGATATACACCTGAAAATGTCACCGAACTGGGAGAAGACGAGATCTTCGTGTTCGGCAGTAATCTTGCCGGCAATCATGCAGGTGGAGCAGCGCGCACAGCTGTAGAGCGTTTCGGAGCCGTGATGGGCCAAGGCGTGGGATTGCAGGGTAAAAGCTACGCTATACCCACGATGCAGGGCGGAGTAGAGACGATAAAGCCCTACGTGGACGAGTTTATCGAGCTGGCCCGCGAATGGGACCAGACCACGTTTATCGTCACCCGTATAGGTTGCGGAATAGCCGGCTTCACGGACGAAGAAATAGCGCCCCTGTTTGCAGAGGCGCTGAAATTATATAACGTAGTGCTTCCTGAGAGTTTCGTGAAGATAATCAGGCGCGATTCTTGACCTCGGAAGTCTCCACGAGATACACGCTCCCGATAATCAGCAGGATGCTGAGCATCTGCCACCACGAGAAATGATCCTGGCCTGTAGCGTAGCTGACTATAGCTGTAACGATAAGAATCCAGTTGGAATAGAGAGCCACTACCGTGGCAGGAAGATTCTTTAGTGCCACGTCTGTGAGCAGATAACTCACTGAGGTGGGGAAGATAAGGATGAACGCGAGAGCCAGGAACGGAGCAGAAAACACATTGAGCGAGACCACCGGTGCAAACCAACTGCCACTCAGCGCCACAACTGCAGCTGCAACTATGAATCCACCCGAGAACGTGTATTTGCTCACGGTGGCATTGCTCAGACGTTTCAGAAATTTCTTTTCTACAATCAGATAAATACTGAACAGCACCGTTGATGCCATACAGAACATATTGCCAAGCATCGGATTGCTGGCCACATCGCTGTGTTTCTGGGTGAATATAATTATGAGCGCTCCCGCGATTCCGAGAAGAATACCGGCCACGCGTCCCCAAGAAAATTTATCGGTCTTCAGCACAAGACAAATAAGATATACGCATGAGGCCTGTAAGCCAATAAATATTGATGACGATACCGGTGTGGTATACGTCAGCCCCATGAGCAGCGTGTACATGTAGCCAAAAACCACGATTGCACCAGTGATTAGCAAAAGCACACGGTCCCTGGCCGTAACCTTCTCTGTTTTGTCGGGCTTCACCCAACCCAAAATCCAGAAGAACAGTGAGCCGAAGCCAAGACGGAGAACCACGCCGGAATAGGCGTTCATCCACTTGGGTAACAAAAATTTCAGGGCATTTTCATTGAGACCGGAAAATGTCTTTGCTATAAAAATCGATACATTACCCACAATTCTGTTGTGGCGTGATGAATTATCGGAGGCCGCCTTTGGTGCCTGTGCAGGAGTAGTGTTGTTCATACAATTAGAACATTGAAGATACAAGAATGTTTTTCAAACCGCGAACTATTCCACTTCCACCCGGCAAAAAAAGAAGCAACCGGAGGAGTAGGGTGCGCAATGGTTTGCCCGGCACTGAGCGCCATAACGATTTAGCTTCAAGCAATAACGATTCGTCGAAACCGGCAACTGCTTCCGACAAAGCGTAATGATACTGCCGTGCCAAAGATTCAGCTACAGAGGGATGGGCTATTAAGCCATGGCGAGCGGCCAGCTTGAGCCGAAGTTTTAATGTGCAGAGGGCGAAGCGAGCCGCACGCGCGGCATCATGCTGTGAAGTTATGGTATTACCTCCAATACTGTAGTCAAGAGTAGACTCCGGAAGATAAATTCCCTTGCCGGCACAAGTCAGCGACATCAATATCTGGAAGTCCTCGCAACCATACTCCTTATTTCTATATAAATCATCCCGATGGAGCGAATAATCATTCATTAACGAAGATTTTCTGTAGACACAAGCACTCAAATGCATAGCGGGACGTGACTGCCCCGCAAGAAGCGGCACCAGCATCTCATAGCGTTCAACATCACGTGTCACTGCCGGGAAGCACTCTCGCCGTTCGCCGGATATCGCATCAACAGTAGTCCAGTTGGAAAATGCCATTGATGCTTCCGGACATGAATCGAGGGCATCTACGAAAGACTTCAAACGAGTATCGCCAACCCATGAATCATCAGCCGCACAATCGGCGATATACTCGCCGGCGGCTGCTTCAAGACAATCAAAATAATTGGCCTGGACACCACGGTTCTTTTTCGAAAACAGCATGCGGAAACGCACTCCCGAAGCACCGCGGGCATATTTCTCCACAATTTCGCATGTAGCATCCGTGGATCCATCGTCGCCCACAATAATTTCCCAGTCGAAATCGCAGCGCTGCGACAAAACACTGTCAAGAGCACGGCCAATTGTGGCAGCGCTGTTGTAGCTCAGCACAATCACAGAGACCTTCATAGAAACGGACGGAATAAACGAGCCGCTCCACGCCCACCCATAAGACGATATAAATAAATGAGCCGTAGCAAAAGTCGGTTTTTCAAACCGTGTAGTCGCATACGGCAGCCAATAATATCACCATAACAACGACCCCCTTCACGACGGCAATCAGCTGCAAGAATGGCTCTTTTAACATCAGTGTAAATTTTTCCGGAGAAACCGCCGATATTCTTTTCAATAGCACGGAGCGCCTCAAGATATTGGTCCAACCGATCTGAATACAATCTTCCGGTAATGGATTCTTCCGTAGCCCAAATATCTACATTGGGTTCTCCGTCAACACATCTGACGCGCGGATTGAGTGAAAGGATACGGCTCCCAAGCTCTATATCGTCCCAACCTCGCATGCAGATATTCCACTTCCCAGCCGCCTCAAACAACGCAGTGCGCGCCATATAACGCTGAGTGGCCATGGATCCGTGCATCAAAGAATGATATTGCAGGTCGCGGTCATAGAACGGTTTGACAGATTCACGCCCGGCGAGGTCGTGATAACGGACATCCCAGCCAACTATATCGGCATCATGAGCATATTTCATTGCACGCATGCAATGCTCAGGCTCCATAGAGTCGTCGGAATCAAAAAACATTGTCCATTCAGTGGTCACTTCCTGTAATCCTCTGTTGCGGGCAGCCGCTGCCCCGGGATGCGATTCTTCCACCACGGTTATTGAGAAATCCGGAGCGGATACTTCGCGAGCCCAACTTTGCAACACGCCAAGCGTACCATCAGAGGATGAATTATCCACAAGCACGACACTGAGCGGGCGCAAAGTCTGCGACGCCACGCTGTCGAGAGTGCGACGAACAATGCGCGCCCTGTCGCGCACCGGAATCACTATTGTTACACCCGGAGAATAATTCATAACAATGCAAAGTTACATAACTTTTTTGGCCATACGAAAGAAAATTACTAAATTCGCGGTATAAAACCCCACTAGAATGATAATAATCGGTATCGCCGGAGGCACCGGCAGTGGCAAAACCACCGTAGTGAACAAAATTATCAACTCCTTGTCGCAAGGCGAGGTGGCAGTTCTCCGTCAGGATTCGTATTATAAAGATTCCAGTCACATCCCCCCGGAGCTGCGCAGCAAAATCAACTTCGACGAACCCGATGCCATCGAATGGCCCCTTCTTGTGAGCCACCTGCACGAGCTCAAGCAAGGCAAGACCATACAGATGCCCACCTACAGCTATCTTTCATGCACACGCCAGGCCGAGACTGTGCCGGTGGAACCGCGTGATGTTGTGATTGTGGAGGGCATCCTTGTACTAACCGATCCCGAGCTGCGCGATATGCTTGACGTGAAAGTATTTGTCGACGCCGATGCCGACGACCGTCTTATCCGCGTGATAGCTCGCGACTGCATCGAGCGCGGCCGCACGCCCCAGATGGTGATTGACCGCTATCAGGATATCCTCAAGCCAATGCACTTACAGCACATTGAGCCGTGCAAGCGTTTTGCCGATCTCATTGTGCCTCAGGGCGGAAGCAACACCGTGGCCATAGGCCTGTTGACAGATTACATTGAAAGTCGCCTGCGCAGGCAATAATGGGAATCTCGTTTAATCTCGACCGCAACAGTATTCCTGAAGATCAGCAGGATACGCCCACGCCGGAGTTCTTCGAATCAGAATCCGACGAGGAAATTGGCGATGCCGTGGACGAAGTGGCTTCCGAGTCCGCGGATATGGTACTCCGCACCGATAATCTTGTCAAAAAATACGGCAAGCGCACGGTGGTCAACCACGTGAGTATCGAGGTAAAACAGGGTGAGATCGTGGGACTTCTGGGGCCTAACGGCGCAGGCAAAACCACCACATTCTACATGACGGTGGGACTTATTCAGCCCAACGAAGGACGAATATTCCTCGACAATCAGAACATCACCAAATTTCCGGTATACAAGAGAGCTCAAAACGGCATCGGCTATCTGGCTCAGGAACCCTCCGTGTTCAGAAAGCTGAGTGTTGAAGATAATATTCGTGCCGTGCTTCAGATGACTCGCCACACCCGTGAAGAACAGCGCGAGATCCTCGAGAGCCTGCTTGCTGAATTCCGTCTGGAAAAGGTGCGCCATAATCTTGGCGACCAGCTGAGCGGCGGTGAACGCCGACGCACTGAAATTGCACGATGCCTTGCCATCGACCCAAAGTTCATAATGCTCGACGAGCCCTTTGCCGGCGTGGATCCTATAGCCGTGGAAGATATTCAAGGAATCGTGTACAAACTCAAGGAAAAGAATATCGGCATTCTGATCACCGACCACAACGCTCCGGAGACTCTGAGCATTACCGACAGAGCATACCTACTTTTCGACGGACGGATATTATTTCAAGGCACCTCGGAAGAGTTGTCCGACAATCCCGTGGTTCGTGAAAAATATCTCGGTCGGAATTTCGTTTTCCGCCGCAAGCAACTGTAGCTGATTGTTTGCTATTTCCTACGATTCTTGTAAACAAGATACACCACAACTGCAGTAGCTACCACGCTCGTAATTGCGATGGGCCATGTGTCGTCAAGGCCCACGTTATTTACATTTACTTCGGGTTCGCCGTCGCGCATGTAGCACCATTGCGCTATCACGTACAGAGTGTTGTTGAATGCGTGAGCAGCTGCCGGCAGCCATATCGAACGGCTCCAAAGAAGCAGATAACCGAAATAGGCTCCGAGAAGCATGCGGGGAACAAAACCAAAAAACTGCATGTGTACGGCACTGAAAACTATCGCCGATACCCATATTGCGGTGTGAGCTTTCATCCCTCCCAGCGAAAGCAAGCGCTGAAGGGCACCTCTGAAAAACAACTCTTCCGAAATTCCGGCAGCTACTCCAAGAATAAGTATATTGACAAAAAGGTCGCCCACGGAGCCTGATCCCTGCAACTTCTCTATCATTGCCACCGCATTATCTTCCATGCTTCTCATGGCATCTATCAAGGGGGCCAACGAGCCGGTGAAAGAAACCGATTCGTTGAGTTTTATTACCCAGTTCATGGCCGGCACCGATATCACTATAACGCTTAGAGCCAGCACTGCCATAGGAAACCTCACACCTCCGCGCAGTTCGAGCAACTGTGCCGGAAGACGTGTAACCATCACCGCAGTTATCACCGCCGGTGCAATCATGGCGAAGATATCCTGAGCTATTGCAGCAATTCTCAACGCCTTCACGGACGCACCGCCGAATTTAAGCAGCAGTAACGTGGTAAACAATCCTGTTATAATATATCCGAGCACCGCAAGGCATATAAAAAGTATTATACGGCTGCGACGCGAGAGCAGAAGTTGGTCGGAACGTAAATCGGGTAGGGTTGTCATCATAAAAATATATGAAATTCGTGGGTAAGTGATTTGTATTCGATTGTTAATTCGCCGGAGCAGTTGCGTATAGTGAGAACTTCTTCGTCACACTTTCCGTCTTCGGGAGAAAACTCCCACAAACTGCGCACGTAAGGCAGATCGGGGCGGGTGCGCACCATACAATGTCGCCTCGGATATATGGCATGCATCGTGGCCGCTGCGATAATACGTGCATCTGCATCCGCAGGCAATATTACGGCAAGCCGTCCATCAGGCGTGAGCATCGACCGCGCTCTTGCAGCCAAGGCCTCAAACGAAAGTTCGCCCTCGTGACGGGCCTTTGCTCTGGCTACTTCCGGACTCTTCAGCGCTTCAGTAAAAAACGGCGGATTACTCACGACAAGATCAAACTTATTGGAAGAACAATAGTTCTCGAAAGTATTATCAACCAAGCTTATACGTTCCACCCACGGAGAAGATGCGAAATTAGCAGCCGCAGCGCTGATGGCACCCGGGTCACAGTCGATAGCCTCTACCGTGGCATAGGGAGCACGCTGTGCCATCATCAACGCAATTATGCCGCATCCGCAGCCCACATCAAGAATTCTACGAAGCGACACAGGCACAACCGATGCCCATGCTCCTAAAAGCACGCCATCAGTGTTTATCCGCATGCCGCAACGAGCATCCGTCATCGCAAACTGTTTGAACCGGAACGGCTTTCGATCCATAAATGACTTATTGGATTCTTAAAAAACGTATTATTGAGGCAAAGTTACTAAAATTTCGGCGCATGAATGTGTTGTATCAAGAAATTTGCGTAACTTTGCATTCCGTATTGCAAAACACGAAAACAACATTACTATTTATATTATGAATATTTATCAGGAGCCCCTTAGCGATACTTCGGCAAAAATCGTTGTCAAGATCGACGAGGCTGACTACAAAGACAAAGTGAATGCCGAGCTCAAGCGCATCGGCAAGACCCACGCGATTCCCGGCTTCCGCAAAGGCCATATCTCCCTTGACCAGCTCAGCCGTCGTTTCGGCAAAGAGGTAAAAAGCGATATCCTCAACCGCGAATCTGCGAAAGCCGTATACGACTTCATCGAAAAGGAAAATATCCACGCCCTTGGCAATCCTCTGGCTCTTAATGTGACCGAGATCAATCTGGCCGACAAAGACTACACCTTTGAATACGAAATAGCCCTTGCTCCCGCTATCGATGTCAAGCTCGACAAAGAAGTGAAGCTGCCGTTCTACAACATCTCCGTCGACGACAAGATGGTGGAAGAACAGGATAAGAACCTGCGTGAGCAGTTTGGTGCTCAAGTCCCCGGCGACGAAGCTGATGAAAAAGCACTCGTAAAAGGCAGTATCATGCAGCTTGATGCCGACGGCAACGTACTCACCACTGAAGACGCCATTCAGGTGCTTGACGGCATTGTGGCTCCCTTCACTTTCGCCGACAAGCAGCAGGCAGCCTTGTTCCTGGGCAAGAAAGTAGGTGACAAGGTGCGCTTCAATCCCGCTGCTACAGCAGGCGAAGGCAACCTCGCCGAAGTTGCTTCCATGCTTCACATCGACAAAGAAGCAGCCGCCAATGTAAAGGGTGACTTTGAAATGGCCATTTCCGAAATAATCGTGGCCCGCCCCGCAGAACTCGGCGAAGAATATTACAAGAATGTGTTCGGTCCGGACAAGGTACACAACGAAGAAGAATACAAGCAGGCCCTGCGCAACATGATCGCCGGCCAGCTCCGCCCCAACTCGGAAGCGCTCTTCAGCGAAGATGCACGCAAATACCTCGAAGAGAAGTACGGCGATATCAAGCTTCCCCTCGACACTCTCAAGCGTATTCTCAAGGCCAACAACCCTGAAGAATTCACCGACGAAAACGTGGATGAACGCATGGAACAGATGATTCCGGGCCTGAAATGGCAGCTCATCAGCGACGCCGTGTGCCACACTCTCGACGTGAAGGTCGAAGAGGCCGACCTCCTGTCGCGCGCCGCAGCAATCGCCCGACAGCAGTTCGCGCAGTACGGCATGTACAACCTCGACGACGAGACCATCAAAGATACCGCCAAGCGCATCCTCTCAAATAACGAATATCGTGAGCGCATCTACGACGACGTGCGCAACGGCAAGATGTACTATCAAATTGGCCAGACCGTTACCCGCGAAGACAAAGATGTCACTCTCGATGAATTCAAGGCTATCGTAGCGGAGCACAACAAGATCGTTGACGCTGAATAAGCGTTAATATACTAACTACCACACAAGTAGCTTCCACGACAAGGTGGAAGCTACTTTTTTATATCTGCTTATATATAAAAATAAAGAATTAGCCTATGCTATCAAAAAAATACAAAAAACAACTTGGGCTATTGTTTTTTGAAGAAAATTTTATTAACTTTGAATACGAAAACCAACACAGAACTAACTACCAATAGGATATGAACAATAAAAACGAATTCCGCAATTTTGCCGTACACCACCTCGGCATGAACGGACTTGCGCTTGACCAATATACCTCGGCCACGTCGCAGGCCATCAAATCCAGCTATATTTCGCCCACGATTATTGAGGAGCGCCAGCTGAATGTCGCTCAGATGGACGTGTTTTCCCGTCTGATGATGGACCGCATCATATTTCTGGGCACCGATGTGAATGATTACTCTGCAAATGTAGTGCAGGCGCAGCTGCTCTTCCTTGACAGTGCCGACCCCGGCAAAGACGTGAGCATATACATCAACTCCCCCGGCGGCAGCGTATATGCCGGTCTCGGCATATACGACACCATGCAGTATATCCAGAGCGATGTCTCCACTATATGCACCGGTATGGCGGCTTCAATGGCCGCAGTGCTTCTTGTGGCCGGCGAAAAGGGTAAGCGCTTCGCATTACCGCATTCGCGCGTGATGATCCACCAGCCAATGGGCGGAGCTCAGGGGCAGGCCAGCGATATCGAAATCACGGCACGCGAAATTCTAAAGCTCAAGCATGAGCTTTATGCCATCATTGCCGATCACAGCGGTCAGCCCATCGAGAAAGTGGAGCGAGATTCCGACCGCGACTACTGGATGACAGCCCGGGAGGCTCTTGAATACGGCATGATCGACAATATTCTTGTCAAAACCCAGCACTGATGGCAAAAAAGAAATCACTCTGCTGCATGTTTTGCGGTCGCACTCCTGCCGAGGGCGCCACATTGGTGCCCTCCCCGGCAGGGGATAATGCAGTGTGCGTAGACTGTGTGGAGGCCATTCACCACATGGTTGTGGACCACGAGAATGACGCCAAGGCCACCGGCAAACCGATGGACGGTGAGCTCTCGGAAATGCCTCGTCCGAAGGAAATAAAAGATTTCCTTGATCAGTACGTGATCGGCCAGGACGATGCCAAGCGATATCTCTCCGTGGCCGTTTACAACCACTATAAGAGGTTGCTGCAGCCCGATAGCGACGATGATGTAGATATCGAAAAGAGCAACGTGATTATGGTGGGCCCCACCGGCACAGGCAAGACTCTGTTGGCCAAAACTATCGCCCGCCTGCTCGACGTGCCGTTCACCATTGTGGATGCCACCGTGCTTACTCAGGCCGGTTACGTGGGCGAAGACATAGAAAGTCTGCTCACGCGCCTGCTTCAGGCGGCTGACTACGATGTGGACCGGGCTCAGCGTGGCATCGTTTTTATCGACGAGATTGATAAAATTGGTCGTAAAGGCGATAATCCCTCCATCACCCGCGACGTGAGCGGTGAAGGCGTGCAGCAAGGGTTGCTCAAACTGCTTGAAGGATCGGTAGTGCTCGTTCCGCCGCAAGGCGGCCGCAAGCATCCGGAGCAGAAAATGATTGCGGTGGACACCAAGAACATCCTCTTTATCTGCGGTGGTGCTTTCGAGGGTATAGAGCAGCAGGTGGCACGACGCCTGAACTCACATGTTGTGGGATATTCATCGGGCAACAAGGTGCGACGCATCCGTCCCGATGAATATATCAAATATGTTGCACCACAGGACCTCAAGAGCTACGGCCTCATCCCCGAGATCATCGGACGACTCCCCATCATCACACATCTCGAGAGCCTCGACCGCGATGCTCTGTTGCGTGTTCTCACGGAGCCCCGCAACGCCATCACCCGTCAATATCAGAAACTATTCGAGATGGACGGCGTCAAGCTCACCTTTGCGCCCGATTGTCTCGAATACATTGTTGATAAAGCTGTCGAATTCAAACTGGGTGCTCGCGGTTTGCGCAGCATCGTCGAGACCATCATGGTTGACGCTATGTTTGAGGTGCCGAGCAGCGGGGTAAAGGACTACACTGTCACTCGGGAATACGCCAAAGCCCGAGTGGAAGCCGCGCATCTCGAAGCGCAGGCAAAATAACTATAACCAAAATACATTAAGAGATATAAGCTTTCAAATTAACCAGGTACCACACACATTGCAATGGCAGCAGCTCCCCTCTCACTCTTTGATGCATTGAAACGTTTCTTCGGATTCAGCCAGTTCAAAGGCAACCAGCAGGCAATAATCAGCAATCTGCTTGACGGTCACGACACGTTCGTGCTCATGCCCACCGGCGGAGGTAAGTCGCTGTGCTATCAGTTGCCTGCAATGATGATGCCTGGCACCGCAATTGTGGTATCTCCTCTTATAGCCCTGATGAAGAATCAGGTCGATGCCATGCGTGGTTTCTGCGAAAACGACTGCGTGGCACATTTCCTCAACTCATCTCTCAATCGCGCCGCAATAGATCAGGTGAAATCTGATGTACTCACAGGCAAGACCAAACTGCTGTATGTGGCTCCGGAATCACTCACAAAGGAGGACAATATTGAGTTCCTGAAGCAGATTCAAGTGTCGTTCTACGCCATCGACGAGGCGCATTGTATCTCGGAATGGGGACATGACTTCCGCCCTGAATATCGGCGAATACGTCCTATTGTCAACGAGATAGGCGTGCGCCCGATTATCGCCCTCACTGCTGCAGCCACTCCCAAGGTTCAGCATGATATCCAGAAAAATCTGGGTATGTCGGACGCATCGCTGTTCAAGTCGTCGTTCAACCGAACCAATCTATATTACGAGGTACGCCCTAAGACGAAAAACATCGACCGCGATATAATCCGTTTTATCAATCAGCGACGCGGCAAGAGCGGGATCATATATTGCCTGAGCAGGAAGAAAGTGGAGGAGCTCGCAGAGTTTCTCAAGGTCAACAATATTCCTGCATTGCCGTATCATGCGGGTATGGACAGCGCCACACGCTCGGCCAATCAGGATGCCTTCCTGATGGAAAGAGTGGATGTGATAGTAGCCACAATCGCCTTCGGCATGGGTATTGACAAACCGGATGTGCGCTACGTCATCCACTACGACATGCCCAAGAGTCTTGAAGGATACTATCAGGAGACCGGTCGTGCGGGCAGAGACGGAGGAGAGGGATATTGCCTGACCTTTTATGCGTATAAAGACCTCCAGAAAATGGAGAAGTTCATGCAGGGCAAACCACTTAACGAGCAGGAAATAGGCAAGCAGTTGCTTCTCGAAACAGCTGCATATGCCGAATCGTCGGTGTGCCGTCGAAAGAGTATTCTGCATTATTTCGGAGAGGAATTTGAAAGCGATAATTGTGGTAATTGCGACAACTGTCGAGATATCAAGAAAAAAGTGGAAGCAAAAGATGATCTTTTGGCGGTGCTCGACACCATCGCCGCTTTACAAGAAAAGTTCAAGGCCGACTACGTAATTGACGTGGTGAGAGGTCATGCCAACGCTAAAATTCGTGATTACGAACACGACCAACTGGAGGTGTTCGGCATTCTCCAGGGCACTGATACTCGCCACATCAACGCGGTTCTGCGGCAGGCTATTCTGGCCGGTTATATTGAAAAAGACATTGAGAACTACGGATTGCTGCACATCACGGCAGAGGGCAGGGAATATATGGAACATCCGAAGTCGTTCAAAATTGTGGAAGACAATGACTTTGATGATGAGGAAGAAGAGGAGGCAAAATCCGGAAGCGGCTGCGCCGCGGACCCTGAGCTATACGCCATTCTGGTGTCGCTGCGCAAAAAGACCGCTAGCAAGCTCGACCTGCCGCCGTTCGTGATATTTCAGGAGCCTTCTCTTGAAGCCATGGCCACCACATATCCCATCACGTTTGAGGAGCTTCAGAACATCCCCGGGGTGGGAGCCGGCAAAGCAAAACGCTACGGAGAGGAATTCCTGCGGGTGATCAAGACCTACGTTGACGAAAACGAGATTGAGCGGCCTGAAGATCTGCGGGTGCGCAAAGTGCCAATGCCGGGCAACCTCAAGATCTCCATCATCAAAAGCATCGACCGCAAGATAGACCTCAGAGAAGTTGCATCGTTCAACGGATTGGAATTCAGCCAGTTGCTCGACAATATTGAAGCCATCGTAAACGCAGGAAACAAGGTAAACA
>CAMWRI010000069.1 GCA_947176585.1 uncultured Porphyromonadaceae bacterium
TTCAGTGTTCGAGCCTTGCTTTATGAGTTGATAGGATTTTTATCGGACAGCAATACTACGAAATAGAAACATTAAGTAGTTGGACAGAGATGCCGCCCTATAGTTTTGACATTGCCATAAGCGACATCAACACATGGGCAGTCATATTCTGCGGCTTTATCGTATATGTGATATGGGGCATCGTTTTTGATATGACCATGACCGCGTACTCCGAGCTCCGCTCAAACAAGCGAGAGATCAATGCAATTAAGAACCAAATAAGAGACAACAAAGCTCAATTATTAAAATTACAGAAAGATGTGGCGCCTGCACAAGCAGATATTGACAAATACACTGCTCAGATAGAAAATCTCACGAAGCAAATTCAGAAAGGGGTATTTATCAATCCTCACCTGATGAAAACAGCGCTTGCTGATTTCTTTGCAGGTTGGATTGCAATCATGCCGCAGCTCGTATCCAATTCTTCCCAGCAGCAACAAGCCCACACGATTTACAACAACATGATAACCAATCTCTAACGGAAATGAAAAAGGCAATCCTAATCGCTACTGCGTGCGCACTCGGTATATGCATCGCGTGGATAGCTAATTCCTGCAGCGGCGAAACCACAGAAACAAAAAGCGCATCGAAAGTAATAAAACCATCTACACCGCCCGCCTCACCAATACCCTTAAATCTATCTGTCTATCTCGACCTTTCAGACAGAATCGTGAAAGGAAAAGGTGCGGTTTCTCAACTTGAGAACGACACAGCCTTGATAAACTGCATCTTCGAGTCGTTCCTCAACCGATGCAAGAAGAATATCCTGGCAAATAAGGATCACTTCCAGATTCTATTCTATCCGCAACCCAGCCAGCCCAACATCAATACGATTGCCAAGTCGCTCAACCTCGACCTGAGCAAAGTGGAGGTGACTCAAAAGAAAAAGTCCGTTATCAACTTCCAAAATTCGTATCAAGAAAATCTTCTATCCATCTACAACAGCACTATTAAGTCTCATCACTGGATCGGAAGCGACATCTGGGGATTCTTCAGCAACAAAAAAGTAGACCAGCTATGTATTCGCGAAGGCTACCGCAACGTGCTCGTTATTATTACCGATGGCTATATATTTCACACCGCCAATAAAATAGCCTGGGGAAATGCCTATTCTTATATTCTACCTCAAACGCTGGCCAAACCGAATTCTTCCCTAATCGTAAAGCGAGACGGACTTGAGAATCTTGAAGTACTCATGCTGGAAATCACACCACCTACATCCACAGAATACATCCGCATGAAAAGAATACTGACAGATTGGTTCACCGCGATGGGCGTGCGCAAACTATCCATCAACGAAACGGACATATCTGCCAATACGGAAACAATCATTAACAATTTCCTGAATAAATAGGCCTATCAAATGTCTAAACCCCGCGTAAGCGATAACTGCCAATCGGCATCGCGATAAAACAGTTATTCTTACCGGGGATTTTTATACCCTCACTCCGCAACCATTTCCTAACTATTAAGTATATTTGCAATCTACATGTTTCTCTCATTCGTTTTTAATATTATCAACATAAAAAATAGATTTCATTAATATGAATATCGTAAGAAATAAAATTCTCGGTTGCCTTTACGGGCAAGCTATCGGAGATGCACTCGGTCTCGGCACAGAATTCATGTGCAAATCCAAAATCAAGAATATTTATCCAGATGGCCTTTCACGATACGAACAGATACATCAGGACTCACACAGAAAGAGATGGGAGAAAGGCGCATGGACAGACGACACCGACATGATGTTGTGCATACTAAAAGCCTACGATGGCCAGGAGTTTAATATCAATAAAGTAGCAGAGAACTTTAAAGGCTGGTTCAACGGCGCTCCGATGGGAATTGGCAACAATACTTTTAAAGTGTTATGCATGAGTGATTACGTCGAACAACCCGAACTTTGCTCAAAAATCATGTGGGATATTTCCCGGCATAAAAGTGCAGCCAACGGAGCTCTTATGAGAACTTCCGTAGTAGGCATCCCGAAAATTCGCACAGAACAACAAGCTGAGACAATCTGCAAACTGACGCATTATGATCCTCGGTGTATAGGCTCATGCGTCATTGTCTCCCTAATAATCCATAACCTAATATGGAACAACAAGCAATTATCTGTTGACGAAATTAAGCACATAGGCAATCATTATGACCAGCGGATAGGAGAATGGATTGACGCAGCGTACATAAGCAGTGATATTTCTTCACTTGAATTGGACAAAGCGGATTCTGTGGGTTATACTCTACGCACGCTTTCAGCTGCCTTATGGGCCTATTGGCATGCTTCTTCTTTTGAAGACGGTTTACTTTCAGTTGTAAATGAAGGCGGGGATGCCGACACCAATGCTGCGGTAGGCTGCGCTATACTCGGTGCTAAATTTGGATACTCCTCAATCCCCTCATATTATATCGATAATTTGCAATCCAAAGACATATATAAACTTATAATCGAGGCTTTTGTTTCGCAAATTTTATAAAACATCGAGGGTCGCCCGGCGGGCGACCCTCGACTTATAAAACGGGGTTTACTTCTGCGGGATGACGACGCCGCGGGCGGAGGGGCCGGCGGGTGTGCCGTAGTGGCGCCATTCGATGTGGTCGAAGTCGAGATCCTCGGCGTGGAGGGCGGGCTTGACGTGGGGAATGGAGGCGCCGTCGCGCACGAGGATGATGCACTGCAGGGGGCCGTCGGCATTGATGTGCTGCCAGCCGGGCTGGTAGACGCTGCCGGTCTGATAATCATGCCAGGGCTTGTCGCCGGGCAGATAGACGTCGCGCTCGAAGCCTTCCTCAAAGAGGGGTGCCACGAGCATGTCGGAGCCGAACATATACTGGTCGTCGATGTTCCACACACCGGGATCTTCGGGGTATTCCAGCAGCATGGCGCGGAACATGGGCCAGCCATTTGCGGCACTCTCGGTGGCCTGGGTGTAGATATAGGGCATGAGCGAGTATTTCATCTCGGCGCAGCGGCGGAAATAGTCGGTGAACTCCTTGTTGTCGTAGAGCCAGGGCTCAGTGGGAGGTGCCCCATGAGCGCGGGTGTGGGAGGTGAGGAAGCCCACGGGGAGCCAACGGCGATAGAGGCTCTCGGGAGTTGAGGTCACGAATCCGCCCATGTCGTGGCTCCAGAAGGGGAAGCCGGATAGACCGAGCGACAGGCCGGCGCGCACGGTGCCCTGCATGCCGGTGTTGGTGGTGGCGGCGTCGCCTCCCCAGTGTAGGGGATAACGCTGGCTGCCGGCCCATGCGGAGCGTGCCCAGATGATATTCTCGCCGCTCACGTCGCGGGTGGCATCGGCCACGGCCTTGTTGTAGCGCAGCGGATAGAGATTGTGCTCATACCATCCGGTGCGGCCGTTGTGATAAACGCCCTCGATGGGAGCTGCTTCGCCGAAGTCGACCTTGATGGCGCCAACGCCCATTCCGATGAGCTTCTTGATCTTGTCCTGATACCAGTCTACGGTGGCGGGGTTGGTGAAGTCAAGCACCGCATCCTCATACGGGAGAGTTCCGCGGCCGTTCTTCACGGCCAGCCCCTTCTCCACGAGCTCGGGGAAGTACTTGTTGCCCGGCACGAAATAAGGGAGTTGCCACAGCGATATATGATAGCCCTGCTTGCGCAGGTCCTTTACCATCTTCGCGGCATCTGCGAAACGCTCGGGCGAGAACTCATAGTCGCACTGCCAGTCTACGTCAAACCAGCCCGTGTCGAGGTGAATCACGTCGGCGGGAATGCGGTTCTTCTTCAGCTGCGCGGCCACGTCGCGTGCCTCGTCCTCGGTGAAATAGCTGATGCGGCTCATCCATGTGCCGAAACTCCACAGCGGGGGCATGCCGGGGCGACCGGTGAGCGCGGTGTATTCCGAAAGAATGTCCTTGGGCTCGCCGAAGAAGATGAAGAAGTCCATATCCTCGTCGGCCATGAAAATCTTATTGGCGCCGATGTAGCTGTTGCCCATGTCCATGGTCACGGGGGCAGCAGTATGCATGAACATGCCATAACCGCGGTTGCTGAACCAGAAGGGGATGGGCTTGTACATGTCGCGACCTTCAGGACCCTGCGGGTCGGTCACGAAAAGGTTGAGCTTCTGGCCGGCCTTGTTCAGCGCCGTGGGGCTCTCGCCCAGGCCGAAAATCTTCTCGCCGGGAGCGAGGGAGAATACGGGATTGATGCTGCGAGTGTTGTCGCTGCCGCGCTTTATGAAGCTGAATGGCGGCACCTTGATCTGGGTGCTGTCGTTGTCGCCCCACACGCGGGTGTGGGTGAGCTCGCGGCCTGAAGCATCCTTGAGCACGATACGCCAGGGCGAAGCCTTGATTTCGAGAATACCGTAGGGCGAAGCATACTGCACGCCGCCATCAGCCATGCGCACGGCTTTCCATGAGCCGGGCTGAGCCTGCGGCTCGGCCACGAGCATCACTTCGTCGGCACTGTCGTCGGGGAGCACCGCCGAGGTGTGCACCCTCACGCGCAGCGTGCGTTCATTGATCGGGGTGACGCTCATTCCCAGTTCCGGGTCCTGCGGATAGGCCGTATTCGGAAAGTCAAGGCTCTGCAACGGCTGATGCAGGTATGTGTTGGCATTGAATGCCTGACGCGGCATGAGCTGGTGGCGGCGCCACTTGATCGTGCCCGAACCCGTAGCGGAGTCGAAGTCAACGAGGCTGTCGGCAAAGAAATAGGTATTGCTCATGTCGAGAAAATCCTCGCTCATATCCTTGGGCATGGACAGAAGATAGGCCGCGCCTCCCACGGTGCGGGTTTCCGCCAGAGCTTGCGGCGCAGCAATCAAGGCTGCCAGGGCCGCTGTGATTATCAGTTTTTTCATGGTGTGATTGATATGGGTTCAACGTTCAAGAGCGCGAATCACGGCCGCCGTATCGGCCGCAGCCCGTGCCGGCGACATATCGAGGCTACGCATCTCCGTGACCTCGGCCCCCGGAATCACCATCTTCATCAGCTCCTCGGGCGACGGTGCCTGCTTGAGATGCGAGTATTCCTCATATGTGAGGGTGATGAAGGCAGTGTTGGGACCAATACCGCGACGGTCGAGATACCAGCCGCCGGGCAGCTCGACGGGAGCGCTCGCGGCCGACACATCGCCGGGCGCCGGATAGCTCTGCACGGCTGTGCCGGCGGGATTGAGGCTGATAGCCACATTATCGGCGCACGGCACACTCGTTTTATACACGAGGGCACGGGGACGCATGGACACAGTTCGCCCCGGAGCTTTCGCGGGAGCGGCCTCCGGCGTATCCGCGGCGGGCTGTGCCTGCTGCGGGGCATGACATGCTGCGGCTGCGAGTGAAAGCATAAGCGCGAGTATTTTAACGATTTTCATATTCAGCTTAATACAACTGCGCCCCTTGCCCACATCCGGGCCAGGGGCGCAGCACTATGATATATTAGAAATTATGGCTTATTTCACAAATTCCTTGGTGGTCTTGTCGCCGCGACGAACGATGTAAATCTGACCGGCGGCGGGCTGTGCCACGCGGATGCCCTGGAGGTTATAGTACTCGGCAGGCTGATCATCACCTGCTTCAACGTCCTGAATACCACCATATACGGTACCGTAGTGGAACTTCACGAGGGGGCTCACGATGTTGTTGGACTCGGGATTGTAGAAACCGAAGTAATAGTCGGAGCCATCCACGAATCCGAAGGTGGAGGTCACACGCTTTTCGAACTCATAAACGTGAGTCTCGCCGGGAGCAAGGCTGAGGGTGAAGCAAGGCATCTCGTAGAACACCTCGTAATCGCCGTAAACCTTGGTGAAGAACGCGGGAATAACGTGGCTGTAGTAGTAGAACTCGCCGTTGTTCACGAAGGTGCCTTCCCATTTGGCGGCGTTGTTGCGCTTCAGCTCGTAGGTCTCGTTGTAGTCTCCACCGGTCTTGACGAAAATCTTCATATCCTCAACAGTCACATCCACGCCCACGGGTTCGAGCGTGGCGTTGTGCACGCTGGTCTTGAGGATGTACTGGCGCACACCGCCGTAGGGGATCTCCATGTTGTAGATCTGGTCGTTGATGATGTCGTCGCCGGTGGTATCGCCGTCTTCAGGAACCTCACCCACCTTGTAGACAGGAGTAAGGGTGTACGTGCCGTTTTCTTTCACACCGGAGAGAAGCACGCCGTAGCTGCTGGCGCCATAAAGAGTGGCAAGGTCGGTCTTGACGGAGCCCCAGCGATAGAAATCCTGGCCTTCACCCACAATGTGCAGGCCGAACTTCATGGCAGGAAGAGTGTACCAGGTGTAGCTGTAGAAGCCGCCGCCCTCGTAGCCCACGGTCACTTCGCGACCAAGGTTGAGGGTTTCGGGGGTCATGATGAGGCCCTGACCGGGGGTGCTGGAAGCAGCTGCCACAACGGGTTTGGGCTGGCCGCCCTTGTCGGGCATAGCGTTGATGGTGGCGTTCTGGTCGAAGTTGAAGCCGAGACCGGAAGCTGCGCCACCAGTGCCCATTGCAGAGGGATCGAGAGCGCCCACTGCGAAGTAGCCGTTGCTCATGCCGTCCCAGCCCCAGTTTACGTGGAAGAATGCATTGCCTTCTTCATCTTCCTGATAGCCGTCGAACACAAATGCATGACCTTCCTGATTGATGGTGGTGCCGTCGTAGAGAACGGGGCCCACGTTCTTGAGCTGGTTGTAGAGCATATCTTCCCATTCGGCCTGAGTGTAGCACTCGCGGGCGAGATACTGGATAGACTTGTCGTAGCCGAAGTTTTCGGCGAGAATCTTGGCAACTTTCCAGGTCTGCGCGCCGGAGCCGGAAAGAGTATAGCTCATCTCCACACCATAGCCTATCATCTGCATCAGCGTGGCCACGGCATCCTTCTGCTCAGCGGTAGCGCCCGAAGTATAGGTATCGAGCATGAGATCCCACTGCAGGGGAGTATTTTCCACATCGATGCTGAGCTCCACGGTCTGCGAGCCCACCTTAGCATCATATTTGAACTTGCCGGTGCCCACTGCGGGATAGCTGTGGTACTTCATCACCTGAGCGGCAGCAGTGGCCACACAACCGGTGGGAGCCTTGGTGCCGTTGATAGAGGGAGCATTGTTGTTGTAGGGAGTGTCCTGGCCCCAGAGGGTCTTGAGCATGGGCTCAATTTCAGTGCGGGCTGCACGTGCCATGCGGGGAGCGGCCTCGCCGTTGCCATTTTCGCGGGCGAAGGCAATCTGGCGTGCATATTCGCCCAGCCAGTACTTAAGGCCGGGAGCCATTTTTTCGGCATCAAAGTTGCCTTTGTCTACGTAACCCAGAAGAGCGGTGGCCTGATCATCGGCCGAAACTACCATGAAACCCTTGTTTTCTTTAGCGAACACATACACGGCAGGGAGCTCGTCGGCTTCGGCCGTGTACACCAGCTCGGGCTTGGCCAGGCCGGGAGCAGCATGGCGTGCCTGGGGAAGGGCACGGCTCAGAGCCTGCTCAGGGCTCAGGACTTCCGCCTGGGCGGTAACACCCGCAGCAACTACCACAGCTGCCACAAGGAGGCGTTGGGAAATCTTTTTCATAAGCTGTACATATTGAGTATTAATTTTTTAAGCTATACGAAACACCACCGGCACGTCGCAGTTTTGGCCGCTTCCACACCGGCAGTCGCCCCAATTGTATGGGACTACACGCTGCAAAATTAGTATTTTTGTGGGAAATTATAAAATTTTTAGAGCAAAATTTGTAATTTTGCGTACAATTAAGCGATAAAAACTTCAATTTTTAAAAAATAGTAAGAGCCCGCAAATGAAACAGCCTTACATTTATCTATGCATCTGTGCAATGTCGATACCAGCCTCAGCATCCGGCCCGCTCGCCCCGGCATCCTATCCGGAGGCGCCGGCCGACAACACAACCGATATATATTTCGGCACCGAAGTGGCCGACCCTTTCCGCCCGCTCGAAAACGACACCGCCGCCGCAACGCTCGGCTGGGTTGAGGCCGAAAACGCCGTGACGCGCGCATATCTCGACGCAATCCCTTTCCGCACAGAGTTGCGCGATCGCTTGGCCGTACTCAATAATTATAATAAGCGCGGACTTCCCTCGCGCGAGAACGACGGCAAATACTACTTCTCGGTGAACGACGGGCTGCGCAATCAGGCCGTGGTGTATCGCTCCACGCTTCCCGACGGCTCGGACGCAGAGGTGTTTCTCGACCCCAACACGCTGAGCGACGACGGAACGGTGGCCCTCACCGGATTATTTCAGAGCGCCGACGGACGCTACACCGCTTATACAATCTCGCGCAGCGGCAGCGACTGGACCGAAATCTTCGTTCTCGACACCGCCACAGGCGCGCTGCTTCCCGACCATATAGAATGGGCAAAATTCACGGGCGCAGCATGGCACGGCGACGGCTTCTACTATAGCGCTTACGCACGCCCGGAGGCCGGCAAGGAATTCTCCATGGCCAACGAATACCATAAAATATATTACCACCGCCTGGGCACGCCGCAGGAGGAAGATATCGTGGTATATGAAAACCCCGACGAACCCCTGCACTTCCACACCGCCGACGTGACTTCCGGAGAGGGCTATCTGGTTGTCACCGGCAGCGGCGCGGGCAACGGCAACGCACTATACGTAAAGAACCTCATGACTCCGGGCTCGCCCTTCGTAACCATCGAGCCCTCGCAGGAACAGATAATCGAGGTGGTTGAGGCTCTGCCGAACGGGAATCTGCTTGTCTACACCGGTATAGACGCGCCCAACTATCGGCTTGTAGAGATTGATCCTGCAGCCCCGGACCGGGAGCACTGGAAAGAAATCGTGGCAGAACGCCCGGATGCCGTGCTCAAGAACGTCACACCTTCTCAAAATCGCCTGCTGCTCGTTTACGACAAAGATGCCGCGAACCGTCTCTACATAGCCGACGCTGCCGACGGCGGGAATATGCAGGAAATAGCACTGCCCGCACCCGGTACAGTGGCCGTCTCGGCCTCGCGCAAATACCCTGAGGTGTTCTACAGCTTCACGAGCTTCGTGCACCCCACATCCATATATATCTACGACAAGAGCGAAAACAAATCGGAAGCGCTCTACACTCCGGCACCCGACGGGTTCGATCCCTCGCGCTACACCACCGAGCAGGTGTTCTACACGTCGGCCGACGGCACCCGCGTGCCGATGTTCATCACCTATAGAAGCGACCTTAAGCCCGACGGCACCAACCCCGTTTACCTCTACGGCTACGGAGGCTTCAACATAGCCCTCGGCCCTTCGTTCAACCCCAACCGCCTGCTATGGCTCGAAAACGGTGGCATTTACGCCCAGGCCAACCTGCGCGGCGGCTCGGAATACGGCGAAGCCTGGCACGAAGCCGGCACCAAACAGCAGAAGCTCAACGTGTTCAACGACTTCATCGCAGCCGCTGAATGGCTCATAGCCAACGGCTGGACCACCCCGCAACTGCTCACCATAGAGGGCGGCAGCAACGGCGGTCTGCTGGTGGGAGCCTGCACCAACATGCGCCCCGACCTCTTCGCCGTGGCAATTCCCCGCGTGGGCGTAATGGACATGATGCGCTACCACCTCTTCACCATAGGCTGGAACTGGGCGCACGACTACGGTACGTCCGCCGACTCACCGGAGATGGCGGCCTACCTGCTGTCCTACTCCCCGCTGCACAACATCCGTACCGACGGCACGCCCTACCCCGCCATAATGGTGACGACAGCCGATCATGACGACCGCGTGGTGCCCGCCCACTCATTCAAATACGCCGCCACGCTTCAGGCTGCCAACACAGGCTCCGCACCCAAGCTAATCCGCATCGACAGCAAAGCCGGCCACGGAGCAGGCAAGCCCATTGCAAAGGTGATGGACGAATGGGCAGATATCTACAGCTTCATATTCCACAACCTCGGTATATCCCCGGCCTCCAGATGATCCGCTCTTCAGCCATCAGATTCTTTTCGGCAGCAGTCGCCGCAGCAGCTCTCACGGGGTGCTTCACCGGCATAGAGAGCACGCCACGCATCACCGCCGGCGATGTTCGCCGTCAGGCTGCCGCCACGCCCACGCCGGAAATGCTGTTCCTCGCCTCCGTGGGCCCGCAGCCCCCGGCTGCATGGACGAGCGGCAAGCGATTCCGCGTGGCCGATTCCCGTATCGAGCGCCTTTTTGCCTACACCGACGGACGCGCCGACAATCTCGAAGGCGCCACCCTGAGCTTTGAGGCATTTGAGGATGCCCCCTCGCTCACAGGAGAAGGAGCCACCTACGTGGCGCTCACCACCGACCGCGCCGACACCCTGCGCTACCGCATCGACTCCCCTCGGCAGAATGTGCTGGAGCGCGAACGCCTCGAGATACCCTTCACCGTGGAAATGCTGCCCGTGGAGCAGGCCGACAGCCTGATGCGGTCACACATATATTATATTAGCACTCCGCTATGGCGACGCACCGACGGACGCACGCGCCCCGGCAAGCGCCACATTCCCGTAAGAATCCTGAGCGTCCAACCCGGGACAGACGGCATCTATCCCGCCGCCGTGATATTCACGCCCGAACAAGCGCCCGCCGACACCGCCATGGTGATGATGAGCCTAAGCGGCGACAAAGCCCCGCGCAGCTTCGCCACGATATTCTCCTTCACCAATCCGCGCGACCGCTATCCGCGCATCACCGACGACGTGTGGGAGCTGATCGTCAACTCCCGCGTGGAAACAGGCATGACTCGCGACGAATGCCGACTGGCTCTGGGCAGCCCCACTCGCACAGAGCAAATCCCCACACGCGCCGGCATGATCGAACGCTGGAGCTACGGCGAGGGGATATATCTGGTTTTTGAAGACGGAATGTTATCTTCTTTCAGGCTATGAAACTCACCTTTCTCGGCACCGGCACATCCACAGGAGTGCCCCAGCCACGCTGCCATTGCGCCACCTGCACATCTCCCGATCCGCGCGATAGGCGCCTGCGATGCTCGGCCCTCGTGGAGACGCACGGGCGACGGCTGCTCATAGACTGCGGCCCGGACTTCCGCGAGCAGATGCTGCGCACCGGCTCGCCCGACCTGGATGCCCTGCTCGTCACACATATCCACTACGACCACGTGGGCGGCATAGACGATCTCAGGCCCTGGTGCGGCGACGGCCGGCACTTTCCCGTGCACTGCACCGCCGATGTGGAGCGCGACCTGCGCGCCCGCCTGCCCTATTGCTTCGCCGAACACCCCTATCCCGGCGTGCCCGCGTTCACGATGGAGCGCATCAACCCCGAGCAACCCTTCACGGCAGCCGGCATCCGCATCGTCCCGCTGCCGGTGATGCACTTCCGCCTGCCCATCATAGGCTTCAGAATAGAGCGTCTCGCATATATCACTGACGCCAAGACCATACCGGACAGCACTTTCCGCCTAATGGAAGGCGTGGACACACTCGTGATCAACGCCCTCCGGCCCGAGGAGCATCTCTCACACATGAATCTCGAGCAAGCGCTCGAGGCAGCCGCCCGTGTGGGCGCTCGGCACACGTGGCTCACCCACATGAGCCACCACATGCCGCCCCACGCCACCGTGACACTACCCGCCGGCGTGGCTCTCGCGCACGATGGACTCACAATCGAGATACCGGACTGAAAGCCGCTTAGGAGACGCCTGTTGCAAAAAATTACCGAAAAATTTCCGTAATTCACATTTATTCGCTAACTTTGCACCCTGAAACGTGAAAAAGAATCACTAATCATTTTTAAATCATACAACTATGTCTGAAATTGCAGATCGCGTAAAAGCTATCATCGTCGACAAGCTCGGCGTAGACGAAGGTCAGGTTACTGAAACCGCAGCATTCACCACCGACCTCGGTGCTGACTCCCTCGACACCGTAGAACTCATCATGGAATTCGAAAAGGAATTCGGCATCACCATTCCCGACGACCAGGCTGAAAAGATCGCTACCGTCGGCGACGCCGTTGCCTACATCGAAGCCAACAAGTAATACCTCCCCTCTCCCGCCTATAACCCCGCGCCTCCGCCATATGGCGGAGGCGTCGGTGCGCGAGAATAACCCACACACTTCACACTGTATATGGAATTAAAAAGAGTTGTAGTGACCGGCCTCGGCGCCATCTCCCCGCTCGGCAACGACGTGGACACCACCTGGAACAACGCTCTCCAGGGAAAGAGCGGCGCAGGTCCCATCACACATTTCGACGCTTCCAAGTTCAAGACACAGTTTGCCTGCGAGGTAAAGGACTTTGACCCCGCCGCACACTTCGACCGCAAGAAACTGCGCCAGCTCGATCTCTACGCACAGTATGCCATCGTAGCTGCCCGTCAGGCCGTGGCCGACTCCGGACTCGACAGCGACGAAAGTCTCAACAAAAACCGCGTAGGCGTAATTGTTGCTGCCGGCATCGGCGGCCTCCACACTTTCGAGGAAGAGGCCGGCTACTATGCCCTCAACGAAGCCAACGGTCCCAAGTACAACCCGTTCTTCATTCCCAAGATGATTGCCGACATCGCCTCGGGCCACATTTCTATGGAATATGGCTACCACGGGCCCAACTTCGGCACCGTGTCGGCTTGCGCATCATCCAACAACGCCATCATCGACGCTTTCAACCTCATCCGCCTCGGCAAAGCCGACGTGATGCTCAGCGGCGGCGCCGAAGCAGCTATCTTCCCCGCAGGCGTAGGCGGCTTCAACTCCATGCATGCCCTCTCCACCCGCAACGACAGCCCCGAGACGGCTTCGCGCCCCTTCAGCGCCAGCCGCGACGGCTTTGTGATGGGCGAAGGCGCGGCTGTGCTGGTGCTTGAAGAACTCGAGCACGCTCTGGCCCGCGGAGCCAAAATCTATGCCGAAGTGGCCGGCGGCGGCCTTTCCGCCGACGCATACCACCTCACCGCCACCCACCCCGAAGGTCTCGGTGCCATCCTTGCCATGAACAACGCCCTTGAGGACGCAGGCATGAAGCCCGTCGACATCGACTACATCAACGTGCACGGCACGTCGACTCCCGTGGGCGATATCTCCGAGGTAAAGGCCATCAAGGAAGTTTTCGGCGACCACGCTTATAAACTGAACATCTCATCCACCAAGTCCATGACCGGACACCTGCTGGGTGCCACCGGCGCTCTCGAGGCCATGTTCAGCGTCAAAGCCGTGCAGAACGACGTCGTGCCCCCCACAATCAACCACATGCCCGACGATCTCGACGAGAACATCGACTATAATCTCAACTTCACCTTCGACCGCGCCCAGGAGCGCCCCGTGCGTGCCGCGCTGTCCAATTCCTTCGGTTTCGGCGGCCACAACGCCACCGTGATCGTCAAGAAATTCGAGAAGTAAGCCGTATTTCAAAGAACCACGAGGCTGTGCCGTAATTCAATATTTACGGCGCAGCCTCTCTTTTTGTCCGCGTCCCGGAAGGCAAAGTCATTTTTTTAGAAAAAAACTTTGTCAATTCAAAAAAAGGTTGTACCTTTGCAACGCTTTCGGCGATAACGGGCGCTTAGCTCAGCTGGTTCAGAGCGTCTGCCTTACAAGCAGAGGGTCGGGGGTTCGAATCCCTCAGCGCCCACTACAAAATCCGCATCGCACGAAAGCCGTTGAAAAACGTTTTCAACGGGCGCTTAGCTCAGCTGGTTCAGAGCGTCTGCCTTACAAGCAGAGGG
>CAMWRI010000070.1 GCA_947176585.1 uncultured Porphyromonadaceae bacterium
AGTCAACCCAGTCGGTGTCGTACACGCCCAGACGGTTGCCTTCGGCGTCGGTGCGCCAGATACTGTTCATGCCGTTCCAGTCGTAGGGAGCGGAACCTTCGGCAATCTGCTGCTCGTCCATGATCTGCATGTACTGGCGGGAGTTGAGCATGTCGACCTTCTTGGCCACGCTCTGCCAGCCGAAGTAGCCGTCGAAGCTAACGGTGGCTTTGCCCTCGCGGCCCTGCTTGGTGGTGATGAGCACTACGCCGTTGGCGGCCTGCGCACCGTAGATGGCTGCGGAGGCAGCGTCCTTGAGCACGTCGATGCTCTCGATGTCGGCGGGGTTGAGGGTGGAGATGTCGCCGCCCACACCGTCGATGAGGTAGAGGGGCGAAGCGTTGCCGATGGTACCGAGACCGCGGATCTGAACCTTCATGCTCTCACCGGGCTGACCCGAGTTGGAGGTGATGTTCACGCCGGGGAGCTGACCCTGCATGGCCTGCAGGGGCGATGTGGTGTTCATCTTGGCGATTTCGTCGCCCTTGATCTGGGCGGTGGCACCGGTGACGAGCTTCTTTTTCATCACGCCGTAACCTACCACAACGAGTTCGTTGAGGTTTTCGGCGTTCTCGGTGAGAGCCACATCGAGGCGGTTGCCGGTCACGGCAATGTCGCGGGGAGTGAAGCCCACATAGGAGAAGGTCAGGGTTGCGCCCTGATTGACCTTGATGGTGTAGTTGCCGTCAATGTCGGTTGTCACGCCGTCTTTGGCGCCTTTGACTGTGACGGAAGCGCCGATGAGGGGCTCGCCGTCGGCTGCCGATGTAACGGTACCTGTGACTGTGAGCGACTGAGCGCTTGCAGCCAGGCTACCCACCAGCAGACACATTGCCATGAGCAAGGCCTTTGCGGAGCCGAGCCAATGGTGCTGTTTGCAGAGTGTTTGTGCCATTGATAATGATTTTAGGTAAATATTTGTGATTGTTTGATTGATTGCACAATATGCACTTTCGGATATGCAAAGATAAGTTAATAAAACCGAAGTATTATATATACAAGCACAAAATGCACTGCATAAAGCGTTGCAGGAAGTTGCACATTTGTTATCTGTAAGGGTATAAAATGTTGCACAAATATCAAAACATGTTTTATAACATATTTTTAACGTGTCGCAATGGGGCTTAAATGGTTACTTTTGTGGTGCAAATGTATCATGACCATGAAAACAAGGTTTTACTGCGCAGCCATGTGCCTTCTGGCCTGCCTGAGCGCCCGGGCGGCCGCCCCAGGCTACCAGTTCCGCCACATATCGGGCGACACACAGCTTTCGAGCCGCCTCATCAACGTGATATTTCAGGACGGAGGCTACGTGTACTTCGGCACGGCATCGGGCCTCGACCGCTACGACGGCTACAGCGTGAAATCCTACACGCGCGACGACAATGACAGCACGGCGCTCCACGACAGCTATGTGGAGCGCATCCTGCGTGCGCCCGACGGCCGCCTGTGGGTGCGCGCGGGCGGCATGTATGCCATTTTCGACCCCAAGGCCGACCGGTTCACAAAAGACAAGGAAATGGAACGCGAATTCCGCGCCATGGGCATAGACGGAGCGCCTTCGTACGTGGCTTTCGACTCCGAGGGCACGGCATGGATGGCCGTGGACCACGACGGGTTATATAGGTTCGACGGAAAGAGCACCGTGAAAGTGCCCGACCCCGACGGCCTGCTGGATGCAGCGCCGGCAGGACAGGTGGCCGAACTTCCGCGCGGCCGGATCCTGTATGTGAACCGCTTCGGCAACGTGGTGCTCGTGGACCGGCAGACAGCACGCATTTGCGCCACGGCGCGAGTGCCGGACAGCTACGGCCAATCCGAAGAAGTGTATAAGGCCTACGTGGACCGCGAAGGGCTCATGTGGGTGTATTCCACGCGCGGCCTCTGGACCTACAACCCCGACACGGGAGTGTGGTCGCACAACTACGGCTCCACCCCGCTGCCGCAGGGCTATGTGATGGCCGTGCTCCAGGATTCAAACGGCCGAATGTGGATAGGATACGACCACGAAGGACTCGTGGTGCTGGAGAAAAACGGCAATCTGCACTATGTGGAGAGTGACCCGGCCAACGGACGCACGCTCGACTCGCGCACAGTGACGACCCTTATGGAAGACCGGCTGGGCACTATCTGGGTGGGTTCCCGCAAAAACGGCGTGTCGCTGTACAACGACGAAGCATTCAAATTCGACTTCACCCCCTACCCCGACGTGAACTGCATAGCGCCCGACGGCCAGCGGCTGTGGCTGGGCACCGACGGAGCAGGACTCCTGTGCGCCGACCGCAACACGGGCACCACGCGCACCTATGATCCCGATCCGGCCGCCGGCAGGCCCGACGTGGTGGTGGACGTTGCCGTCGACAAGCAGGGCCACGTGTGGGCCGGAACATACGGCGGCGGCCTGCTGCACGTGCGTCCCGACGGCCGTACCGAGCGCATCACCACAGCCGACGGGCTCGCCTCCGACCACGTGTGGGCCGTGTGCCCCCTGCCCGACGGCCTGCTCATGACCGGCACCCTGGGTGGTGGACTGGATATTTACGACCCCGCCACCGGCTCGCACCGCATGCTCAACCCCGGCAACTCGCCGGTGCTCTCCGGCTTCGTAAGTTCCATCGAAAAGGGACCCGACGGCTTATATTATATAGGTACCGCATCAGGTGTGGCCGTGTACAACCACAAGAGCGGCACGCTAGGCATGTACGACGCCGGACGATACGGCAAGGAAGGCTTCGGGCAGATCAACATAAACCAAGTGATGATGGACAGCCGGCGCCTGCTGTGGATGGCCACACGCGAGGGGCTGAGCGTGTACGACCCTGCCGCCGATTCGCTGTATCACGTGTCGCTGGGACGCCCCCGGCGCTTCGCCCTGGGCGTGGCCGAGGATGCCAATCACGGAATGTGGGCGGCAGTGGGCGGCGAACTCGCCTCTATAGCCGTAGAGACTGCTCCCGACGGAAGCCTCACTTTCGACACACACATTTTCAACAGCAACGACGGCCTGCAAATTTGCGACTTCAACCAGCGCTCGCTCATGACGCTCCCCGACGGCGAAATGATGGTGGGCGGCTTCTACGGCATCAACAGCTTCCGCCCCGACGCCATAAGGCCCGGCGGCACCGCTCCGCAAGTGTTCTTCACCGGCCTGTCGCTCTTCAACGAGCCCGTGGAGGTGGGACGCGAATACGGCGGTCGTGTGCTCCTTCCACGCCGCATCTCAGATCTGGAAAGCATAGAACTCGACCACAGCGACAATGAGTTTTCGCTGTGGCTCGCCACCGACGACTACGTAAACCCCTACAGCACCGTCTACTACTATCAGCTCAAAGGATTCAACGACGAATGGCAGCGACTGCCCTTCGGCAGCAGCCACATCTCCTACACCAACCTTGCTCCCGGACACTACACACTGCACGTGAAAGCCGAGAACGGCGACGGCGTACCCTCGGCCAACGTAGCCTCGCTGGGCATAGTGGTGAAGCCGCCATTCTACGCCACTCCGGTGGCCAAGCTGGTCTACTCCGTGCTTTTCGTGCTGCTCGTGCTGGGAGCGCTTGCCGTGGTGCGCCGCCACGAGCGCAACCTGTCGCAGCGACGCGAACGAGCCGAAGCCGCCAAGCGCCAGGAAGAGCTGGACCAACTGAAATTCAAATTCTTCACAAACGTGAGCCACGAGCTGCGCACGCCTCTCACGCTCATAAAAGCCCCGCTCGACTCACTGCTGAAAAAGCCAATGGACGCCGACACACGCGGCAAGCTCGAAATGGTGAACGGCAACGCCGAAAGACTACTCGACCTCGTGAACCAGCTCCTCGATTTCCGCAAGCACGAAGTGGCAGGCATGACACTCAACCTCTCGAGCGGCGACATTGTGGCTTTCGTACGCTCGATATGCGACCGCTTCACGTCGCTGAGCGAGAAAAAGCATATCCACCTCACATTCTTCAGCTCGGAAGCATATCTGCCCATAGAGTTCGACGAAGACAAGATGGGCAAAATCATAATGAACCTGCTGAGCAACGCATTCAAATTCACGCCCGATAACGGCCGAGTGGACGTGGCACTGAGCCGCGTGGACCGCAATCTCGAGATCACGGTGTCCGACACAGGCTGCGGCATACCCGATGAAGACAAGAAGCGCGTGTTCGAGCGCTACTATCAGAGTGGCAGCGACATGGGAGGCACAGGCATCGGCCTCAACCTCGTGGCGGAATACGTGAAGCTGCACGGCGGCACCGTGGCCGTGGCCGACAACGGCGTGCGTGGCACCGTGTTCACAGTGTCGATTCCCATACACGAAGCTGCTCACGCAGCAGCATCCGCTCCCGCAACACAGTCTGAAGCGGAGCCCGATGCATCAGATGCCAAACTGCTGGTTGTGGACGACAATCCCGACCTGCTCCAGTTCGTCAACTCGGAACTCTCAGCCTACTTCACCGTGATCACAGCAAGCGACGGCAACGATGCCCTCGCTCACATCTCACGTGATGCTCCCGACCTGATTCTCAGCGATCTCATGATGCCGGGTATGGACGGCATAGAGCTGTGCCGCCGCCTCAAGAGCGATCCTGCCACAGCCTCCATCCCCCTGCTCATCCTCACGGCCAAGCACGATGTATCAGCAAAAATCGAAGGCCTCACACTTGGTGCCGACGACTACATGACAAAACCGTTCAACATCGACGAGCTCCGGCTGCGGCTCACCAAGCTTCTGAATCTTCGCAGGCGGGGAGCCCACAGAGCCGTGATTGAGCCCGAGCCCCACAGCATAACCATCACCTCGCTGGACGAAAAGCTGATCGAACACGCGGTGAAATATGTGGACGACAACATGAGCAGCCCCGACCTCTCCGTGGAAGATCTCGCCGCCGAACTGGGCATGAGCCGCGTTCATCTCTACAAACGCCTGAAACAAATCACCGGAAAGACCCCGATTGAGTTCATCCGAGTGCTCAGGCTCAAGCGCGCCGCCCAGATGCTACGCGAGAGCCAACTGAATATCAGCGAAATAGCCTACAGTTGCGGATTCAACAACCCCAAGTATTTCAGCCGGTATTTCAAGGATGAATTTGGGGTGCTCCCATCACAATACCAGGAAAAAGAAAGCAGAAGTTAACATTTTTACACCCAAGGGGCAACATTTTAGACCCCGTCCATATGTGGCATATTTGTAATTTTGCACAGTGAATATATTCAACCAAAAATCATTACACATGAAACTTAGCACAATATCGCTCATCATTCTCGGCACGGCCATGCCGGGACTTCTGGGCAGTTGCGCAAAAGCCTACTCTAAAGACTCGCGCGGCGTGACCGTGGAGCTGGACCCGGCCAAATCAGGAGGCGCCGCCAAGGTGCGCCTGCAGGTGCTCGGTCCTAAAATTATAAGAGTGAGCGCAACCCCCGACGGAAATTTCGCCGACGACGCAAGTCTGCTGGTGGTTCCGCAGGACAATTACAACGATTACACAGTCAAGCAGGAAAGCGACAGCACCATCCGTGTGGCCACGCCGGAAATAAGCGCCCTGCTCAGCACCGTGACCGGTCAGGTTACATTCTACGACAAGGATGGCAAGCTCATCCTCGCCGAGAACGCCGAGGGCCGCAGCTTCACCCCCATCGAAGTGGAAGGCACGGAATCTTTCACCGTGCAGCAGACGTTCGCCTCGCCCGACGACGAGGAAGGCCTCTACGGCCTCGGCCAACACCAAAGCAACGAGTTCAACTACAAGGGCCTCAACGAGGAACTTTTCCAATATAATACTAAAGTGTCCGTACCATTTGTGGTTTCCACCGGAAACTACGGAGTGCTGTGGGACAGCTACTCGCTCCTGCGCTTCGGCCGACCCGAAGACTACAAACAGCTGGGCGACGCTTTCAAGCTCTACGATAAAGACGGCGTGGAAGGAGCACTTACCGGCACCTACACCCAGGCCGACGGCAAGACAATGACCCGCCGCGAGCCGCAGCTCTATTTCGAGCACCTCAAGCGCGGCGACCTCGCCCACGTGGTGAACGCCCCCGAGGATTTCCAATTCTATGGCAGCAAAGTCGTTTATGAAGGTGATATAGTGCCCGAGACCACCGGCGACTACAACTTTATCCTATATTACTCGGGCTATCAGAAAGTCTACATCGACAACGAGCTCGTGGTTCCGGAACGCTGGCGCACGGCCTGGAACCCCAACAGCTACAAGTTCACGGTGCACCTCGAAGCCGGCAAGCGCACACCCGTGCGCATCGAATGGGAGCCCAACGGCGGCGTGGCCTACTGCGGCCTGCGTGTCTACACCCCCGGTGAGGACATCAACAAGAACGACATGAGCTGGTGGGGCGAGATGCAGGACATGATCGACTACTACTTCATCGCCGGCGACTCCATGGACGACGTGATCCACGGCTACCGCACCCTCACGGGCAAGGCTCCCGTGATGCCCCGCTGGGCTATGGGCTACTGGCAGAGCCGCGAGAAGTACAACACCCAGGAGGAGGTGCTGTCTACGCTCGCCGAGTATCGCAAGCGCAACATCCCCATCGACAATATCGTGATCGACTGGCTCCACTGGCCGCAGGACGCATGGGGCAGCCATGAATTCGACCGCAACCGCTTCCCCGATCCCAAGGGCATGGTGGACAGCATACACGCCATGAACGGCCGTGTGATGATAAGCGTGTGGCCCAAATTCTACACCACCACGGAGCACTACAAGGAATTCGACGAGAAAGGCTGGATGTATCAGCAGGCCGTTAAAGACAGCATCCGCGACTGGGTGGGTCCCGGCTATCTCGGCTCTTTCTACGACGCATACAACCCCGATGCCCGCAAGCTCTTCTGGAATCAGATGTATGAGCATTACTATCCCCTTGGCATCGACGCCTGGTGGATGGATGCCAGCGAGCCCAATATACGCGACTGCACCGACATCCAGTATCGCAAAGACCTCTGCGGTCCCACCTATCTCGGTCCCTCGGCAAAATACTTCAACGGCTACGCCCTGATGAACGCCGAGGCCATTTACGACGGCCAGCGCGGCGTTGATCCGGACAAGCGCGTGTTCCTGCTCACCCGTAGCGGCTTCGCAGGCCAGCAGCGCTACAGCACCGCCACCTGGAGCGGCGACATAGCCACCCGCTGGGAAGACATGGAGGCACAACTTGCCGCCGGTCTCAACTTCGCCATGAGCGGCATCCCCTACTGGACGATGGATATCGGCGGCTTCTGCGTGGAAGACCGCTACGTGAACGCCCAGCGACAGTTCGACAAAACCGGTGTGGAGAATGCCGACCTCAAGGAATGGCGCGAGCTCAACAGCCGCTGGTTCCAGTTCGGAGCTTTCGCTCCGCTCTACCGCGCGCATGGCCAGTGGCCCTTCCGCGAAATTTACAACATCGCTCCCGAAGGCCATCCCGCCTATGAGTCGATGCTCTACTACACCCGCCTGCGCTACAACCTCATGCCCTACATCTACTCGCTGGCAGGCATGACCCACTTCGACGACTACACCATCATGCGTCCGCTGGTAATGGACTTCCCCGCCGACAAGAACGTGCGCGACATCAAGAACCAATACATGTTCGGTCCCGCTCTGATGGTGGCACCCGTCACCGCCTATGGCGCCCGCAGCCGCAGCGTCTACTTCCCTGCCGGCCATACCTGGTATGATTTCTACAACGGCACGGCCATTAAGGGCGGTCAGGCACTCGAAGTGGCAGCCCCCTACGAGCGCGTACCTCTCTATGCGGTATCAGGCAGCATCATTCCCTTCGGTCCGGACATGCAGTGGAGCGGAGAGAAAGCCGCCGAGGTGATAGACCTCTACGTCTACACCGGCAACGACGGCTCGTTCAAGCTCTATGAAGACGAAGACCTCAACTATAACTATGAAAAGGGCGCATATGCCATTATCCCCATCACCTGGGATGAAGCCTCCTCGACACTTACCATAGGCGAGCGCAAGGGCGAATTCCCCGGGATGCTGAAAAACCGCAAATTCAATGTGGTCAAGGTGGGCCCCGATAGCCCTCAAGGCTTTGACCTCAACGCTGCCGGCAAGCTCGTCGAATACAACGGCGACGCCGTGAGCGTACAACTCTGACAGTCCTTTATCCAGGCTTGCAGGCGACTGTGCATTCATGCACAGCGCGTCTGCAAGTCTTAATACTTCTAAAACCATGCTAAACAGAATATTAACAGGATTAACCCTGCTACTGTCGGCACTGTGCTCGCACGCTGCCGACAGTCGTGCTGTAGAATTCAACCATGGCTGGCGCTTCAGCCTCGGCGACGATCCCGCCGCTGCGCAACCCGGCTACGACGACTCCTCATGGCGCCAGCTCACCCTCCCCCACGACTGGGCTATAGAGGGCGACTTCAGCCCTGAGAATCCCAGCGGCACCGGAGGCGGAGCCCTCCCGGGCGGCATCGGTTGGTACCGCAAAAGCTTCGAAGTGACGGCAGCCGACCTTAAAAAACAGATATTCATAGACTTCGACGGCGCCTACATGAACAGCACCGTCTATATCAACGGCCACGACCTGGGCACGCGTCCCTATGGCTACATCTCCTTCAGCTACGACCTCACGCCGTGGCTGCACGAGGGGCGCAATGTGGTGGCCGTGCGAGTGGACAACGCAGAGCAGCCCAACTCCCGCTGGTATAGCGGCTGCGGCATCTACCGAAATGTGTGGCTCCGAAAAGTGGGCGATATCCACGTGCCTCTGTGGGGACGTCAGGTGCTCGCCGACGTCACCGACAGCCACGCCACGCTGCACGTGAGCACAGAGCTCAGTTTCCGCCATGCCGGCGAAGCACAGGTGTATTCCACGCTGATCGATGCCTCCGGCAAAATGGTGGCTCGCTCAGGATCAGTCACGGTTTCTTCCGACGCCAAAGGAGACAGCAATGGCATAGTCACCGTATGCTCCGAAATAGAGATAGACAAGCCCCACCTCTGGAGCACCGACGATCCCTATCTCTACAACCTCGCCACCTTCGTGCAGGATCCCGCTACGGGTGAAGTGCTCGACACGTACATTGCACCCGTGGGACTGCGTTATTTCAATTTCGATGCCGAAAAAGGCTTCTCGCTCAATGGCAAAAGAATGAAAATCAACGGCGTGTGCCTGCATCATGATGCCGGAGCGCTGGGAGCGGTGGTGAACAAACGCGCGATACGCCGCCAGCTCGAAATCATGCGCGACATGGGCGTGAACGCCATACGCACCTCCCACAATCCGCCTGCCCCGGAATTGCTCGACCTCTGCGACGAGATGGGCTTTCTGGTGATGGACGAGACTTTCGACATGTGGCGCAAGCGCAAGACCGCCCACGACTATGCCCGCTACTTCAACGAATGGCATGAGCGCGACATGGACGACCAGCTGCGCCGCGATCGCAACCACCCGTCCATCGTGATGTGGAGCATAGGCAACGAAGTGCTCGAGCAATGGACCGACGCCAAAGCCGACACCCTGAGCCTTGAGGAAGCCAATCTGATCCTCAACTTCGGCCACAGCAAGGAGATGCTGGCCTCGGAGGGCGAGATGAGCGTGAACTCGCTGCTCACGCGCAAACTGGCCGACCGCGTGCGTGCACTCGACCCATCTCGCCCCGTGACCGCCGGCTGCAATGAACCTGATCCCGGCAACCACCTGTTTCGCAGCGGTGCGCTCGACATCATAGGTTTCAACTACCACGATGACTGGTTCAAGGATGTGCCCCGCAACTTCCCCGGCATGCCTTTCATAGTCACTGAAAGTGTATCGGCACTCGCAACCCGCGGCTTCTACGACATGCCCGCCGACAGCATACGCCTGTGGCCCGAACGCTGGGATAAGCCTTTCTTCAACGATTCATTCTCATGCTCGAGCTACGACAATTGCCACGCACCCTGGGGCAACACCCATGAGGGCACGATGCGGCTGGTGCGCGACAACGATTTCATCGCCGGCCAGTTCGTATGGACCGGCTTCGACTACATAGGCGAGCCCACGCCCTACGGCTGGCCCGCACGCAGCAGCTACTTCGGCATCGTCGACCTTGCAGGTTTCCCCAAGGACATATATTATATGTACAAGAGCGAATGGCAGCCCGATTCGGTGGTGCTCCACCTGCTTCCCCACTGGAATTGGGAGCCCGGCACGGAAGTAGACGTATGGGCCTACTACAACAACGCCGACGAAGTGGAGCTGCTGCTCAACGGCCGCAGCCTGGGCACCCGCGCTAAGGGGCCCGAGGATTTCCACGTGGCCTGGAAGGTGCCTTTCGAGCCCGGAACGCTCACTGCGGTGAGCCGCCGCGACGGCAGGGAAGTGGCACGCACCGAGCGTCGCACGGCAGGCGCGCCTGCAGCGCTGCGCCTCACGGCGGACCGCAGCGAAATCACGGCCGATGGCCGCGACCTCAGCTATGTGACCGTAGAAGTGGTGGACGAAAACGGCACACTTTGCCCACTGGCCGAGAATCTGATCACGTTCAGTGTGGACGGCTCGGCATTCAATGCCGGCGTTGACAACGGCAGCCCCATCTCGCTGGAACGCTTCAAGGCTCCCGAGCGCAAGGCTTTCTACGGAAAAGCCCTCGTGATATTGCAAAACAACGGAGAAGAAGGCCCGGCCACCCTCACCGCCTCATCTCCCGGTCTCGCTTCATCAAAAATCACCATAAACAGCAAGAAATGAAGAGCACAATCATTCCTTTAATCGTAGCAGCCGTTGCTGCCGGCTCAGCATCGGCCGCAACCCCTGTTTATCTTGACCCCAAAGCTCCGATTGAAGACCGCGTGGAAGATGCCCTTTCGCGCATGACCCTTGAGGAGAAAGTGGCACTGTGCCATGCCCAGAGCAAATTTTCTTCGGCCGGAGTGCCCCGCCTCGGAATCCCCGAGGTGTGGATGAGCGACGGCCCTCACGGCGTGCGAGCAGAAATCAACTGGGACAACTGGGGACACGCTGGCTGGACCAACGACTCCGTGACCGCATTCCCCGCCCTCACCGCTCTTGCAGCCACGTGGAATCCTGAAATGGCTGCCATCTACGGCAAGAACGTGGGCGAAGAAGCACGCTACCGCGAGAAGGACGTGCTGCTGGGTCCGGGCGTGAACATCTACCGCACGCCCCTCAATGGCCGCAACTTCGAGTATATGGGCGAAGATCCCTATCTGGCATCCGTGATGGTCGTGCCCTATGTGCAGGAGCTGCAGAAAAACGGCGTGGCAGCCTGCGTGAAGCACTTCGCGCTCAACAATCAGGAGCACTGGCGCGGAAATATAAACGTAGACGTGTCGGATCGTGCTCTCTACGAGATATATCTCCCGGCATTCAAGGCCGCCGTGCAGGAAGGCGGTGCATGGAGCATCATGGGCGCATATAATAAGGTGTGGAACCAGCACTGCTGCCACAACAAGCGCCTGCTTGAAGATATCCTGCGCGGCGAATGGGGCTTCGACGGCGTGGTGATCACCGACTGGGGCGGCGCACACGACACCCGCGAAGCAGCCCTGAACGGCCTCGACATCGAGATGGGCTCGTTCACCAACGGCCTTACGACCGAGAGCACCTTCACCTACGACGATTTCTTCCTTGCACGCCCCTTCCTGGAGCTCATCCGCAAGGGCGAAGTGCCCGAGAGCGTGGCCGACGACAAGGCCCGCCGCATCCTGCGCCTGATATTCCGCACGGCCATGAACACCGACAAACCCTTCGGCTCGCTGCACAGCCCCGAGCACTATGCCGCAGCCAAGGCTATCGGCGACGAGAGCATCGTTCTGCTGCGCAACACCGGTATCCTTCCCCTCGACCCTGCCGCCGGCAAGAAAATCCTTGTGGTGGGCGACAACGCCGTGCGCAAGCTCAGCGACGGCGGTGGCTCATCCGAGCTTAAGGTGAAGGACTATGTGTCGCCCCTCGACGCAATCCGCAAGGTATTCGGCGAAGACAACGTTGCATTTGCACAGGGCTATGCCGCAGGCAGGCCCATGTACTCCTTCGAGGAAGTGATTCCCCAGGCCGTGCAGGACTCGCTGCGTGCCGAGGCCGTGGCGAAGGCCGCCGAGGCCGATGTGGTGATCTTCGTGGGCGGTCTCAACAAGAACGCCTATCAGGACTGCGAGGGCACCGACCGCCGCGAGTATGAACTGCCCTTCGGCCAGAACGAGCTCATCGAAGGCCTCATTGCCGCCAACCCCAACACCGTGATAGCCAACATCGTGGGCAACGCATACGCTATGCCTTGGGCCGAGCGCGTGCCCGCTATCCTCCACGTGGGCTATCTCGGCACCATGGGCGGCGCTTCCATGGCCGACGTGCTCTCCGGCACCGTGAATCCCTCCGGCAAGATGCCCTACTCCATTCCCGTGCGCCTGCAGGACAACGGCGCACACGCCTTCGATGTCAACAGCTACCCCGGCGTAGAGGGTACCGAGGGCGACGTGCTCTTCGGAGTGTGCGCCCCGCAGGAGCGCTACGCCGAGGATATCCTCGTGGGCTACCGCTGGCACGACACCAAGAAAATCCCCGCACGCTACGCCTTCGGCCACGGCCTCAGCTACACCACATTCACCTACGGCAAGCCCGTCATCTCCGCCAAGGAGCTGGGCCCCGACGGCAAGCTGGAGCTTACCGTGCCCGTGACCAACACCGGCTCCCGCGAGGGCGCCGAGGTGGTGCAGCTCTACATCGGCGACGACAAAGCCTCCGTGCTGCGTCCCGCCAAGGAGCTCAAGGGCTTCGAGAAAGTGACGCTCGCCCCCGGCGAGACCCGCGAAGTGACTTTCACCATCACACCCGAGATGCTCGCCTTCTTCGACGAGGGCGCACACGCCTGGCGCACGGAACCCGGCTCGTTCACGGCCTACGTGGGCGGTTCGTCAGCTGCCGCAGATGTGAAAGCCAAATTCAAATTCGCTGAATAAGTCCATGAAATTCAAATTCAACACTATAGGTCTTTTCACGGTGAATCAGCCCGAGATGGTGGCTTTCTACCGCGACGTGATGGGCTTCAGCACCGACTGGTGCGGCTCTCCCAACGTGGACATGACCCTCGACGGTATGCGCCTGATCATGTATCCGCGCCATCTCTTCGAAGAAATGACCGGCCGCAAGTACGGCTATCCCGAGGGCATGAACGGCACCCTGGAGATATCCTTCGACGTGGACTGCTACGCCGATGTGGACGCAGCCTACGAGCGGTGCACCGGCATGGGTGCGCGCGGCGTGTTCGCACCCGCCACTATGCCGTGGGGCCAACGCACCTGCTACATAGCCGACCCCGACGGCAACCTCATTGAAATTTCATCGTTTAACGAAAACAAATAAACCTAAAACCTTATACGACAATGGCAAAAGAATATTTTCCCGAGATCGGTAAAATCAAGT
>CAMWRI010000071.1 GCA_947176585.1 uncultured Porphyromonadaceae bacterium
GTAGCGAATTCGGGAATCGAACCCGAGTCTCCACCTTGAGAGGGTGGCGTGCTAGGCCACTACACTAAATCGCCTCATTTGCGCTGCAAAGTTACGACCATTTTCCGGACTGTGCAAGCGGCATAGTGTTAAAAAAAATTAATCGAGATTGGCTTTTCAGTCGTGGTGATAGGGTTCGCCGCGCAGGATGGTCATGGCACGATATATCTGCTCTACAAAGAACGGGCGCACCATCTCGTGGCTGAACGTCATGGCCGACAAACCCAGCAAGGAATCGGCGCGTGAGCGCACATCCTGCGAGAATCCGTAGGGGCCACCTACTATAAATATCAGGTTGCGCGGCAGAGTGGACATCTTGCGGTCGATGAAGTCGGCAAACTCGCGCGAGGTCATCTGGCGACCGTGCTCATCAAGGAGCACCACAAAATCTGCCGGTTGTATGGCCTTGAGCATCTGCGCACCCTCGGCTTGTTTCTGGGCGGCCTCAGTGGTGGCGCGGGTGGTGCGCACGTCGGGCAATTCCACTATCTCGAAAGGCACATAATGCTGCACGCGTGAAGCATATCGCTGCGTGAGCTGCGCCAGCGCCTCATCGCGTGTGCGCCCAGTGACCATGAGTTGTATTTTCATATTGATTTTTTTTGTACTTTTGCACAAAAGTACATTATTTATTTAAACGAAGCATGAAATCCACCGACGAATTGATTGACGACCTGCTCACCCTGGCTTTTGCCGAGGATATCGGCGACGGCGACCACACCACCCTTAGCACCATTCCGGCCGATGCGCGCGGCCGGCAGCACCTCATTGTGAAAGAAGAAGGCATCCTGGCCGGCGTGGATGTGGCGCGCCGCGTGTTCGAGAAGTTCGATCCCTCGCTCAAAATGACAGTATACATCCAGGACGGCGCCCATGTGCGCCCCGGCGACATCGCATTTGAAGTGGAAGGCCCCGTGCGCTCACTGCTCCAGACCGAGCGCGTGATGCTCAACATCATGCAGCGCATGAGCGGTATCGCCACCACGACCGCCCGCTATCAGGAACGCCTCGCAGGACTCAAGACCAAAGTGCTCGACACCCGCAAGACCACTCCCGGCATGCGTATGCTCGAGAAGATGGCCGTGGCAATAGGCGGCGGATGCAATCACCGCATAGGTCTTTTCGATATGATTCTGATCAAGGACAACCACGTGGATTTTACCGGCGGTATTGACCGTGCCGTGGCTTCGGCAAAGGCCTATTGCAAGGAAAAAGGCAAAGACCTGCGTATTGAGCAGGAGGTGCGCAATACCGATGAAATCCTGCAGGCTATCGAGGCCGGAGTGGATCGCATCATGCTCGACAACTTCACCCCTGAGCGCACCGCCGAAGCCGTGAAACTCATACGTACCAAGGCGCCTCACATCGAAATTGAAAGCAGCGGCGGCATCACGCTCGACACACTGCGCGACTATGGTGAGGCTGGCGTGGACTTTATAAGCGTGGGCGCCCTCACCCACAGCGTGAAAGGCCTGGACATGAGCTTCAAGGCATTCTGAACTTTTATCACGCGAGATTGTATAGATAAGAGAGATCTGTCTATTTATATATGAGCACCGAAACAGCAAAACCCGCTTCATCGCCCACTGACTTAGGTACGAAATCCATTGGATCACTGCTGCTGCAATACTCGCTTCCGGCGATTATAGCAAGCGTGGTGACCTCGCTGTACAACATTATCGACAGCATATTCATAGGCCGGGGTGTTGGCGCCATGGCTATATCAGGCCTGGCCATCACATTCCCGCTGATGAATCTTGTGGTGGCATTCTGTACGCTTGTGGCAGTGGGTGGCGCCACCATCAGCTCGATTTTCCTAGGGCAGAAAAACCTGAACCGCGCCACCGACACCGTGAACAATGTGATACTGTTGTGTCTTATCCACTCGGTGGTGATAGGAGGCCTCACCCTGCTGTTTCTCGATCCCATCCTGCGCATATTCGGCGCCACCGACGAGACTTTGCCGTATGCGCGCGAGTTCATGCGCATCATTCTATTCGGCACGCCCATAAGCTATGTGTTCATTGGCCTGAACAATATCATGCGCGCCACGGGCTATCCGCGCAAGGCCATGATATCGGCGCTTCTTTCCGTGGCAGTGAATATCGTGACCGCACCCATCTTCATCTTCAAGCTCGAATGGGGAATATCAGGAGCGGCATGCGCTACCGTGCTGGGACAGAGCTGCGCACTGGTGTGGGTACTGGCCCACTTCCTGTCGAAGAAGAGCTACGTGCACATCAACTGGCACGACCGCTTCTTCGAGCTCTCGATGGTTAGGCGCATCTACAGCATAGGCCTGTCGCCATTCCTGATGAACTGCACGGCATGCGTGGTGGTGGTGTTCCTGAACAAATCGCTGCTCGACTGTGCCGGCGACATGGGCAATACAGCCGTGGGTGCCTACGGTATAATCAACCGCACCACCATGTTTTTCGTGATGATCATCTTCGGTGTCACGCAAGGTATGCAACCGATACTGGGCTACAACTACGGAGCCCGGCAACATTCCCGCGTGATGGGCACACTCAAGCGCGGAATGCTGTGCGGATTCGTAATTTCCGCCATAGGCTGGATCGTGACCGAGTGCTTTCCCGACACAATCAGCGCTCTCTTCACCACCGATAAAGATATGATAGACATTGCCCGCCGCGGCTTCCGCATCTACTTCATTTGCTATCCTGTGGTGGGCGTGCAGATAGTGATCCAGAACTACTTCCAGAGCATTGGCAAGCCCAAACTGTCGATATTCCTGTCGCTCACCCGCCAGCTCATATACCTGCTCCCCATGCTGTGGATATTGCCCGGAATCCTGGGTATCAGCGGAGTGTGGGCTTCGATGGCCGCGAGCGACGTTCTGGCCTTCATCACCGCAGTGATCACGTTGCTTATAATGAACCGCCGGTTCAAGCACCAATTACAACAGGAAAATGCTGCATAAACTATCGCTACAGACCACCCCGGATATTGCCTACAATCCGGATGCTCTTCCCGCAGCCGCCGCACGCGAGCTGGGCATATCGCGAGACCGCGTGAAGCGTGTGGACTTGCTGCGGCGAAGTATCGATGCTCGCCGGAGGCACGTGGTGGTGAACATTACCATAGCCGTGCATGTGGACGAGATCGAGACAGATGCCGCGCTATATGAGCCCACCCGGTTCGATCCGGTTCCTGCAGATGCTCCGGAGGCCGTAGTCGTGGGAGCCGGCCCGGCCGGGCTGTTTGCTGCCCTGCAACTTATCCGCCGCGGCGTGCGCCCTATCCTGCTCGAGCGCGGCAAAGACGTGGATTCTCGGCGCCCCGATATGGCCCGTATAAGCCGCGAGGGTATTGTGGACCCCGACAGTAACTACTGCTTCGGAGAAGGAGGCGCCGGCGCTTTTTCCGACGGCAAGCTATATACGCGAAGTAAGAAACGCGGTCCGGTGGATACCGTGCTGCACTGGCTGTGCCAGCATGGTGCTTCGGAGAATATTCTCGTAGACGTTCACCCCCATATAGGCACCGACAAGCTGCCCGGAGTGATACGGGCAATGCGCGAGACAATAATAAGATGTGGAGGCGAGGTGCATTTTTCAACCCGTGTGGAAGGTCTGATATTCGACAAGGAGGGTAAAGTGGCCGGAGTTACAGACAGCACAGGGCGCGAATGGCGCGGCCCGGTGATACTGGCCACCGGACACTCCGCCCGCGATGTCTACCGCATGCTTATGGCCAACAATGTGGAAATGCAACCAAAAGGAATAGCCGTGGGCGTGCGCCTGGAGCATCCGCAGAAGCTTATCGACAGCATACAATACCACTCTCCGCAGGGACGTGGCCGCTGGTTGCCTGCTGCAGAATACAGCATGCTCACCCGAGTGGACGGTCGTGCTGTATACTCTTTCTGCATGTGTCCCGGCGGGTTTATTATCCCCGCTGCGAGCGCGCCGGGACAACTGGTGGTGAACGGCATGTCGCCCAGCAACCGCGGCACACGCTGGGCCAACTCGGGAATGGTAGTGGAGATACTGCCTGAGGATCTGCCCGAAGAATACAACGAATATGGCTCGCTGGCCATGATGCAGTATCAGGCTGATATCGAAAAGAACTTTTTTGAGGCATCGGAGCACACGCAGCGTGCTCCCGCCCAGCGAATGACCGATTTCGTGGCCGGACGTCCGTCTCACGATCTGCCGTCCACAAGCTATGCTCCGGGGCTTATCGCTGCCAGGATAGACCGCCTGTTGCCCGAATCCGTGGCGCGCCGTCTGCAGGAAGGATTCAGGGATTTCGGGCGCAAAGCACGAGGCTTCCTCACGCCCGACGCCACTCTCATAGGAGCGGAAACCCGGACGTCGGCGCCTGTGCGCGTTCCTCGAGATGCCGAAACCCTGCGCCACACTGGTGTGGACGGTCTCTACCCTTGCGGTGAAGGTGCCGGATATGCCGGAGGTATCGTGAGTGCCGCCATCGACGGAATGCGATGTGCGGATGCTGTGGCGGAGAGATTGATCAGTAATCGGGAATAGTCATGATGATACGACGATTGTTTATTTTGCTGGCAGCGCTTGTTTCGGCGCTTAGCGGCAGCGCAGCGGAATGGCAACGGGATTCCGTGCTGGGCGACGGCTTCGAAGTGCACCGGGTGAATATGCCCGACGACTACTCGGGCCGCGTACGCTCCACGGTGATTCGCCATCGCTCTGATTGCGGCGACTCGTTAGGAATACTGTACGTGCACGGCTACAATGACTACTTCTTCCAGGACGAGGAAGCCGGCCGCTGGGCCGACTCGTGCGTGCATTTCTATGCTGTGGATCTGCGCAAATACGGTCGTTCGCTCATGCCGGGCCAGACGCCTACCGAAGCCCGCGATATCAGCGAATACTACGCCGACATTGACTCCGCGCTTGCCGCAATGAAAGCCGACGGAGTGAAACACGCCATACTGATGGGCCACTCTACAGGTGGTCTTGTCACCTCCTCCTACATGAGCCACCGCCCCGACAGCATGATAGAGGCACTTGTGCTCAACAGCCCGTTTCTGGAATGGAACAAGAACGGTTTCATGCGCAAGGTTGCAATTCCCGCAGTGGGCGCGCTGGGCAAATTGTTTCCGCGCTGGAAGATATCGCAAGGCTCCGGAGAATCGCCTTACGGACAGTCGCTCCTGAAGTCGCGCCACGGCGAATGGGACTTCGACACACGCTGGAAAACACTCGAGCCGCAGAAGGTGGAGTCATCGTGGCTGGGAGCGATCACACGTGCACAGCGAGATGTGCGCAAAGGCCGAATAGAGGTACCGGTGCTGCTGATGCACTCCGACAGTTCCGCTACGGGCGATACCTGGACTCCGCAATTCCAAACTGCCGACGGGGTGCTCAACGTGGAGCACATGAAGAAATACGGGCCCATGCTGGGCCGCGACGTGACATTGGACGAAATTCCGGACGGGATGCACGACTTGTTTCTATCCTCAAAAAATGCCCGCGAAAAAGCATATGGCGACGTTTTCGCATGGTTGCGCAAGCGTGGAATCAAAATCGGCAAGTAATGGGAAAACTACAGTTAAAAAAAGAACTGGCCACCATGACGCACGAACAGATAGTGCAGGTGGTTATGGATGCCTACAGCGCCCGCAAGGAAACACGCGAGTACTTCGACTTCTTCTTGGACCCTGACGTGGACAAGCTGCAGGAAAAAACTCTTGCGCGCATCGATCGAGAGCTCTCGCGCTCAAAACATGGCCATTCCACATCCCGAATAACCCAGATCAGGCGCGAGATCAAGAACTTCGCGGGCTTCGATCCGGGGCCTGAACACGTGCGGAATCTCATGATCGAGACACTGCGGCGAATTCTCGTGCGCGAGAAATATGTATATTATAAAGAAGCCTTCGAAAAAGGCACCCGCAAGCTCATCGAAGATATCGTGCAATATGCCGATACTCACGCCATAATCGACTCTACCATTACCGCTCTCAGCGAAATAGCACGCGATCCGGCCATGGGCACAGCATCGTTCCGCACACGCATGCTGTCAAGATTTATGTACGCTAAATAATCCGCCCGGCACACGGCACTCATTGTATTTTTGCTATTGTCGGCAAAAATGATTAATTTTGCCGTGTATGAAGATGAAATATACAACCGCGGCCGGTCTGGCCCTGCTTTTCTTGCTATGGCTGGGCCTTGTTGCCCTCATAATCAAGGGTACGGAGAGATTCACTCTCTACACTGCTTTTGTCATTGTGGCATCGGGCATTATCATCTTCGTACCGCTATATCGCAAGTACTTTAAAGAAGATTAGAATGCCCGTGGCCAGCACAAACCCCGATATACTCTCCACGATATCTTCGCCTGAAGATGTGCGCCGCCTATCGGTGCAGCAGCTTCCGCAGCTGTGCGCCGATATACGCCGTTTTCTCATAGACTCGTTGAGTAAGAATCCCGGCCACTTCGCATCCGGTATGGGCGCTGTAGAGCTGACCGTGGCGCTTCCCTACGTGTTCAACACGCCCTCCGACCGCATCGTGTGGGACGTGGGGCATCCGGCGTATCCCCACAAACTTCTCACAGGTCGGCAGGAGGCATTTGCCACCGGAAACCGCAAGATGAACGGTATCAGCGGATTTCCCAATCCTGCAGAGAGCGACTACGACACCTTCAGCGCCGGTCATGCCTCCAACAGCATTTCGGCTGCTCTGGGCATGGCGATGGCCAGCAAGCTGCAGGGCGACACTCCGCGCCGCAACGTGGTGGCCGTGATAGGCGACGCATCTATCTCGGGGGGCCTTGCCTTCGAGGGGCTGAACAATGCTGCAAACACCCCGAACAACCTGCTCATAATACTGAATGACAACGACATGAGCATCGATCCTAACGTGGGGTCGCTCAATTCGTATCTGGCGCAGCTCACCACATCGCAGCGCTACAACAACTTCCGCTACGGCGCGTACCGCGCCCTGCGCAAGATGCACCTTGTGGACGATCGCCGCAAGGGTGCCATCATGCGATTCAACAATAGCGTGAAATCACTCCTGATGCGCAGCCACAACATATTCGAGGGACTGAACATACGCTATTTCGGACCTTTCGACGGCAACGACGTGAACACTATCGTGAAGGTGCTCAACGACATAAAGGACATGGAAGGGCCACGAATTCTGCACCTGCACAGCACAAAAGGCAAAGGCTACGCTCCGGCCGAACTTAATCCGGCGGCTTGGCATGCTCCTGGACGCTTCGACGTAGCCACCGGTGTGCGCGATGAAGAAAAAGCAGCTCCCGACGGGCGAATGAAATATCAGGACGTGTTCGGCAACACCCTCCTGCGGCTTGCTCAGAACGACGACAAGATAGTGGCTGTGACGGCGGCCATGGCTTCCGGCACTTCAGTGTCGGTGATGCAGCAGGAGATGCCTGAGAGAGTGTTCGACGTGGGTATTTCCGAAGGCCACGCCGTGACATTCGCCGGCGGCATGGCCAAAGACGGCATGAAACCGTTCGTGGCCATATATTCGAGCTTCCTGCAGCGAGCCTACGACCATATCATCCACGATGTGGCCCTTATGAAGCTGCCGGTGACCTTCTGCATCGACCGTGCCGGCCTCGTGGGCGAAGACGGGCCCACGCATCACGGCGCCTTCGATATAGCCTATCTGCGCACCGTACCCGGCATGACCTTGGGCGCCCCGCGCAACGAAATTATGCTGCAACGCATGATGTATACCGCTGCCGGTGGAAACTGCGGCCCCATGGCCATACGTTATCCGCGCGGCAAAGGGCGTATGCAAAATCCGATGATAGAAGGAGAGGTGCCCGCAGTGGAAATAGGGCGTGGCGAAAAGTTGCGCGATGGCCGCGAGGCTGTGGCTCTGACTCTCGGCCCCATTGCAGATGAAGCGGCAATAGCAATCGACAGCCTTGAGAAAGAAGGCCACAGCATCGCCCACTACGATATGGTGTTCGCCAAACCGCTCGACGAAAACCTGCTTGCCGCAGTTGCAGCGACCGGTCTACCGATTCTCACCGTGGAAGACGGAATCGCCAATGGCGGCATGGGATCGGCCGTGACGGAATGGCTTCAGGACCACGGCTATACCAACAAAGTGAAACGCCTGGGACTGCCTGACGCATTCGTGACTCAGGGTACTCCTGCACAACTCGCAGCCCTTTGCGGCATTGACGCCGAAGGTATTAAACAAGCAATCAAGGAGTTGCTCCCACAGTCATGAGAATTGTAATTGCAGGTGCCGGAGAGGTGGGATCGCATCTTGCGAAACTGCTCAGCAATGAAGAACAGGATATCCTGCTCATTGACGAAAACGTAGAAAAACTTGCCCAGCTCGATGCCAACTACAATATTATGACAGTGGACGGCAATCCGGCGTCGTTCCGCAATCTGCGCGAACTGCTGCGCGACGGCTGCGACCTGTTCATCGCCGTGACACCATCGGAATCCACAAATGTGGTAGCATGCTCCATAGCAAAAAATCTTGGGGCCGTGACCACTGTGGCGCGTATAAACCACTACGGCTATATGGCTCCGGAAAACCGCGCTCCCATGAAACAGATGGGTGTGGATCACGTGATTTATCCGGAATATCTCGCCGCACAGGAGATTGTGACCGCGCTTGAGCACCCATGGACACGATACTGGTTTGAATTCCACGACGGTGCCATTATCCTGGCCGGTGTGAAGCTGCGCCGTGGCGCGCCGCTTATAGGAATGCAGCTCAAGGAATTCGCCATGACCAACCATGCCTTCCACGTGGCGGCCATCAAGCGTCACCACGAGAGTATCATACCGCGCGGCGACGACCGCATGGAGGAAGGCGATATCCTCTACATCACGTTCACGCGCGAACATGCCGACGATCTGCGTCGCCTCACAGGCAAGACCGATTTCAAAGTGCGTCGCGTGGTGATAATGGGCGGCAGCAAGATTGCGATCCGCGTGTACAACCTGGGGCACGACCGCTTCAAATTCAAGATCATAGAAAACGACCGCGACAAGTGCCACATACTTCCGGAGAAATGCCCCGATGCTGAGATTGTGTGGGGCGACGCCCGGGACCCGGACGTGTGGGGAGAAAGCGATCTCGACACGGCCGATGCCTTCATTGCCCTTACTCCAGGCGCCGAAACCAATATCCTTGCGTGCATGACCGCAAAGGACATGGGGGTGCAACGCACTGTGGCTGAGGTGGAAAACCTTCAATTCGTGGCTCTTGCGGAAGGTATGAACATTGGCAAGGTGATAAACAAGAAGCTGCTGGCAGGCAGCGGTATATTCCAGCTTCTGCTTGACGCTGACGCCTCCACGGCCAAATGCCTGGCACTGTCGGATGCAGAAGTTGCAGAGCTTGAAGTAAAGAAAGGATCACGCATAACCGAGTCGCCTGTCAAGGACCTTAAACTACCGCGCAGCCTGACGCTCGCGGCCCTGATCCGCGACGGCGAGGGCATGCTGATAGGAGGTAACACGCACATTCAGGCAGGCGACCGCGTGCTTGTGTTCTTCCTGCAGGGAGCCATTCACAAAGTGGAACGACTTTTCAGTTGATTGATGCACACCCACCCGGCATATCATCACAAGCGGGAGCACCGCATCGTCAACTGGCCCATGCTGCTGCGCGTGGCCGGCTGGCTTATGATGATGGAAGCCGCTTTCATGCTTATTCCCCTCGCCGTATGTCTGGCTTATGGAGAGAGCGACCGTCTGCCGTTTGCCGCCACCGCTGCCGGTACGGCTTTGGCAGGATTTCTGCTGAGCCGCCGCATCAAGCCCACACATCATTCTATGGCCAAACGCGAGGGTTTCCTGCTCACAGCAATGGTGTGGGTGATATTTTCCATATTCGGAATGTTGCCGTTTATCTTCGGCACGCCTGGCTTAGGTCTTAGCGATGCATTCTTCGAAGCCATGTCGGGCTTCACCACCACCGGAGCCTCCGTATTACCGTCGGGCAGTGCTATCAGTCATGGTGTGCACATATGGCGTGCCACCATGCAATGGCTCGGCGGCATGGGTATCATCCTCTTCACGATAGCCGTAATTCCCATGCTCAACTCCTCTGGCGGCATGCTCATGTTCAACGCAGAAGTGACCGGAATCACCCACGACAAGTTGCGCCCGCGCATAAGCCAGACTGCGAAGACACTGTGGCTCATCTACATATCCCTGACCCTAGTGCTTGTAGCACTCCTATGGGCCGGTCCGATGGATTTATTCGACAGCCTGTGCCACGCGTTCGGAGCAATCAGCACGGGCGGTTATTCCACGCAGAGCACGGGTGTGGGCAGCTACGCTTCGGTATATGTTAAAGTCGTGCTCACCGTCTTCATGTTTGCCGGCGGCGTGAACTTTTCGCTCATCTACCGAGGCCTGCGGGGCGATATCGAAGAACTGCAGCGCAACGATGTGTTCCGATCATATGTGTGGCTGATTCTGGCCATGTTTGCGCTATTTTCCACAAATATTCTCATAAGGGGCTGCTACACTGGCTGGGAAAGTGTAACGATCGACCCATTGTTTCAGGTTGTATCCGTCATCACCTCCACAGGTTTCACTCCGGCGGCATTCGACAGCTGGGGACCCATGGTGCTCGCCCTGGTGTTCTTCATGATGTTTTTCGGCGGATGCGCCGGATCAACGAGCGGCGGTGCCAAAATAGACAGACTACTGTTTCTGATCAAGAACTGCCGCAATGAGGTGTATCGCTGCATATACCCTCGCGCGGTTATGTCGGTGCGGATCAATGGCCGCGTAGTGAGCAGTGAACTGGTGCATAAGGTGATAGCATTCCTGTGCCTGTATATGATGCTGATAGCGGCAGGCGGTGTTGTGCTTTCGGCTATGGGCGTGCCAGTGGTAGACGCGTTCTTCTCGTCGTTCTCTTGCATGAGCAATACCGGACTGGGAGCAGATATAACGGGCTACGGTTCGTCGTACGAAATGCTGCCCGATGCCGCAAAGTGGGTACTGTCGATGCTGATGCTTACCGGTCGTCTCGAGATTTTCACGGTGCTCGTTCTTCTCTACCCTTCGTTCTGGCGCAAGTGAACAAAACCGGGGGTGTGCGTGTTAATTTTTTATAATTTACCCTCTCACCTCTCTATTATGCTGAAACGACTTCATATTTTTCTTATAGCCCTCGCCGGAATCGCATTCACATCATGCTCCACGGATGATGACGTGTGGGACAATGTTCCCGCTAAAATAGCCGAATTCATCAATCAGTATTATCCAAATTCGCAGCTCTCGACGTGCGAGAAAACCGGATCGGACTGGCATGTGCGCATAAAGGACGGAGTAGGTATCACTTTCAATTCGCAATACTCCTGGACCAATATCGCCGGCTATGGCGAGACAATGCCCCAGGTGCTTCTTTTCGATGAACTGCCACCGGCTCTCTACAGTTATCTTGAAGAGGTGCAGGCTCTCGACGGAGTGTACGGGCTTGAGAGAGACAGCAAGCAATATGTAGTGGCGCTGAGCAACACATCCGTCACCTACGACATCGACACCGAAAGCGTACATTCACAACTGCCTCCACTGTAAATTTTGTAAACTAAATAAACAACAGAACTATGTCATTCATCTGGTTTCTCCTAATCGGTATTGCTTCCGGCTTCATCGCCGGCAAACTCACACGCGGCACGGGCTTCGGCATATGGCTAAACCTCATTCTCGGTATAGTGGGCTCACTGCTGGGCGGCTTCGTATTCGGCATTCTGGGTATCCACACCACGAGCATAATCGGCAGTCTCATCACTTCCGTGGTGGGTGCCGTGCTTCTGCTTTGGATTTATTCTTGGCTAAGCCGTAAGCGCTGATCCACACGACGTTGCAAGCCCTGCCGCATCTCCGGTGTGGCAGGGCTTGTGTATATCCGTAAAAATGGCTAAATTTGCATAGCATAGACACAAACGTAATGAACAATAAAATAGCAGCCCTTTTCGATCTGGATGGTGTACTCATCGACTCGGAGAGCATTTATTCCGAGTTCTGGACTCGCATGGACAAACTCTATCCCACGGGAATCGAAAACTTTGCATACGCGATAAAAGGCACCACCCTGCCCGATATACTCAACACATATTTCCCCGATCCCGACGTGCAGGCACAGTTGCGGGTTCACCTGCGCCGGCAGGAGGACGAAATGGTCTACCGCATATTCCCGCATGTGGAAGATTTTCTGAAACAATTGCGCAAAGCCGGGTTTCCCACGGCCATAGTCACGAGCAGCAACGACGCCAAGATGAAAGTGCTGTTCGACGCGTTGCCGGGTTTTCGCGAGTATTTCGACGTTGTGATCACTGATTCCGATGTGACAAAATCCAAGCCCGACCCCGAAGGCTATCTGCTCGCGGCTGAAAGGCTGGGCATCAGTCCGGAGCGCTGCGTGGTGTTTGAAGACAGCCGCTCGGGCCTCGAGGCGGCAAGGCGCTCCGGCGCCAAAGTTGTGGCGGTGGCCACCACTCTGCTGCCCGCCGATATAGAAGGCCGGGGCGACATCGTGATCAATACCTTCGACGAAGTGACGCCGATGCGTCTGGAGAGCCTCTTCGACTGATGGAGCAGAAATTCGCGTCATCATTGCTTGAAAGTGCCGTCACGGAGCTGTCGCGACTGCCGGGTATAGGCCGCAAGACAGCCCTTCGCCTGGCTCTGCATCTGCTGCGCCGCGAGCCGCGCGAGGCCTCGGCGCTCGGGCACGCCATCATCGACATGCGCGAGGGCATACGGTATTGCAGCGTGTGCCATAATATAAGCGACGACGAGGTATGCCCCATCTGTGCCTCCGCCGCGCGCGACAACCGCACGGTGTGCGTGGTAGAAAATGTAAAGGACGTGATGAGCATAGAGAATACCGGCGAGTACCACGGGCTGTATCACGTGCTCGGAGGGCTGATCTCACCGGTAGACGGAATAGGTCCGGACATGCTTGAAATCGCCTCGCTCGTGGAACGCGTGGCTGCGGGCAACGTAGATGAAGTGATTCTCGCCCTCAGCGCCACTATGGAAGGCGACACCACAAATTTCTATATCTACCGCAGGCTTGCGGACTATCCCGACGTGAGGGTGACGCAGCTCGCACGCGGCGTGAGCGTGGGCAACGAGATTGAGTACACAGACGAGATCACGCTTGGCCGCTCGCTGCTCAACCGCACCCCGTTTGCCGATTCATTCGCCCTCTGAATCATGAAACTATCCGACGACACAATCACCCTGCGCGCCCCGGAACCATCAGATACCGATAGGCTGTATATCTGGGAAAACGACCCGGAGCTATGGCCATATGGAAGCGCTGCCGCGCCGATGAGCCGGCAGATGCTCGCGCGCTACCTAGAAG
>CAMWRI010000072.1 GCA_947176585.1 uncultured Porphyromonadaceae bacterium
CTTCCCAGCCCAGGGCGCTGGCGCCGAGCACGGCTGCGTCGGCCTCCTTGAGCTCGCTCAGGAGCACTTTGGGCTTGCCCTTGAAGATGTTGAGCATGCTGCGGTCCATGGCTTCGCGCAGAGGCTTCATGAGCAGCTCGCCGCTCTTGGCAAGGCCTCCGAAGAGGATGAACGCCTCGGGCGACGAGAACACGGTCATGTCGGCCAGAGCCTCACCCAAAATGGTACCGGTATAGTCAAACACGTCCTTGGCCAGCTTGTCGCCATTCATGGCAGCCTCATACACGTCCTTCGACGTAATCTGGTCGATGGGCAAATTGCGCAGCGACGAAGGCTCGTTGCGGATCTCCAGGAACTCGCGTGCCGAGCGAGCAACGCCCGTGGCCGAGCAATAGGCCTCCAGGCAGCCGGCACGGCCACAGCCGCAGAGGCGGCCGTTGTTGCGCTTCACAATCAGGTGGCCCAGCTCGCCGGCATAGCCGTCGTGGCCATAGACCACCTGGCCGTTGATCACGATACCCGAGCCCACGCCGGTGCCCAGCGTGATCATGATGAAATCCTTCATACCGCGGGCGGCACCGTAGGTCATCTCGCCGATGGCGGCGGCGTTGGCGTCGTTGGTGATAGCCACGGGAATACCGAACTTGTCGTACACAAGCTGCGCCAGGGGTATGGGCGACGGCCAGGGCAGATTGGGAGCATTCTCGATCATGCCGTTGTAGTAGTTGCCGTTGGGGGCGCCGATGCCTATGCCGTGGATCTTGCCCTCGGCATCATTGGCCTTGATCAGGCGCGTAGCCTCCTGGTAGAGCTCGTTGATGTAGTCTTCAACGTTGCTGTGCTTTGCAGTCTTGATGGAGTCGGAGGCAATCACGATGCCGCGTGCGTCGACGATACCGAACACCGTGTTGGTGCCGCCTATGTCGATGCCAAGTACGTAAGGTTTCATGTCAGTACAGATTTAGTTAAGAATTTCTATCGCAAAGATAAGAAAATAATCCGAACCGCTTCTCACAAAAAAAACTAAAAATCTATCAGCTGGTATCTCCCCGCGGCCGTGGCGCGGCGCACCAGCTCGAAATGCCACCACTCCTTGCGTATCGTCAGAAATCCGGCCGCACGCATCACGCGGCGCAGCAAGCGCCTGCGTGCAAGTTCCTCGCGGGTGATCACGCCGCGCGCCACGAGAGCCTCCTCGCCCTCGATGTGCGACTCCGGCCCCAGGTGATCCACAGGTGTTCCCATCGGGAGTTCCCGCCCCAGGCTGTCGCACAGCGTCACGTCCACAGCCACGCCGTAGTTGTGCGTGCCTCCGCCATTTGCGGGATTGGCCACGTAGCGCGCTTTCGACGTGCCGCGCACGGCATTGAACATGCTGCGTTGCACCCCCACCGGCCTTGCCGCATCCTTCACCAGCAGATGCGTGCCGGGGGCGAGGCGGTCCAGCTCTTTCCGGGCTCGTGCGAGCGCCCGCGCGGCATCGGGGTGCAGAAAAGCATGATGCAGCGAATCGTAGAGCACGCGACCCGTGAAATTATCGGCGCGGCCGTACATCATATCCACCATCACGCCCGGAACCTCGGTGCCCACGTCCACGTAGCCGGCCTTTTTGAGCCGTTGCTCCACGCCCGTCAATGCAGCGGCACACGACCACACGGCCAAGGCCGACAGCAACGCCACCGCCCTCATTGCTCCTTTTCTTTTTTAGTGCACGACCGCGACAAATCGCAGCCGGAGCATCCGCACGAGCATCCGCGCCCTCGGCGGCGCACATGCCCCACTATCCCGGCCATGCCCCAGGCCAAGGCCCCGGCCACAATCACAAGCGTGCAGATGAGCTGCCAGTCCATATCACTTCAACTTCTTAAGCAACTGCGCCGGCGTGAGATCGGCGGGATATTGGTCGAAAGGCAGGCGCATCGCGCACCCCTCGGCATAGCGGCTGCAGCCGTAGGCCGTGCGGCCCCGCAGCAGATGGCCGGAGCCGCACTGCGGGCACGGTATCTCTTCAATGGTCTTCGGGGCCCGCTTGCGCGGCGAGGCCGATTTTTTTGCAGCTGTGCCCGCGGCCTTGGCCCGGGTGCTTTTCTTGCGGGTGCCCTTCCCGTCCTCTGCCCGGCCCTGCTCCACGGCTATGCGGTGGCCGCTGTTGTCGTTCATCACCTCCTGCACGATGCGCGTGATCATCACCTTGAGCTCGTCAATAAACTCGGCGGGCGAATACTCTCCGCGCTCGATGCGGCGCAGCTTGTTTTCCCACAGTCCGGTGAGCTTGGCGCTCTTTAGCAGTTCATCGGAGATGGTATCGATCAGGTCGATACCCGCAGGCGTGGCCTTGATCGACTTGCGCACGCGCTCGATATACCCGCGCTTGAACAGCGTCTCGATAATGGCGGAGCGTGTCGAGGGGCGGCCTATGCCGTTTTCCTTCATGGCGTCGCGCAGCTCGTCGTCGTCCACGGTCTTGCCTGCGGTCTCCATGGCGCGCAGCAGCAGGCCCTCATCGTAGGGCTTGGGCGGGCGCGTGGTCTTCTTCACCGTGCGTGGCTCGTGGGGGCCGCTCTCGCCCTTCACGAAATCCGGCAGCACGGCATCTTCGTCCTGCTCTCCCTCCTTCTCGCTCTTTTCGTTCTTATCGCCGGCATAGAGCGCGCGCCAGCCGGGATCGGTGATCACCTTACCCGTGGTCTTGAACGGCGTTTTGCCGGCGCGGGCCTCCACCGTGGTGGCCTCGAAACGGCAATCGGGATAGAACGCGGCGATGAATCGCAGCGCTATCAGGTGGTAGAGCTGGCGCTCGAGCCCCACGAGCGCCGCCGGCGACTGCCCCGTGGGTATAATGGCATGGTGGTCCGTCACCTTGCTGTTGTCGAACACCTTCTTGCTCTTGGGAATCTTCGCGGCCAGTACGGGTGCCGTAAGGGGGGCGTAGGGCGTCATATTGCGCAGAATCTCCGGCACCTTGGGGTATATGTCGTCGCTCAGGTAGGTGGTGTCGACACGCGGGTAGGTCGTCACCTTCTTCTCATATAGGCTCTGGATCAGCTTCAAGGTATCCTCGGCGGTCCAGCCCCAGCGGTGGTTGCACTCCACCTGCAGCGACGTGAGATCGAAGAGGCGCTGAGGCGCCTCGCGGCCGGCTTTTCTGGTCACTTCGGTGATTTCCAGCGGCAGCTGCTTCACCTCGTCCAGCATGGCCTTTGCCTTATCCTTGTCGCTTATGCGGCCCGTCGAAGCTGTGAAATCGGCTCCGCGATAGGTGGTGTGCAGTTCCCAATAGTCCTCGGGCTTAAAATTCTCAATTTCGCGCTGGCGTTCCACCACGAGAGCCAGGGTGGGAGTCTGCACGCGGCCCACGCTCAGCACGTTGCGTCCCCCGCCGCCGTAGCGCAGCGAGTAGAGGCGCGTGGCGTTCAGGCCCAGCAGCCAGTCGCCTATGGCGCGTGAGAGGCCTGCCAGATACAGATTGTCGTACTTCGATGCCGGCTGCAGGTTCTTGAAACCGTTGCGTATGCTCTCATCCGTGAGCGACGACACCCACAGCCTCATCACCGGGCATTTCACCCCGGCCTTCTGCATCACCCAGCGCTGTATAAGCTCGCCCTCCTGGCCGGCATCACCGCAGTTTATCACCAGGTCGGCCTCGGCAAAGAGCTGCTTGATCACGGCGAACTGCCTTTTGTATCGCTCATTGTTTATGAGTTTGATACCGAAGCGTTCCGGCACCATGGGCAGGCGGCTCAACGTCCAGGGCTTCCACAGGTCGGTATAGTCGTGCGGATCCTTCAGGCAGCACAGGTGGCCGTAGGTCCACGTCACCCGCCAGTCGCCGCCCTCATAGTAGCCGTCGCGGCGCACCGTGGCGCCGAGAATGGCGGCTATATCACCGGCCATGGCCGGTTTTTCAGCAATGCAAACCTTCACTGCTCCAGCTTCTTGGCCTCCTGCCATGCCGCATCCATTTCGTCGAGGCTAAGGTCGGCCACACTCACTCCCCGCTCGGCCGCCACCTGCTCGATGTGGCCGAAACGGCTGATAAACTTGGCATTTGTGTGCTCCAGGGCGGTGTCGGGGTTCACTCCGTAGAGGCGCGCGGCGTTGACCACGGAGAACAGCAGGTCGCCGAACTCGGCTTCGAGCCGGGCCTGCGACTCGTGCGCTGCGGCATGTTCCACCTCTGCCATTTCCTCGCGCACCTTCGCCCACACCTGCCCGCGGTCTTCCCAGTCGAATCCCACGTTGGCAGCCTTTTCCTGGATGCGGAATGCCTTGATGAGCGCCGGCAGCGCCTTGGGCACGCCGCTCAGCACAGTGCGGTTGCCGCCCTTCTCGCGCAGCTTGATTTTCTCCCAGTTTTCGAGCACCTGCTTCTCGTCGTCGGCCCGCGTGTCGCCGAACACGTGCGGGTGGCGAAAGATCAGCTTGGCGTTCAGCGCGTCGGCCACGTCGGCGATGTCGAAACGCCCCTGTTCGTCGGCTATCTTGCTGTAGAAGAGGATGTGCAGCAGCACGTCGCCCAGTTCCTTGCGTATGTTGGCCACATCGTCGGCCATCAGTGCGTCGGCCAGTTCGTACACTTCTTCAATGCTGTTGGGCCGCAGGCTCTCGTTGGTCTGCTTGGCGTCCCACGGACATTTCACGCGCAGGATATCCAGCGTGTCTATCACTCGGCCCAGGGCCTCGATGCGTTCGCTTCGGGTATGTGACATTGTCTACTTTTTGTAATTTTCAATTCCTGTTTCGAGCCATTCCGTGAAGGCCTCCACGTTCTCGTCGTAGCTGCGAGTGGGGCCCAGAGGCTTTCCCTCGTTGTCGAGCATCACGTAGAAAGGCTGCGTGGCGCTCCCGAATTTATGGCGCTGCAGGTAGCTCCACTTGTCGCCCACGGTGGCGATGCGCACCTTGCGGCCGTTCTCCTCCACGGTGTAGGGCGAGGCAAGCTCCGCCTTGTCGTCCACCATGAGCTTGATGAGCACGAAGTTGTTCTCCACGATGGAGCGCACCTCGGGAGTGTCGAACACCGCCCCCTCCATTTTGCGGCAGTTCACGCAGGCGTAGCCCGAGAAGTCCAGCAGCACGGGCAAATGATGATCGGCGGCATATTGCATGCCCTCGTCGTAGTTGTCGTACTCGCGGAACTCGCCGCCGTAGAGATTGAAGTCCTGGGTGTGCAGCGGCGGGGCGAAGGCGCTTATGCCCTTGAGGGGCGCACCCCAGAGGCCCGGCAGCAGATACACGGCGAAAGCCAGCGAGCACACCGCCAGGAAGAAACCGCCCACCGATGTGTGCTGCGAGGGCGAGTCGTGGCTGAACCGCAGCTTGCCCAGCAGATACATGCCCAGCAGCACGAAGAGCACGATCCACTGCGCCAGGAACACCTCGCGGTCGAGTATGTGCCAGCCATAGGCCAGATCGGCCACGGAGAGGAACTTGAGCGAGAGAATGAGCTCCACGAAGCCCAGCACCACCTTCACGCTGTTGAGCCAGCCGCCGCTGCGGGGCATCTCCTTGAGCATGGAGGGGAAGAATGCAAATAGGCCGAAGGGCAGCGCGAGGCCCAGGGCGAAGCCCCCCATGCCCAGCGCCGGACCGGCCACATCGCCCTGCGAGGCAGCTTCCACCAGCAGGGTACCTATGATGGGGCCCGTGCAGGAAAACGACACCAGCACCAGCGTGAAGGCCATCAGGAAGATGCTCAGCACGCCCGTGGTGCTCTCGGCCTTGCCGTCCACGGCGTTGCTCCAGCGCGAAGGCAGTTTGATGTCGAAAGCACCGAAGAAGCTCACGGCAAAGACCAACAGGAGCACGAAGAACACCACGTTGAACACCGCGCTCGTGGCAATCTCGTTGAGCTTGCCGGCTCCGAAAATCAGTGTGATGGCGATGCCCAGGATCAGATATATCACGATGATGCTGCCGCCGTAGGTGAGGGCGTCGGCTATGGAACGCCGGCGGCTGCGACCGCGCTTCAGGAAGAAGCTCACCGTCATGGGTATCATGGGCCACACGCAGGGCGTGAGCAGCGCCACAAGGCCTCCCAGGAAGCCGAAGGCGAGCAGCGCGAGCGCGCTCGCGGGCATCTCGGCGGTGGCGCCGGTGGTCTCCACCGGAGCCCACCAGGCATTTTCCGGGGCAGCAGAGGCGGCCCGGGGAGCCGGGGCTTCGTCCTCGGCGGCCTGTTTCCCGGCAGGAGCTGCAGCGGGGGCTCCGAAATTCAGGTCCATGGTGGTGCTGGCCGGAGCAGTGCAGCTCTGGTCGTTGCACACCATATAGGCTGCAGTCACGGCGATGCGGGCGCCTTGAGCGCCGGCCACGGTGAAACCGCGGCTGAAGGTGACCGTGCCGTCCCACCACGTGAGGCGCAGCTGCAGCAGGGCGTCGATATGCTCGGCGGCAGGACGCGACGGTGTCCAGTCGTCGGCCAGCTTCACGCCGGGCGAAGTCTCCACGGTGAGTTGTGTGGGATACATCCCCGCGTCGGCGGCGGGCTTCTCAAAGCCGTAGATATGCCAGCCGTCGGCCATCGTGGCCGTCACCTCTATGGTGCCCCGGTCGGGAGCCACGCTGTCGATGCGCGCGCTCCATTTCACATACTCGGGCAGCGGCGCGGCCGAAACCGTGAGCACCGCGGCCACGAGCATTACAAGTGCGTATATCTTTCTCATTTCTTCAGTTTATCGGCAGTGATCACGATATTCTCCGTGCGGGGCGGCAGGCAGTTGGCACCGTTGCACATCATATACTTAACACTGATGGCGATACGTGCCTTGGCCGCGTCGGTCACACGAAACTTGCGCGTGAATGCCACCCGGCCTGTCCACCACTCCAGCTCGGTGCCGAAAGCCTCGTCCTTACCCTTCCGGGGAGCAGGCGCAAAAGCTGTCTTTCCCTTGAATTCCACGCCGGTGGAGGCATCGAAATTGAATGTTGTGGCCACAGGACCGCCCTTCACCGCCGTGGTGCCATACATATGGAAACCCTCGGGAATGATGGCGCGCACCGCCACTTCGCCTTCCGTAGCCGAAGTCATGGCCACGCTCGTGCGCCATTTCACGCTGCTTTGAGCCGATGCCCCCACAGCCACTGCCAGGGCGGCAAGCAGCATCAACAGATATTTTTTCATAAAACTTATTGAATCAAAAAAAGTATATACTTGCGGTTTTCGACTGCAAATTTACTACACTCCCCGCTTTTAATAAACTTAAAAAAACGAAAAAACGCCCTATCCGGAAGCCATAAAGCCCGTTATCTGCAAAATTATTAGTAACTTTGCACGTATTTTTATAAAAGTAACACGAATGGATGTAAAGAAAGTGCTGTACATCTCGCAGGAAATTCACCCGTATGTTCCCGCGAATGCCATCTCCAATCTGTGCTGCGAGCTCCCTCGCAGTATTCATGAAAAGGGAAGCGAAGTGCGTACATTCATGCCCCGCTACGGTATCATAAACGAGCGCCGCAACCAGCTGCACGAAGTGATTCGCCTTTCGGGCATGAACATCATCATCGACGACACAGACCATCCCCTCATCATCAAGGTGGCAACGATGCAGCCCACCCGCATGCAGGTCTACTTCATGGACAACGACGACTACTTCGAGCGCCACAGCTCGAAGGGCCTCGAGACCGCCACGCACGCCGACGACAACGACGAGCGCTCCATATTCTTCGTGCGCGGAGCCGTCGAGACCGTCAAGAAACTGCGCTGGGACGCATCCGTGGTGCACTGCACCGGCTGGATCACAGCACTCGCACCCCTCTACCTCAAGCACAAATACAACGGCGACCCCTCCTTCCGCACCGGCAAAATCGTGGTTTCGCTCGTACCGGACGCTTTCGAAGGCACCCTCGACGAGCGATTCGTCGAAAAGCTGCGCATGGAAGGCTTCGAGCCCGGGCAGCTTGAAGCGCTCGCCCAAGCGCCCGTGGACTATCTCGCCCTCATGCGCATAGCCATCGACAACGCCGACGCTATAGTGGAAGCGCTTCCCGGCGCCCACCCCGACCTCGTGGAATACGCCCGCGCCAGCGGCAAGCCCTTCCTGGCCTGCCCTTCCGCCGAAAACTACGCCGGCGAAGTGGCCGACTTCTACGCATCGCTTTGATTTCATCACGCATTACCCCTCGCTTATGAAGCGCCTTCTGATAATACCCGCCGCACTCATGGCACTTGCCTTCGCTGCCTGCGAAGACACAGCATCCCCCATAGGCTCGTCAATCGTCGACGACAAGGTTTCAATCGTCGTAGACTCGTCATTCACCATCACCGGCCACACCGTGGAGACCGGAGCAGTGCAATCGCGCACTCTCACGCAACTCATCGGCAGCCTCCGCAACGCCGGATTCGGCGAGCTCAGCTCCACCGTAGTCACCCAGTTCATGCCCGCCAGCACCATCGACACCGCAGGCATCTCCGTGGCCGATATCGACTCGCTCGTGCTCGAGCTGCGCATGAACAAGGACGCATTCTCCGGCGACAGCATCGCTCCCATGGGCATTGACGTGTTCCGCCTCAACCGCGACCTCCCCTCGCCCATCTACAGCAACTTCGACCCCGCCGAATACTACAGCTCCACCGACCGCCTCGGCTCCGCCATCTACTCCGCTTCCGCCATAGGCCAGAGCGACACCGTGGCTGCCTCGGACTACCGCTACATCCAGGTGGGTATGCCCATCGCCCTCGCCCGCGACATATTCAACGCCTATAAAGCGCACCCCGAATACTTCTCAAATCCCGAGAGCTTCATTAACAATGTGTTTCGCGGCGTCTATATCTCCAACAGCTACGGCAGCGGACGCATGAGCCGCATCACGCGCACCCTCATGCGAATGTACTACCACCACACCTATCTCGACGAAGACAAGCAGCGCGACACCACCGTCTACCACATAGGCAACTACATGGCCGTGACCCCCGAGATCGTGACCAACAACAACATCCGCCTCGACCTCTCCGAAAATATCCGCACCAAGCTCGACGCCGGCGAAAATCTCATTATCGCTCCCGCAGGCACCGAAGTGGAATTCAAATTCCCGGCTCGCGAAATCGTCGAACGCTACCGCGCGGAAAAGAGCACATCATCGGTAATCAACACCCTGAAACTTAGCATCCCCGCCGACACGCTCTCCAATCCAGAAGGCATTCCAGCACCACCCTACGTGCTGCTCGTGCTCGCCGACAAACGCGAGGAATTCTTCGCCAACAACGACCTGCCCGACAACATCACATCTTTCTACACCGCCTACAACACCCTCACCAAGAGCTACGACTTCAGCGGCCTGCGCAGCTACATACTCAATCTCCTCGATAAAGACGAGATTACCGATGCCGACGTGACTTTCCGCCTCTGCCCCGTGCAGGTGGAATTCGAGACCACAGGCTCAAGCTACTGGGACTACGGCACCACCGAATCTGCCGTCGTGCCCTACGTGAGCGGTCCTGCTATGGTGAAAATTTCGCTCGACAAAGCAAAAATTTCCTTCACTTATAGCAATCAAACCATAAATTATTAGTACATTTGCACCGCAAATGATACAAAGGCCGCAATAGCTCAGTCGGTAGAGCATTTCATTCGTAACGAAAAGGTCGTGGGTTCGAGTCCCACTCGCGGCTCCAAAGAGAAAACGAGGCATCCGCCCCGTTTTCTCTTTTTTTGTGGACGCACAAACACAACACCGTCGCTTCGCGACTGTGGATGCCGCGCGTCATGGCCGGGCACTACCCGCAGTCATGCCCGTTAACCACAACATCGGGCCTTCGGCCCTACTTATATTGCACTTTATATACTCCTGCCCTCCGAACCGGAATAATTATGCTCGCATGACCCCGTCGGGCCCTCGGCCCTCGGCCCTCGGGGGTAGCTCGCACAATTTGGATGGGGGCGACGTCTGAAACCGCGGGGTGCGCGGCCTGAAGCCGCTTACCACCGCGGCTACTCTCGAGACGCGCTCTTCGGCGCGTCTTTATTGCCCACGGGTTTTCTACTGAGCCTATTGTGCAACGGATGAACGCGGCTCCGAGTAAAGGGCGCTCCATGGCGTGCCCCTTATTCAGAGTCGCGTTTACGCATAAGCATGATTCTTTGCTGCGGGTATCACCCGAAGACAAACTTTTTTGTTGGTGGCGGGACGTTTTCCGCAGCTGCGAGGACGCGCGATTGTCGGAGCTTGCGGAAGCGGTCCCATGGATCAGGTGGGATCGCGGAGATGGTGGGTTGACAGGTGAAACATTTGAAACAGATTTGTAGATTAAATGGTGAATAAATAGGGTTGATTATCTCGTGGTTTGTAAAACGCCGGCCGGCTGACACCCTGAGCTCAGGGGCGTGTTTTTGTTTTACACTGCAAAGTTACAACATCGCAATGCTCGTTTTTCCTATAATCGCGCACAGCGTGACGCGATTCAAGGTGATTTTTGCATAAGCGACTGGATGCCAATACCGTATAAAAGCGCGATTCACGTAGCGAATTTTGATTTTTTTCGGAAGGCCCTCGCAGTATGCTCCGAATGGTGCACCATGAGGATAATTGCATCTCGCACAAAAATCCCCCGCAGGGGCCGGGGTCCGATGCGGGGGATGCGCGTAAATGTAAGGGGTCTTAGATATTCTGTACTGCGGCCTTCTCTACGGGGAGACCGGCCATATAGCGCTTGAGATACTCGTTGAATCCGGCCACAGCCACGGGATCGGGAGCGACCTCGGTGGCAGTCTGGTCGGCAAACACGTCGGCCTCAAGGAACTCGGGGAGCGTGCGGCCTGCGCCGGCAATGCGGTAGGCTGCGAGCAGGGCTATACCCCAGGCCCCACCCTCTCCGGCGGTAGACATCACGGAGATGGGTGTGTCGAGCGCGGCGGCAAGGATGCTCTGGCCCACGCCGGCGGTCTTGAATAGGCCGCCGTGGCCGGTGAGGCGATCGACAGCCACATGCTCGTCGCGCAGCAACACGTCGTTGCCCAGCTTGAGCACGGCCACGGAGCCGTAGAGATGGGCACGCATGAAGTTGGCGAGGTTGAAGCAGTCCGACGCGCGACGCACGAACAGCGGGCGTCCCTCCTCCAGACCCGTCACGGGCTCGCCGGAGAAATAGTTGTAGCTGAGCAGACCGCCGCAATCGGCATCACCTTCGAGGGCCTTGCGGTAGAGGCGTCCGTAGAGCTGATCCATATCCACCTCCACGCCCAGCATCTGCTGGTACTCCTTGAAGAGCCCCACCCAGGCGTTGAGGTCGCTGGTGCAGTTGTTGCAGTGCACCATGGCCACGAGATGGCCGTCGGGCGTGGTCACCATGTCGATCATCTCGTAGGGCTTGGAGAGATTCTTCTCGAGCACTATCATGGAGAACGACGAGGTGCCGGCCGAGACGTTGCCTGTGCGCGGCAGTACTGCGTTAGTGGCCACCATGCCGGTGCCTGCGTCGCCCTCGGGCGGGCAGAACGGCACGCCGGGCCGGAGGTGGCCGGAGGGGTCGAGCAGCAGCGCACCCTCGGGGGTGAGCTCGCCGGCATCTGCGCCCGCGGGCAGCGACTCGGGCAGGATATCCTCCAGTTTCCAGGGATAAGCCTTCCGGGCCACGAGGGCATCGAAAGCCTTGACCATCGCGGCATCGTAGGTGCAGGTGTCGGGGTCGACGGGCAGCATACCAGAGGCATCGCCCACACCCAGCACGCGGCGGCCGGTGAGAAGGCGGTGCACGTAGCCGGCCAGCGTGGTGAGGAAGTCGATTTTATCGACGTGCTCCTCGCCGTCGAGGATGGCCTGATAGAGATGCGAGATGCTCCAGCGCAGGGGGATATTGTAGTTGAAGAGCTTGCTCAGCTCGGCGGCCGCGCGGCCTGTGTTGGTGTTGCGCCAGGTGCGGAAAGGCACGAGCAGGCGACCGTCGGCGTCGAAAGGCATATAGCCGTGCATCATGGCGCTGATGCCTATGGCGGCGAGATGCTCGATCTCCACGCCATAGTCGCGCAGCACGGCCTCGCGCAGGCGGCCGTAGCAGTCCTGCATACCGGCCAGGATAGCCTCGGTGCTGTAGGTCCAGAGGCCGCCTTCAAGGCGGTTTTCCCACTCGTGGGCACCCTGGGCTATTGGGCGATGGTACTCATCGGTGAGCACGGCCTTGATACGCGTGGAGCCGAACTCGATGCCCAGCACCGCGCGTCCCTCGGCGATAGTCTTGCGAGCGTCCATGGCCTCAGAGATAGAGCGAGCGGTTGAGCATATAGTACACCTCTCCCATGCGCAGGGCGTTGCGGAAGCCCTCGATGGTGGTGTTTCGGTCGATGTGCACCATCTCTATACCGGCGATCTCGGCGTAGTCCTCCCAGAACTCGGGCGTAACGTCGTAGCTGAAGCAGGAGTGGTGCGTGCCGCCGGCCAGAATCCACGCGGTGGCGCCGGTCTCGAAGTCGGGCATGGGCACCCACAGGGCCGAAGCCACGGGCAGCTTGGGCAGAGGCTTGCTCTTGATGCACTCCACGTCGTTCACGATCAGGCGGAAACGGTTGCCCATATCCACCACAGTGGCTGTGACGCCGGCACCGGGGCGCGAGGTGAACACCAGGCGTGCAGTGGGGGTCTTGCGTATGCCTATGCCAAGGAAGTGCACCTCGAGGCGCGGACGCTCCTCGGCGATGAGGGGGCACACCTCGAGCATATGGGCCTGCAGGATGGAGCTGCGGCCGCCGGTCTCGAAGTTGAGGGTGTAGTCCTCCAGGAAGGAGCAGCCGCCCTTCATGCCGCGGGTCATCACCCACAGCGTGCGGTAGAGGGCCGCGCTCTTCCAGTCGCCCTCGGCACCGAAGCCGTAGCCCTCGGCCATGAGGCGCTGCGATGCCAGGCCGGGAATCTGGTCGAAGCCGCGGCCGGTGGCGTCGACGTTCACGTCGCCCAGGTCGTCGAAGTTGGTGGTGAAGCCCTTGGCGCCCTTATCCTTGAGCACGGCGCGCAGGGTGAGCTCGGCCTTGGCCGAATTCCACACCTTGCGGTAGCCTTCGCCGGCCTTGTCCTCAAGAGCGGCATCGTGGGCGTATAGGCGGAAGTATTCGGCCACGAGGGCGTCTACGTCCTCGTCCTTAACGGCGTCGAAATAGGGCATGAGCGAGCTGAAGGGCATATAGTCCACGTGGTAGCCCATGCGGATTTCGGCCTCGACCTTGTCGCCGTCGGTCACGGCCACGTTGTTCATCTGGTCGCCGAAGCGCAGGATGCGCATATCCTGGGAGTCGGCCCAGGCCACGCACACGCGCTGCCACACGGCGATACGCTCCTGCGTGGCGGCATCTTTCCAGTAGCCGGTAACGACCTTGCGGCGCACTCGCATGCGGGCGCAGATGTGGCCGAACTCGCGGTCGCCGTGGGCGCTCTGGTTCA
>CAMWRI010000073.1 GCA_947176585.1 uncultured Porphyromonadaceae bacterium
CCGATATAATCCTGAAAAAAGTGCAGGAGAGCGAGCGCGACCGCAAGGCCATGGCGGGAGTGACGAAGAAAGCCCGCGAGAAAGCCAAGCAGGTGAGCCTGCACAACCGCAAGCTCCTGGACTGCCGCGTGCACCTCAATGACCCCAAAGGCGATGATGCCCTCAAGCAGGCTTCATCGATATTCATAACCGAGGGCGACTCCGCCGCCGGTTCTATCACCAAGATACGCGATGTGGCCACACAGGCCGTGTTCTCGCTGCGAGGCAAGCCTCTCAACACCTTCGGCGTGACTCAGAAAGTTCTCTACGAGAACGATGAATTCAACCTGCTTCAGGCCGCACTAAACATCGAGGAGGGCATCGATGGACTACGCTACAACAACGTGATTATCGCCACCGATGCCGATGTGGACGGTATGCACATACGCCTGCTCATGATCACCTTCTTCCTCCAGTTCTTCCCGGACCTCATCAAGAAGGGCCATGTGTATGTGCTCCAGACGCCGCTGTTCCGCGTACGCAACAAGAAGACATCCAAGCGCAGCGGCACACGCGGCAAAACCGTGGCCGACGATACCGTGTACTGCTACTCCGATGAAGAACGCATCGCAGCCATCAACCGCCTCGGCGCGAACGCCGAAATAACACGATTCAAAGGTCTGGGCGAGATTTCGCCCGAGGAATTCCGCAATTTCATAGGCCCGGACATGCGGGTGGACCGCGTGACGCTCCGCAAGGAAGATGCCGTGGCAGAACTGCTGGAGTTCTACATGGGTAAGAACACTATGGAGCGCCAGACCTTCATCATCGACAACCTCGTAGTGGAAGATGACACCGATATCGCACTCTGAACATACTCCGCGAGTGGCGTTTTTCGCCGGCTCGTTCCGCCCCTTCACCACAGGCCACGCATCAATTGTGACGCGCGGTCTTGACATATTTGACCGTATCGTAGTGGGAGTGGGCGTGAATGCCTCGAAGCCCGACGACCGCAAGCATGCCGAAACCGCCGCCCGGGCCATACGCGAGGTGTTTGCCTCCTGCGGGCGCGTGGACGTGATCACTTACGACGATCTCACGGTGGATGCAGCGGCCCGTTGCGGGGCATGCGCACTGTTGCGGGGCGTGCGTTCGACGCGCGACTTCGACTACGAGCGCGACCTGGCTGATGTGAACCGTCAGCTGTCGGGTATCGAGACCGTGCTGCTCTACAGCCTGCCGGAGCTCGCTGCCGTATCTTCGTCCATCGTGCGCGAGCTTGCCTCCTACGGGCGCGATGTAGAATCCTTTTTACCGAAACCTTCCGATTCTTTCAAACAATGAAGAAGTTATTAATTGCATTAGCAGCCTGCGCCTCATTGGTGGCTTCGGCTCAGACCCGAGATTTCACGGCCTCGCAAAAATTGAGATATGCCGAGGGTATCATATATAATTTTTACGTAGAACCTGTCGATGAAGACAGTCTCGTGGAGGAAGGCATCAAGGCGATGCTCTCGACTCTCGACCCTCATTCGCAATTCTCGTCGCCGGAAGAGACGCGCGAACTAAATCAGCCGCTCGAGGGCAAGTTCAGCGGTATAGGCATAATGTTCAACATTGTGCAGGACACCGTGTATGTGATACAGACCACCGTGGGAGGCCCCTCGGAAAAGGTGGGTATCCGCCCGGGCGACCGTATTATAAGCGCCAACGACACGATTATTGCCGGCAAAAAGCTCAAGAACACCGATATCCTCAAAATACTGCGTGGCCCCAAGGGCTCGCAGGTGAGCCTGAAGGTTAAACGCGGCGGTGTGCCGGACTATATCACGTTCCTGCTTAAGCGCGACGATATACCCATCTACAGTGTGGACGACGCATATATGGCGAACGACTCCGTGGGATATATCCGTATCAGCCGCTTTGCCGAGGGTACTGCCGAAGAAGTGGCACAGGCAGCCGCAAAGCTGAGGAAGAAAGGTATGAAGCACGTGATACTCGACCTCGAGGACAACACCGGCGGATATCTGGGAGCTGCCGTGCAGCTTGCATCGCAATTCCTGCCCAAGGGGGCTCCCGTGGTGAGCACAAAGGGATTGCGGGTTGAGCCTATGACATTCTCGGTAGAGACCGAGGACGGCGACCTCGCCGGCCGCGTGGTTCTTATGGTCAACCAGTACTCCGCATCAGCTTCGGAGATTCTTGCCGGCGCCATGCAGGACAACGACCGCGGCCTGGTGGTGGGACGCCGCACGTATGGCAAAGGCCTTGTGCAGCGCCCGTTCCCCTTCCCGGACGGTTCGATGATCCGCCTCACCACCGCGCGCTACTACACGCCGTCGGGCCGTTGCATCCAGAAACCCTACGAGAAGGGACACGGCGATGAATACCGCCTGGATATGCTCAACCGCTATAACAGCGGCGAATTGTGGAGCGCCGACAGCATACACTTTGAAGACAGCCTGAAGGTGTACACGCTCAAAAACCATCGTACGGTATATGGCGGCGGCGGTATAATGCCCGACGTGTTTGTGCCGGTCGACACCACCTATTTCACGCCCTACTACCGCGACCTGGTAGCCAAAGGCATAGTGAATACATTCATACTAAGCGAAGTGGACAAACGTCGCAAATCGCTCCTCACACGATATCCCACCGAAGACGACTTCCAGGAGCGCTTTGAAGTGGACAAGGCCATGGAAGAGCGGTTGATAGAGGCAGCCAGCGAAGACGGTCTGAAGTTCAACGAAGAGGAATGGACACGCAGCGGTGTGTACGTGCGTGCGATCCTGAAGGGACTCATGGCCCGCGATCTATACGACAAGGGCTCATACGTGCGGTCCACGAATAACCTCAATCCGGTGTTTGTAAGCGCATTGGAACTCATCATAGACCCCGAGCGCTACGAAGCACTGATCAAAAGACAAGACTGATCCCACATTATGCGCAAGCTAAGATATTCTATCGCCGCTTTTCTCTGCGCCCTTGCAATGACAGCGCAGGCGAGCGTTGACCTGCCGGTAAAGAGCATCAACGGCCACAAATACTTTTTCTATGAAGTGCGCACGGGCGACACCGTGTTCTCTCTTTCGCGCACGCTTGGCATCAGCCGCGCCGACATAATACGTTGCAATCCGGCGGCTGCCGATGGTCTGCGCGCAGGTGCCACTCTGTATTTCCCGTATGACGAATTCGCCGACTCCACTGCCTCCGCGATTTCCCATGAGGTGAAGCGGGGCGAGACGCTTTTCGGCCTGGCTCATCGCTATGGTGTCACTCCCGACGATATAATAGCGCTTAACCCGCACACCACCAATGGCCTGAAAGCCGGAGAAACCATTCTTATTCCCGCTTCCGGCGCAGCTGCCGATACGGCGCACCACGCGTCAGAGCCCAACGAGACACCCGCACATGATGTTCCTGTGCCGCCGGTGCAGGAATCCGAAGCGGAACCTGCCAGGCAGGCCGTTCCGGAAAGCAGTCCCGTGGCCACGCCGCCCCTGCCTGCTCCCGAGCCGATTATCGCGGATACAGACAGTATGGCCGACGATATCCCCGCGGCCATGCGCGACGCGGTGATTGCGGTGGTCCTTCCCTTTGATCTGGGAGAAGGTGCCCCTTCGCGTCAGGCGCAATTATATATGGATTTTTACCGCGGCATGCTTCTGGCGGCTGATTCCTTGAGCGCGACGGGTCCAAAAGTCACTATATCGGTGTTCGATGCAGCAGATTGCGACACGTCGAACGAAGATATCAGCAATGCTTCTATCCTGATAGCTCCGGAAGATGCCGGACTGATGACCCGTCTGGCGGCTGCCGCAGGAGAAAACGGTGGTGTGGTGCTCAATATCTTTAACCTCAAGGATGAGAGCTACATGAGCAACGAGACGCTGCTTCAGGGCAACATACCCCAGTCGCTCATGTATGCCAAGGCATACCTGGGCATGAGGGAAAGATTCGGCAACACGCGCCCCGTACTTCTCAAAAACGCCGGAGGCCGCAACGAGAAAGAAGCCTTTGTGGATTTCATTCGCGAGAAATACATTGCCGACGGTATCGCTCCGGTTGAAATCACTTATAACGGCACCCTGCGCTCTACCGATCTTGATATCCTTGACCCGGCCGAGCGCTATGTGGTTGTGCCGTCGAGCGGCGCGCTTGGCGAGTTCAACAAGATAAGCCATGCCCTGCGTGCGTTCCGCGACGACAGCGCCACGGCGTCCATTGAAATATTCGGTTATCCCGACTGGACCGCGTTCCGCAACGATGCCCTCGACATGCTGCACACTCTGGGCGCCACGATTTACTCCCGAATATATATGGATCCGCAAGGTGATGCGAGCAATTCCCTCTCGTCGCGATTTACCGATACTTTCGGAAACGCGCCTATGGAGGTGGTGCCCAATCAGGGTGCTCTGGGCTACGACGTGGCTTCCATGCTGATTGAAAAGCTGCGTGCCGGCGAAGGCGAATTCGAGCCGGACGGCACGCTGTGGAAAGGATTGCAGTCGGCGTTCAGGTTTGTCAAGGCTTCCGACAACGGCGGATATGTGAACGACGCCCTGTATATCATCACTTATCAGCCCGGCAACCGTTCGCGCGTAACAATATTATGATGATGAAACGCATTGCAGTTCTTATCACCGCTCTGACTTGCATGTGTGGCGCACATGCCGAAACACATTACAAACCTCATATCAGCTTGGGCGCGCGCGCCGGCGCTTCAATCTCCCGCATGTCGTTCTCGCCGGGAGTGAAACAAGGATGGCTTCCGGGCACGGCAGGTGCCGTGTCGTTTCGCTACACAGAGGAAAAACTCTTCGGTATTGTAGCCGAATTCGGCTGGGAACAAAGAGGCTGGAAAGAGAATTTCGAGGAGGCCAACAGCTTCCTGAGCTATTCGCGCAGCCTGACTTACCTGCGCCTGCCGGTGCTCACGCACATCTACTTCGGCAGCCCGCGCTTCAAGGGCGTGGTGAATCTCGGTCCTGAAGTGAGCTACATGATAGGCGATAAGATTTCGTCGAATTTCAACTACGAATATCCCGGCGATGTGGAGGGCTTTCCGGCAAACAGAATGGTATCGCAGATGGCAATGGATATCAGCAACCGCTTCGACTACGGCATAGCGGCCGGTGTCGGATGCGAATTCTACGTGCAGCCCCGGCACAGCATCACCTTCGAAGCGAGGTTGTACTACGGCCTGGGCAACATATATCCGGCAAAGAAAGCCGACACGTTCAGTGCCTCGCGATGCATGAGCATCGAGGCAACGCTCGGCTACTACTTCCGTGTGAAATAACGCCCTACTCCACTCCCAGACCCGCCTTGAGGCGCTGGCGAACCACCTCATACATCATTACGCCAGCAGCGACGCTCACGTTAAGGCTGCCTATATTGCCGAACATGGGTATGGCCACCGGTGTGTCGCACAGCGCAAGCACTTCGGGCGAAATGCCCACATCCTCAGCACCCATCACGATGGCCACAGGGCCCTCATAATTGGCAGCGGTGTACATATTGTCCGTTTTCTCGGTGGCGGCTACAATCTGATAGCCGTTTTCCTTCAGGAACCTTACGGCCCCTGCCACACTGCGCTCGCGGCAAACGGGAAGCGACATCAGCGCGCCGGCAGAAGTCTTAACGGCATCAGCGGTGACGCCAGCCGATCCACGTTCCGGAATCACAATGGCTCCTACACCACAGCAATCAGCCGTGCGCGCGATGGCTCCGAAGTTGCGAACATCCGTCACACCGTCCAGAACCACCACAAAAGGCGTTATTCCGTCCTCATAAAACTGTGGCACGAGTTGCTCAAGAGTGTAGTAGTTCACAGCCGCCACATAGGCCACGACGCCCTGATGATTCTTGCGTGTGACACGGTTCAGGCGTTCCACAGGTACGCGCTGCGCCACAATACGGTGCTCGCGCACGAGAGCCATAAGCTCCTCGGCAAGCGGCCCGTGCAGGTCTTTTTTAATCAACAGTTTGTCTATCTGCTTTCCTGCCTCGATGGCCTCTGCCACCGCGCGTATGCCGAATATGAAGTCGTTCTTTTCCATTGTGTGATTCTTTTTATCGTGAGAGCAACGACCGCGCAGCTGCAAGGGCCGCGGGATCGTCGCTGCTGCCGCTCAGCATCAGGGCTATTTCGCCCACACGTTCGTCTTCGCTCAAACGGCCGATGTGAGTCTCCGTGCTGTGCTCGGTGTCTTGTTTATAAACTTTGAAATGTGCCTGACCGCGGGCGGCCACCGCAGGCAGATGGGTGATCGACACCACCTGCATCCTGCCAGCGAGCGCCAGCATCATGTCGGCCATGCGCGAAGCCACATCGCCGCTCACACCGGTGTCCACCTCGTCGAATACCACGGTAGGCAGCTGCATATGCTCGGCCACAATGCTCTTGATACACAGCATAAGCCTGGAAATCTCGCCACCCGAAGCCGTGCCGCCGATAGGCAGCGGAGTCTGGTTCTTGTTGAACGCAAATCTGAATTCGATAAGGTCAAGCCCTGAGGGCATAAGCTTTCCTGCCGAGAACGACACCTCGCAACGCAAATTTTTCATGCCGAGCGGCATTGCGCGCGCGGTAAGTTCATCGGCAAATGCTGCTGCGGCCTCCCGCCGTGTGTCGCTCAGTTCCCGGGCCAGCAGCATGGCCTCTTTCTTGGCCTTGCGGGCTTCGAGTTCGAGCCTCGCCAATGTGTCGTCGCCACCTTCAAGAGCGGCGAGCTTGGAGCGCAGGTCTTCGCGTATGGCTATAAGCTGTTCCACGCTGTCGGCGTGATGCTTAACCTCCAGCGAATACAACGCGCTCAGGCGTTCTTCCACCGCATCAAGCATCTGCGGGTCGCCCTGAACGCGCGAGTCGAGTTGGGAAAGGCTCTCCGCTATATCCTGAATCTCGAGACGCGCCGAGTCGAGGCGGGCGGCCAGCGCTTCGGCGGAATCTATCATGTCGGCCAGCGAGCGGCAGTGGGCGGCAGCCTCAGAGAGTGCGTCGATGGCACAGCTGTCGTCATCGCAGAGGGGCGAGAGAGCACCCTGAATGTGGCGCTTTATAGCCGTGGCATTCGCGAGCAGGTCTCGTTCTTCTTCGAGTTCCTGCTGCTCGCCGGGACGCAGGTTCATAGCGTCGAGCTGTTCGAGCTGAAAACCGAGATATTCGGCATCTGCCGCGCTTCTGCGAAGGAGTTCGCGCATATCGGTGTAGGCCTTCAGAGTACGACGATATGTGGTGTAGGCAGTAGAATAGCGTGCACGCAACTCACCGTTGTCGGCAAGACTGTCGATAATGCTCAGCTGATATTCGGGGTCGGCCAGCAACAGGTTCTGATGCTGCGAATGGATATCTATCAGGCGCAATGCTACTGCTTTGAGAGCCTGAAGATTCACCGGCGAATCATTGATGAAGGCACGCGAACGTCCGCCCGGAAGCAGCTCGCGCCTGAGAATACATATGCCGTCGGGGGTAGCCTCAACAGCATTAGCCGAAAACGCTTCCGCGATACCCGGCACTGTGCTTATATCTGCCACAGCCTCGATCACGGACTTTCGGCTGCTATCGCGCACCACGCGCATATCCGCCCTGCCTCCGAGCAGAAGGCCAAGCGCTCCCAGCATCACCGACTTGCCTGCACCGGTCTCGCCGGTAATGATGTTGAGTCCGTCGCAGAACTCAATATCAATCTGAGATATAAGAGCGTAGTTGCTTATATGAAGCGATTTTATCATTCTGTTTCCTTACCTTTCTTAATTTCTTCGAGCCTCGACTGCTCGGTGGGATAAATGGGCTCAAGCAGATTGAACACACGGCTGCGCTCGTCGGACGGAGCCTTGGAATAAAGGTTGACAAGCTCGTCCATCTTGGCGTCCTTGAACATCGACAGACCTACCGACATGGGCGATACCGCCAGTACATCCGACAGCGCGGACAACGCTCCGGTTATAGCCGCACGACCCTTGTCGGGGCTCGTGACCATCTCGTCGAGACCACGGCGATGATAGGTGTATGTGAGGTCTCGCAATCCTTGCGTGGCCACATCTGTATAGGCCGAGAGAACAGCGCTTCTGTTCTTCGTATCCTCAAACGCCTTCCAGCCCGTCTCGCCGGAGCTCTGCGCCATCTGCACTATACTTTTAAGGCGCTCCCAATATGGTTCGCCGCCTCTCGGAGAGAACGAATCAAAATCCAATGCCAGAAAGAGATAGGCGTAAAAATTAAGAATGGCCGTGAGCTGACTTTCCTGATGCGAAAGAGTGAACACGAGAGGATCGTTCTCCTGATAGCTGAAGTCTATCTTGGTGTCTTTGAAATTCAGCAGCGTGGTGGTGTACGAAGAATTGTAGACCGGACGTGTGGACTGCACCTGCAGATCTCCGCTCACAGTGCCGTCGTCGCTGTACTCCTTGATCGTGAGGAACAGACGGCAGTCGATCTTCTCATTTGCAGCAAACTGCGCGTTGCTGAACACCGTCGTGTTCATATACTCAGCAATTGCCTGCTGCAAGGTCTGGAACACTTGCTTGTACGTGCCTTCCACCTGGTCGGAATTCACCTCCACAATGCAGTTGAGCTCCTGCGCACGCATCTGAAAGGTACAAGCGGCAAGCAACCATGCCATCAATGATATTTTCAGCGCCCTACTCATCTACAGCATCCAGAATATCGGCAGCCACTTCGGCTTTGCTTTTAAGATCGTATTGACGTGACGTGCCGTCGGCCTTGAATATGGTTACTTTGTTCGTATCCGTACCGAAACCCGCTCCCTTGTCGCGAAGGGAATTCATCACAATCATATCGAGATTCTTGCGTGCCATCTTGCCTGCGGCGTTAGCACTCTCATTGTCAGTTTCGAGAGCGAAGCCCACCAGAATCTGCCCGTGACGCTTCACTGCTCCGAGCGTTGCGGCAATGTCGGGGTTGGCTGTCAGGCGTAGCTCACATTCCGGCTGCTTTTCTCTTTTTATTTTTGCGTCAGCAACCGTTTCGGGAGCATAGTCCGCCACAGCAGCCGCCATAATAGCGATATCAGCCGTGTCGAACGCACGGCGGGCAGCATCCAGCATCTCCTGCGCCGATTCCACCTTTATTACGTTTACGGAAGGATGTTTTGCCGAAACAGTCACGGGCCCGCTCACGAGGGTGACACTCGCACCGCGGCGCGCGGCTTCCTCTGCAAGAGCATAGCCCATCTTTCCGGTGGAGAAATTGCTTATATATCTGACGGGATCTATACGCTCCACCGTGGGACCGGCGGTGATCATCACATGCTTGCCCGCAAGCCGACATCCGTGAGCAGCATCGCGCTCCAGCACTTCGAGAATCTCCGCAGGTTCGGCCATACGCCCTTTTCCGCTGAGATGGCTGGCGAGTTCACCGCTTGCCGCTTCGATTATCCGCACGCCATCGGCCTCCAGTGTCGCAAGATTGCGGGAAGTAGAGGGGTGTGCCATCATGTCGAGATCCATAGCCGGAGCCACAAACACCCTGCCGCGTGTCGACAGATAAGACGTCACAAGCATATTGTCGGCCACGCCCGTCGCCATCTTTGCCAGCGTGCAGGCTGTGGCGGGCGCAGCCACAAAGTAGTCGGCCCACAGGCCCAGATCCACATGACTGTGCCACTCGCCTGTGTTGGCAGTAAAAAATTCCGTAATTACGGGTTTGCCTGTGAGAGTCGACATCGTGAGAGGCGTAATGAACTCGCGAGCCGACGGTGTCATGATCACTTGCACCTCGGCACCCGCCTTGACGAAAAGGCGCGCCAGCAGCGCCGACTTATAGGCGGCGATACCACCGGTGATACCGAGCACGATATGTTTGCCCGCAAGGGCCGAAATCAGGGTCATTTCTTTCCGCGAAGTCTTATGCGTGTGAAAGCCGCCTTGGTGTTGTTGGTGAAATCGCCGCTCATGATCCAGCTGTAATAGCCGGGATCCCGCTCAAGCACCTCAGCCGCCTTGCGTCCTTTGTATTTGCCGAAGTTGATGATCTCACAGCCGTTTTCGTCGTACACAAGACGCCCCATGAAATCCACATTCTTGTTTTGCGAGGCGTACTCGGCCAGCTCCTCCACATTTTCCGGAAGGTCGCCGTAGTGTTCAAGCTGCGCGAGAAGCACCTCATATGTGGCGCGCGTGTCAGCGAGGGCGCTGTGGGCGTCTTCGAGATTCTTGTCGCAGTAGTATTTATACGCGGCCACGAGCGTGCGGGGCTCACGCTTGTGGTATATCGTCTGCACGTCCACAAAATGTGCACGGCTGAAATCGAATTCCACTCCCACCCTGTTGAATTCCTGATCAAGCAGAGGAAGGTCGAAACGATTGCTGTTGAAACCTGCGAAATCGCAACCTTCAAAATGCTGCGCGAGCGACTTGGCCACCATAGCGAATGTGGGTTCGCCGGCCACATCCTCATCGGTGATATGATGCACGGCAGTAGCCTCGGCAGGGATAGGCATCTCCGGATTTATACGGCGGCTCTTCTCTATCACCGTGCCGTCCGGCATAAGCTTAACGAAGCTGATCTCCACGATACGGTCGTGGGTGATGTTGGTGCCCGTGGTCTCGAGATCGAAGAACACGAGCGGGCGTTTCAGCGTCAGTGCCATGACTCAACGCTTAGAAATCGGTCACTGTCATGGGCATGAGCAGCATAAGCAGCTCGGTGTCCTTTTCTTCTTCTATAGGACGGAACAGACCGGGACGGCCGGGATCGGCCAGCGCGATGGTGATATCGTCGGAGGGAAGCACATTGAGGATATCTTCGAGATATACGGAGCTGAAACCGATTGTGAGCTCGGGACCATCGAAGGAGCAGGGCGTTTTTTCGCGGGCCGTACTCTGATTTGTCTTGTTGTCGCCCTTGATGATCATGCAATCGGGCTCGATGCGGAACTTTTCGAGGCTGTAGCCGGGATCCACGAACACACCCACACGACGCACCGCCGTGAGCATCGAGCGGCGGTCAATCGTGAGAGTGAAGGGATTTCCGGTGGGAATCACGCGGTTGTAGTCGGGGTAGCGGCCATTGAGCAGACAGCACTGGAAAGTGAATGTAGCACTGCTGAAAGTGGCGTTTTTCGAGGTCATCTGCACTTTCACTGCCTCATCCTTGACAAACACGTTCTTGAGCACGCTGCAGGCCTTCATGGGCATGATGCAGCTGCCGGCGCTGCCGGCCTGCACCCGCTTGTCGATGTAGCGCACGAGCTTGCGGGTGTCGGTGGCGGCGAATGTGAACGAATCGGGTTTGATATCGAAGAATACGCCCTGCATAACCGGACGGTACTCATCCGTGCTGGCGGCAAACATCGTGTAGTCGAGGCCTTTCACCAGATACTCCGTGGGCATCTCGAACTCGATAGGCTCCTCGTCATCCTCGCGGCTCTTGTAGGCGGGATATTCGTCGGCGTTTCGCGCCACGAAGTTCGATGTTCCGTTACTATAATCGATTTTGATTTCCAGTGTGGCGGGATTGAAATCGAATGTGATTCCCTGATCAGGGATCTGCTTGAGAAACTCCACGAGCGAGCGAGCGTTGATGCAGAAGCGGCCTTCGCCCTCGGCCTCAGTGACGGGCACACGACCGGAAAGAGCGTTCTCGGAGTCCATACCGGTGATCACAAGCTCTTCCGCCGTGAGGGACATCAGGAAATTATCGAGCGCGGTTATAGTGTTCTTGCTGTTTATAACCTTGCTGACCGCCGATGCGGCATTATGTAGCGATTTGCTGGAAACGTTGAATTTCATATCTGAAGTTTTTTTCGTTTTCTTTTAATGAGCAAATTTACGAATTTTTGCGGAGAATACCGCCGGGCGCGCTCCCCTTTTTAGCTAAAAATACATAAAAAGTGGCCGCACCTGCAAATGGTGCGGCCACAATGCTTATCGTTTTGCTCACTTAGACCCCGTTCCCCAATATTTGATAAAGCTGGGTACTGGATTTTAGGCTTCGAGAGCAGCGATGGACGCGGCTATGGATGCCAACTTCTGCTCTGCATCGGCGAGCTTGCGGCGCTCGGTTTCCACAACAGCCGCAGGAGCGTTATTGACGAAGCGCTCGTTGGAGAGCTTCTTTTCCACGGATGCCTTGAAGCCGGTGTAGTAGTCGTGCTCCTTGCGCAGACGGGCGAGCTCGGCATCCACGTCGATGCTTGCCGCCATGGGCACCTCATACTCGGTGGTGCCAACAAGGAACGACATCGCGGCGGGATCCTTGGCTGCGTTCTCAGTGATGTGGCCCACATTGGCCAACTTGCACACCACGCCGTGGACCGAGGCGTCCAGCTGTCCGAGCACCAGGAGGTCAAGCACCTCCTTAGCCGGAATATTCTTTTTGGCACGCACTGCGCGTACCCCGCCCACAACTTCCTGAGCAACAGCCATAGCCGCGAGCAGGTGCTCGTCTATCTCACCCACTGCCGGCATGGGGGCATACATGATGCTCTCGCCGGGACGGCGGTCGGCCAGATGCTGCCACAGCTCTTCAGTGATGAACGGCATGAAAGGATGGAGCATGCGCAGCAATTCGTCGAAGAAACCATTGGTGGCACGCAGCGTGGCACCATCCACGGGCTTCTGATAGGCCGGCTTCACCATCTCCAGATAAGTGCCTGAGAAGTCGTCGCGGAACAGGCGATACACAGCCATAAGCGCCTCGTTGAGACGGAACTTATCGAAGCAGTCGTTCACCTCGGCCATTGTGGCGCTGATGCGCGAGCGCATCCAGCGTGCGGCGGTCACGTTCACCTCGGGCTGCTCAAGAGACTCATCGGCATCCCATCCGGCTATGAGGCGGAAGGAATTCCAGATCTTATTGCAGAAGTTGCGACCGGTCTCACACAGCTTGTCGTCGTACATGATATCGTTGCCGGCGGGAGCAGCAAGCATCATTCCCATACGCACACCATCAGCGCCATATGTGGCGATCAGGTCGAGGGGGTCCGGCGAGTTGCCCAGACTCTTCGACATCTTGCGGCCGATGGAATCGCGCACGATACCGGTGAAATATACGTTGTTGAACGGCTGCTTGCCCACGTATTCATAGCCGGCCATAATCATGCGGGCCACCCAGAAGAAGATGATATCCGGGCCCGTGACACG
>CAMWRI010000074.1 GCA_947176585.1 uncultured Porphyromonadaceae bacterium
GATCTACACCATGCACGAGGGCGGCGTTCCTTCCAAGGTGAACATCAGCCTGATAGATGAATCCTTGCCCGATATCGAAAAACTGTCTGCATCGCGCGGCGCATCCGAAGCCGCACCGTCGCCCGACGGCGAGATGATGGCGCTCGTGTATCGCGGCAACGTGTTCGTCACAGCCGTGGAATACGGCACCACCGCACAGGTGACCGACACTCCCGAAGCCGAGAGCGACGTGCAGTGGAGCCCCGACGGCAAGCAACTCGTATATGCCTCGGAGCGTAACGGCCGCAGCAATATCTACAGCGCCACCATGAGCCGTGCCGATGCCGAAGGCAACTTCGCCAACGCTACTTCATTCAACGAGAAAGCTCTCTTCCCCGACGATGGTCATGAGCGTACCTCGCCGCGCTTCTCGCCCGACGGCAAGCAGATCGCTTTCGTGCTCGACCGCACATCGCTGGCTGTCAAGGATATGACCACAGGCACAGTGCGCGTGCTCGCCGACGGCGCCACCCATCCCCAGCGCGACGGCGGCTTCAATTATCAGTGGAGCCCGGACTCCCGCTGGATAGCCCTCGACATCACCGCGCGCCGCCACGAACCATACTCCGACGTGGCCATAATCAACGTGGCCGACGGCACCATGACCAACCTCACGAACAGCGGCTACTTCGACGAGACCATGCGCTGGGTGCTCGACGGCAACGCCATTCTCTTCGGAAGCGAGCGCTACGGCATGCGCAACCACGCATCGTGGGGATCGCAGTACGATGTGATGCTCGTGTTCCTGAATCAGGACGCCTACGACCGCTTCGCTCTCAGCGAGGAAGACTACAAGCTGCGCAAAGAACTGGAAAAGAGCTCTAAAAAGACCGATTCCGACGAGGGCGCCGATAAAAAAGCCAAGAAAGGCAAGGATGCCAAAGATGATAAGAAAGACACCGACAAGGTCAAGCCCATAAACGTGGAACTCGACGGCATCGACAAGCGCGTGGTACGCCTCACGCCCATGTCGGCCGACCTTATCGACGCCATTCTCACCGCCGACGGCGAGACCCTCTACTACACCACCCGTGCCGACGGCGGCGGTGCGCTGCTCTGGAAAATCGTGCTCCGCGAGGGCGCCGACGATGCCGGAACAATCGAAATGGTGCGCAAGATCACCGGCGGAGGTTCGTTCGACGCCACTCCGGACCTGTCCAAAATGTTCCTCATCGGCTCGTCGCTGCGCAAGTTCGACCCCAAGGGGGGCAAGGTCACTCCCATCAGCTACAACGCCCGCATGCGTCTCGACCACGACGCCGAGCGCAATTATATGTTCGACTACGTGGCCCGCGAGGAAGCCGAGCGCTTCTACACGGCCGACATGCACGGCGTGGACTGGCCCGCTATGACCGAGGCCTACCGCAAGTTCATGCCCCATATCTCCAACAACTACGACTTCGCCGAACTGCTGAGCGAATGGCTGGGCGAGCTCAACGTGAGTCACACCGGCGGACGCTACTCGGCTCCCGGCTCGGCACAGGCCGACCGCACCGCATCGCTGGGCCTGCTCTACGACTACAACTATGCCGGCCCGGGCCTGCGCGTGGAGGAGGTCGTGACCGGAGGACCATTCGACAAAGCCGTCTCGCGGATGGCTCCCGGATGCGTCATTGAATCCGTCAACGGCAAGACCCTTAGCCACGACACCGACTACTCCGAACTGCTGGCCGACATCGCCGGCCGCAAGACGCTCGTGACCTTCCGCCCCCCCGCCGGAGCCACCGTGGAGGAAGTTGTACTCCCGATAGGCGCCGGAGCGTTCTCCGACCTGCTCTACGAGCGATGGGTGGATGCCCGCCGCGCCGAGGTGGACAGTCTCTCGGGCGGACGCCTTGGCTACGTGCACATTCAATCTATGGGCGACGACAGTTTCCGTCGCGTCTACAGCGACCTGCTCGGACGCTACAACGACCGCGAGGGCGTGGTGGTCGACATTCGCTGGAATGGCGGCGGACGCCTCCATGAAGATATCGAGGTGCTTCTGAGCGGCGAGAAATATCTCACGCAGGAAATTCGCGGCACTGCCACATGCGACATGCCCTCGCGCCGCTGGAACAAGCCCAGCATCATGCTTATGAGCGAGGCTTGCTACAGCAACGCCCACGGCACACCCTGGGTGTACAAGCACCGAGGCATAGGCCGTCTCGTGGGCGCGCCCGTGGCCGGCACCATGACTTCGGTCAACTGGGTGCGCATGCAGGATCCCACCATGGTGTTCGGCATTCCCGTGATAGGCTACCGCCTGGCCGACGGCTCCGTGCTCGAGAATCAGGAGCTTGAGCCGGATGTGCTTGTGCTCAACACTCCCGAGGGCATCTCCGCAGGCCGCGACGACCAGCTGCGCCGCGCCGTGCAGGAACTTCTCAACGAAATTGACTCTAAGAAATGAATATCGAAGGACTTATCTCCGACCTGGCTTTCATCCTGCTACTGGGAGCCGGCGTCACGGTGCTTTTCAAGTGGATAAAGCAACCGGTGGTGCTGGGCTATATCGTGGCGGGGTTCCTCGCCAGCCCCCACTTTGAGTACCTCCCCTCCGTAACCACCGAGGCCAATATCGACTTCTGGGCCGAAATTGGCATCATCGTGCTGCTTTTCTCGCTGGGCCTCGAGTTCAGCTTCAAGAAGCTCGTGAGCGCAGGCGGCTCCGCCGTGGTCACGGCCCTTATAATCGTGGCCGGCATGATGGTGGCGGGCTATTGCGCGGGCATGCTAATGGGAATGAACAATATCAACAGCCTGTTTCTGGGCGGCATGCTGTCTATGTCGTCCACCACTATCATCATCAAGGCTTTCACCGACATGGGCCTGCGGCAGCAGAAATTCGCTTCTCTCGTGCTCGCGGTGCTCATCGTAGAAGACCTTTTCGCAGTGGTGATGATGGTGATTCTGTCGTCCATCGCCGTCAACAACTCGGTTGAGGGCGTCGACCTGCTGTTCAGCGTGGCCAAGCTGATGTTCTTCCTCATCATCTGGTTCCTGGTGGGTGTGTACGTGCTCCCGTCGCTGCTCAACCGCTGGCGCCGCTTCCTCAACAGCGAGACGCTGCTGGTGGTGTCGATGGGCCTGTGCCTGGGCATGAGCGTGTTCAGCGTGGCCTGCGGATTCTCGCTGGCTCTCGGAGCCTTCGTGATGGGCAGCATCCTGGCCGGCACCAGCTATGCCGAGCGCATCGAGCATGTGGTCACCCCCGTGAAGGACCTCTTCGGGGCCGTTTTCTTCATCTCCGTGGGCATGATGGTTCAGCCCGATATCCTGGTTGAATACTGGCAGTCGATTCTCATTCTGTCGGCCGTGGTGATCGTGGGCATGATTATCTTCGGCACTGCGGGTATGCTTGTGACCGGTCAGACGCTCAAGGTGGCCATACAGAGCGGCTTCTCGCTCACACAGATAGGCGAATTCGCCTTCATCATCGCCACCCTGGGCATGAGCCTGGGCGTGCTTGAGCCCACGCTCTACCCCATCGTGGTCGCAGTGTCGGTGATCACCACCTTCACCACTCCGTACTTCATTAAGATGGCTCTTCCCGCCTATAATCTGGTGGAGCGCACTCTGCCCGAGCGCTGGCGCGGAGTGATCGACCGCTACCGCAGCGATGCCGTGCGCGAGCAGGCCACGCCCGGTGTGTGGCAGGCCATGCTGCAGCGCAACGGAGCCACCACCGTGAGCTACACCGTGGTGGGTATCGCCATCGACATCGTGTGTCGCCGCTACCTGCTTCCTCTCATGGAGCGCTGGGCGCCGGACTGGGCCAATCCCGCGATCGTCACGGCCATCTGCACCCTCGCCCTGCTATCGCCCTTCCTTTTCGCCCTCTCCGTGCCCGCCCGCGTGCCCCGCGGCCTGGGTCTCGACCTGGCCCGCGTGCCGGCCATGGTCATCAACATCTTCCGCCGCGTGGTGGCTCTGGCTCTGGCGGCATATGCCGTGAGCATCAGCTTCTCATCCGGGTTCATGGTTGCGCTCGTCACCTTCGTGGTGGTGGTGGTGATAGTGATGCTTTCCCGCCGCCTGCGCTTCCGCCTGGACCGCATCGAAAGCAAATTCCGCGACAACCTCAACGAGCGCGAGCTGCGCCGCAGCGGCCGCAACAACCTCGTGGTCAACGACCTCCACATGGCCTACATGACCGTGGGAAGCGGTTGCGACTTCGTGGGCGAGCGGCTTATGGACAGCGACCTGCGCCGCCGCTTCGGCGTGCACGTGGTGGGCATCCAGCGCGGCCAGCAGAATATCCCCATTCCCAACGGCCGCACCCGCATCTTCCCGGGCGATGTACTGGCCGTGATAGGCAACGACGAGCAGCTCCATGCCGTGCTTCCCGCAATAGAGGCCGAGCGCGAGCCCGACAGCGCTCCTGCCGGCAATGTGGGCCTGCAGTCGGTGGCTCTCGATCCGGGGTCGCCCCTCATCGGCGCCACCCCGCGCACAGCCAAGCTGCGCGACGCCTACGACGCCGTGGTCGTGGCCGTGCATCGCGGCGACGACTACATCGACTCCGACCCCGATCTGGTGTTTGCCGAGGGCGACATTCTGTGGCTCGTGGGCGACAAACACAAGATCGAACGCTCGCTTAAGTAACTTTCTGCCTCCGCCCGGCGTTATAGAGATATGAACACACGCACTATCATAGCCGCAGCCGTCGCCACCCTTTCTCTGGGATTGGCTGCGGCTTCGTGCGGCCGCGGCGCGGATTCGCATGCCGGACAACTGCCCGACACCCTGCGCGTGGCCACTCTCTATAGCCCCACCACATATTTTATATATCGCGACGAGCCCATGGGCTACGACTACAGCCTTGTGAGCGACTTCGCGCGCTCTAAGGGCATGGTGCTCGACCTGCGCGTGGCCCGCAGCATGGGCGAGGCCGTGGCCATGCTCGACAGCGGCACCGTCGACCTCCTTGCCTGCGATGTGCCCGTCACGTCGCAGTACCGCAGCCGCGTTGTGCCCTGCGGCCCCGAGCAACTCACCACCCAGGTGCTCGTGCAGCCGCGCGTGAAGGGCGAGCCTGCCATCACCGACGTCACTCAGCTGCCCGGCAAAGACGTCTACGTGGAGGCCGGATCCAAATACGAGCAGCGCATGCGCCATCTCAACGACGAACTGGGCGGCGGAATCAACATCCACGCCATAGAGGCCGACTCCCTCATAGGCGAAGACCTCATGGAGATGGTGAGCAAGGGCGAGATTCCCCTCACCGTGGTGAGCCGCGACATCGCCCGCCTCAACGCAACATACTACCGCGACCTCGACGTGAGCCTCGAGCTCAGCTTCCCGCAGAAAGCCGCATGGGGCGTGGCCCCGCGGCAGGCATGGCTCGCCGACAGCGTGGACGCATGGATGGCCACCGCCGATGCGCGCCGCGACAACGCCGACCTGCTCAAGCGCTACTTCGAGATGAGCAAGGGCCGCACCTTCGAGCGATTCGACTTCAGCAAGGGCTATATCTCCGGCTACGACCACCTGTTCAAGACCTATGCCGAGCGCATCGGTTGGGACTGGCGCCTGCTGGCCGCCCAGGGCTGGGCCGAGAGCCGCTTCCGCCCCAACGCCCGCTCATGGGTGGGCGCCCGCGGCCTCATGCAGATAATGCCCCGCACCGCCCGCGGCTACAACACGCCCGTCTCGGCGCTCAACAACCCCGAGACCAGCATCAACGTGGCCACGCAGCTGCTCCGCGATCTCGACCGCCAGCTTCAGTCCTACGTGCCCAACGACCGCGAGCGCCTAAAATTCGTAGTGGGCAGCTACAACGTGGGCATCGCCCACGTGCTCGACGCCATGCGCCTGTGCGAGAAATACGGCATGGATCCGCAGGTGTGGGACGGCAACGTGGAGCAGGCCCTGCTCATGAAATCCAAGCCCGAGTACTACAACGACCCCGTAGTGCGCTACGGCTACTGCCGCGGTTCCGAGCCCGTGGGCTACGTGCGCGAGATAATGGCCTTCTACGACACCGCCCGCCGCGAAATCCAAGCCTAAGTAGGGACGCGCCACGGCGCGTCCACCTCAACCCCAAAAAGTACGGACGCTTTTCAAAGCGTCCACCACCACCAAAACGAAACGATAACCCAATCCATAAAACTATCACATTATGAAAAAAACTTATCTGAGCGTGGCACTCGTATGCCTCCTGAGCGTATCGCTGCTGGGCAGCTCCTGCATTGGCACCTTCAGCCTCACCAACAAGCTCCTCTCCTGGAACCGCCAGATCAGCAACAAGTTCGTCAACGAGCTCGTGTTCTTCGCCTTTTGGCTCCTCCCCGTCTACGAAGTGAGCGCCCTCGCCGACGTGCTCGTGCTCAACAGCATCGAATTCTGGAGCGGCACTAATCCCGTGGCATGCGGCACCCGCATGATCGAAGGCACCGACGGCCGCTACCTCGTGCACTGCGACGGAAAGGGCTACACCATCAAATCCGAAAACGACGGCAGCATCGTGCGCCTCGACTTCGATGCCGACAGCCGCTCCTGGAGCGTAGACGTGGAGGGCACGCAGCACACCATCCTCACCTTCGTGGACGACACCCACGTGATGATGCCCGCTGCCGACGGCCGCATGCACACAATCGAACTCTCCGACGCCGGCCTCTACGCCTATCAGCAGATCACCACCGGCACCTTCTACGCAGCCCGCTGAAACGCAAAACACCTATAAGACCTATAAGGCATATACGATTTATACGATTTATAAGTCTTATACTCACCCAAAAACGAGCGCTGTCCACGCGGGCAGCGCTACGTTTTTATAGCAAAATGACACATTCCCACCGTCCAATTGTATATTTTCAAAAAATATCACATTTTTTGTCCTAATTATTTGGAAATATAAAAAAGTGGCCGTAATTTTGCGAGGAAATGATGTTGTACGACATATTTTTGCAACACATCACTCTCGAAACAACAATACTAACAAATAAAGCGTAAAGCATGAAAAAACTCTACACAATCGCTCTCGCTGCCGCCGTAGCACTCTCTGCTTCGGCAGCCGTGAACCTGCCCGCAAAGCAGGATCGCATGATCAAACTGAACTCTGAAAATATTCAGTTGCGTAAACTCGATAAGACTTTCGACGCAAAACAGCACGTTCAGCGTGCAGCTGCTGCTAACGATGCTCCCGCCGATCTCGAGGGCAAAAAATTCATCCTCGGTTATGATCTTCCTAATTACAACGAAGACTACACCGAAATAACCAGTTACAGCCACCTCTCCAGCATCGTGACATTTACCGATGGCGTGGAGGAAAGCGACGGCTCCATCTCCTATATGATGGAAGGTTTTGCTGAAGGAATCTTCAATGGTGTTGAAGTTCTTCCTCTGGAAGCCTACTACTCCCCTGAATACGGCCAGATCGAAATCCTGGGTGGAGACTTCCTTCAGGTAGGCAATACCATTTACACTGCCTATATAGTATTCACTATTCAAGGACAAGAAGAAGAAGGCGAACGTCTCAGCCCCGGCCTGCCTCTCGTCTTCGCGTGGGAGGATGGAAAATTCGAAGCTGTCCCCACCTACAATGCCGGAGGTGGCACAATCGTTACCACCAGTGGTATCGTAGCCGGTATCGCAACAGCAAACGGTGTAAGCGTTGCCGCTGAATTTTACGACCTCACCCTTGACAACTGCAATGGCGTGATGACCAGCATTATACACACTTCCAAATATGGTCCTGTGGATAATGAAGATGGTGTATATGCCACTGCTGTTGACGGAGGTATACAGATTGCCAACTGGAATGGTCTCGGCTTTGACTTCGCCCCCACATTTACCATTGATGCAACTGCAAAAACCATCACCGGTAACACGACTCAACTCTTCGACATCGAGGGTTATGACCTTTTCTTAGGCACTGCCAACAATGCCGCCGATCTCACCGACTCCGAATATGCCGGCAAAGCCGTAACAGCACCTTATACCGTAAGCGACGGACAGAGCACAATCACCGTTCCTGATTGGAATTTCTTCACCGACTTGAGCGTTTATGGTGCAGGAATTGTTGCATGGTTCTATCCTTTCACCGACACTGAAATCGTTCTTGACATCGACCTCGACGAGTATGCAGGCATCAACGAAATCACTGCCGACAACAACGAGAACGCTCCCGTTGAATACTTCAACCTCCAGGGTATCCGCATCAGCGAGCCCGCAGCAGGCCAGGTGGTAATCCGCCGTCAGGGCACCAACACCACCAAGCTCTTCGTGAAGTAAATCCCCTCCCCCTCCAATAACCCGCAGGCCGCGCCCCCAGGCGCGGCCTGTCGTGTTATTTGGCAATCTTCAAAAACACTTGCCCTCCCCCACAAAGCAGTACGGACGCTTTTTAAAGCGTCCGCCATCAAATTTGCTTTTTCTAGAGGCCGACGCTTTGAAAAGCGTCCCTACTTCCCTGGTACTTAAGTATTTCTATTCGCGCCTTAAATCATTCTCTTTCGGAATACACCTCTACCACCTAACGCCCGCACTTCTTCGTCGGGAGCATAAAAGCAATCGTTCTGCCATTTCTCAACATTGTTATCAATATAGATCATGATATTTTCATAATCTACAGCGTTTCTGATAATATGTTCGTGAAACCTCGATAGCCATTCAAATGGTATTCCGGCTTTTCCGCAAACACGTTTTATTCCACCCTTTAATGAACGGAGTACCACTGAAAGTCTTGAATTGTGATGGAAAACCGAAGAGTTTCCGTCACTGTGATTTTTGGATCTCAGACATCCAAGGCCTCCTCCACCCGGAAAAACCGTATTTACGCCTCCATGCCTATCAATAGCAAGTATTATATGAATGTGATATTAGGCATCACCACATGATTCCACACCTCAACATCCGCAAAATGCGAGGACAACTGTGATATTTGTAGCTCAGCAATTTCTCCGGCCGGCGATAGGATCATCCGTTGATTATGAATTTCTCCAAAATAATGGAGCATATCTTTGCAACAGATGGTAACAAAATACACACCATCATTATAAGAATGCCAAGTAGCTCGAATTTGGTGTCGGTCGCCCATCAATTTCATAAATTAATGCAAATATACATCCAATAAAGAAATTTACAATACTTATGATGACAATTTTTTATATTAGCAGTACGGACGCTTTTCAAAGCGTCCGCCGATAAATATCTTTGCGTCCTCCATCAAATTTGCTTATTCGAGAGGCTGACGCTTTGAAAAGCGTCCCTACATTCCTAATATTCAGATAACTGGGCCCGCCACACCTTTTCTCATATAAACAGCAAAAGAGCTGAGCGGCTGCTCAGCTCTTTCAGTTGCCTTGGAAGGATTCGAACCCTCACAGGCGGAACCAGAATCCGACGTGCTACCATTACACCACAAGGCAATAGTGGGTTGCAATCTCGATTGCGAGTGCAAAGTTAGGGTGTTTTTTTGAATTGACCAAATTTTAGAGCTTTTTTTTTCAAAAAAAATCATGCAATGATTTTTTTGAAAATCATTGGGGTGTATATTATGCAGTTACAATAATTGTGATTAATTTTGTAGGTATTTTATCCCACCGGCAATGAACGAAGAGGCCCTCAGCCAGATGTATCTAAAGGACACGGCGTTTCAAAATCTGATGCAACGCCGCATCTTCAACGTGCTGCTGGTGGCGTCGCCCTACGATGCCTTCATGATGGAGGAAGACGGGCGCGTGGAGGAGCAGCTGTATTTCGAATATGTGAAGCTCAACCTGAGCTCTCCGCCGCGAGTCACGCGCGTGTCAAACGCTGCGCTTGCGCTGGATGCCATGCGCGTGAAAGGCTACGACCTCGTGGTGGTGATGCCCGCCAACGATATAAGCGACAGCCTCGCCGGAGCGCGCGCCATCAAGCAGGCACATCCCGAGGTGCCGATGGTGGTGCTCACGCCGTTCAGCAAGGAGGTGAGCCGCCGCCTGGAGCGCGAAGACCTCTCGGGTATCGACTATGTGTTCAGCTGGCTGGGCAATATGGATCTGCTGCTGGCCATCATCAAGCTGCTCGAAGACAAGATGAACGCCGAGGTGGATATCAACGACGTGGGCGTGCGCATGATTCTTCTGGTGGAGGACTCGGTGCGTTTCTATTCCTCGATTCTGCCGCGGCTGTACAAATTCCTGCTCAAGCAGTCGCAGGTGTTCTCCACGGAGGCCCTGAACGAGCACGAGCAGATGCTGCGCATGCGCGGGCGCCCCAAGGTGATGCTCGCCCGCAACTATGAGGAAGCCATGGAGCTCTACGAGCGCTACGGCGACCGTATGCTGGGACTGATAAGCGACGTTTCGTTCAACCGCGGGGGAGCCAAGCAGCGCGACGCCGGCCTGCAACTGGCACGCGAACTGCGTGCGCGCGACCCTTATCTGCCCATCATCATCGAGAGTAGCGAAACGGCCAACGCCGACCACGTGGGCGACTTCGGGGGCGTGTTTCTCGACAAGAATTCCAAGAAGCTCTCCGTGGATCTGGGCGAAGCAATCATGGCCAACTTCGGCTTCGGCGACTTCGTGATCCGCGAGCCCGGCACTGGACATGAAATAATGCGCATCCATGATCTGAAGACGCTGCAGAATACCATCTTCGACATTCCTGACGAGGCGCTGTTCTATCACGCCCGCAACAACGATATCTCGCGCTGGCTCTATTCCCGCGCGCTCTTCCCCATTGCCGACGTGGTGAGGATGCACCGCTTCAACAGCATAGAGGAGGCTCCCGCAGTGCGCCGCCTGTTCTTCGACCTCATCGTGAAATACCGACGCATGAAGAACCGCGGCGTGGTGGCCGTGTTCCGCAAAGACCGCTTCGACCACTACAGCAACTTCGCCCGCATCGGCGACGGCAGCCTGGGCGGCAAGGGCCGCGGTCTGGCTTTCGTAGATTCTATAATCAAGCACAATCCGGTGTTTGACGATATCGACGGCGTGTGCGTCACGATTCCGCGCACGGTGGTGCTGTGCACGGATGTGTTTGACCGCTTCATGGCCCTGGGCGAGCTTTACCCCATAGCCCTCAGCAACGCGCCCGACGAGGAAATCCTCCGCGCTTTCATCACCGCAAAGCTCCCCGCCGATATCGTGGACAACCTCGATGCCCTGCTCGACGTGGTGGACAAGCCTCTGGCCGTACGCTCGTCGAGCCTGCTCGAAGACTCCCACTATCAGCCTTTCGCCGGAGTGTATGCCACCTACATGGTGCCCGCGGCAGAGTCGCGCGCCCAGCGCCTGCACATGCTCGTGACGGCTGTTAAAGGCGTGTATGCATCGGTGTTCTACCGCGCCAGCAAGACCTATATGACCGCTACGAGCAACGTCATTGACGAAGAGAAGATGGCCGTGATCATCCAGGAAGTAGTGGGCGAGGAATACGGCGATTACTATTTCCCGGCATTCAGCGGCGTGGGACGCTCGCTCAACTATTATCCCCTGGGCGACGAAAAGCCGGAGGACGGCGTGGCACAGGTGGCCGTTGGTCTGGGCAAGTACATCGTGGACGGCGGCAAGGGGCTGCGCTTCTCGCCGAGACATCCCGGCCACGTGCTCCAGACATCCACCCTCGACCTGGCCCTGCGCGACACGCAGACCGCACTCTACGCCCTCCGCCGCCGCCCCGTATCGGCCGACGACTTCATGACCGACGACGGCTTCAACATCGAGCTCGTACCGGTTCAGAAATTTGCCGACACCGGTGCGTTGCGCTTCGCAGCCAGCACCTACGATGCCATAGACGGCACCCTGCGCGACTACGAGGACGGACGCGGCAGGCGCGTGATCACATTCACAAACATGCTGCGCGACGGCGCCTTCCCCCTGGCGCGGCTCATAGACACTATGCTCGAGAAAGGCCAGGAGGCCATGCAGCGGCCCGTAGAGATAGAATTTGCGGGCACTCTGCGCCCGGCTTCGGCCGACCGCGGCCGGCGAGGAGTGATGTACTGGCTCCAGATTCGACCCATAATCGACCGCCGCGAACTCGTGGATGATGCCCTCACCGACGCACCGGACGATGCGCTTCTCCTGCGCAGTTCGTCGGCTCTCGGCAACGGCACGATCGACGACATCCGCACGGTGGTGTATGTGCGCCCCGAGGCATTCGACTCCTTGAAGAACCCGCAGCTCGCAGCCACGCTGCGCAGCCTGAACGACCGCATGGCCGCCTCCGGAGAGCACTATATTCTGATAGGCCCTGGCCGCTGGGGCTCGAGCGATCCGGCGCTGGGCATCCCCGTAGCGTGGACCGATATAGCCGGGGCACGCCTCATCGTGGAGGCCTCGCAGTGCGGCTACCGTGTGGAGCCAAGCCAGGGCACGCACTTCTTCCAGAATCTCACAAGCCTGGGCGTGGGCTACTTCACGGTCGACGCCTCGGGAAGCGCCACAAACGGCGACCTGTACAACACGGAAGTGCTTGAGACCGCGGATGCAGTGTTCGACGACGGACACATCCGCGTGGTGCGTTTTGCCGCTCCGCTTGCGATCTGCATTAATGGCCGTGCCGGAAAAGGCGTGGTATTTAAACCGACGAATTCATGAGCTTTATCAATAAACTCCGACGGGCCCTGGGCTTTGATGACGACTCGATTTTCGAAAACGAGCCCGGCACTTCCGTGCTCGCCGACGACTACGACGAAATAAAGAGTGACTCCCCAGCGCCGGCAGCGGCCTCGCCTGCTGTACCTGCACCCGCGCAGGCTACTGTTGAAGCGATATTCACCCACGTTGTAGCTCAGTTCAACGAGGCTCTGCCTGATTTTCTTGCCCGCAGCGTTGATCCCGAGCAGCAGAAAAAGCTCCTCTACGAGAATCTTGAGAGAGGAATAAAAGACTATCTCCGGGCTCTCGAATCCGATGCCGACAGCCGTTGCGAGGCGCGCTGGAGCAGCGAACAGGCCACTCTGCGCTCCGAAATGGACACCCTCAGGCAGAAAGCGGAGCAGATAGAGCATCAGCGAGCCGGCATCAAGGA
>CAMWRI010000075.1 GCA_947176585.1 uncultured Porphyromonadaceae bacterium
GGTAATATGCGGATTAATAACTATATCTACAGCTAAGGCACTATGGCGCGCACCATTATGGAACAACGAAGCGGCATAGCAGGCCCCGACTACCACTACACCGTGCATTGCCTCCACAACGACTATCATGGCACCGTGGAACAGCGCAACGCAATAAAAAAGATACAGCAATGAGGAAAATTTTAGTCATAATCTTAGCTGTATTTTGCTATTGCATGTATAGCTGCGAATACCCGACAGGTTCACTTGAATATATTCTCACTCAAGTAGACAACCTGTTCACAGTCACTCATTCCATTGAAAAAGATGGTCTCAAGGGAGTTGACACATTTGCCTTTGCACGAGATAAAAAGCAAATTGCAGCCAGCTTTTTAGCAAACATTGATACCCTTTGGGTTCAGCTTTCAGACTCAATCGAGGAAAATGACCCTCGGCTTTTTCTGCGCTATAGATATTTCAGGAATGACCCTACAGGTGTTTATGAAAATTTCATTTCATATCATATCATCATGGACCGGATAACGATCGTAGACGATTACTGCTTCCGGAGAGACCCAAAGACTTCTATCATTCATATACTGATCTGATTGTATATAACAAAGATAAGAGGCTGTGCTGGGCATTCGTGGTACTGCGCATCGATGAGGATTTATCGAATTATTATTCAAAATACACATTACCGGTATATTACGCCTATTCTGTTATAGGAGTAAGAAAGAATATCCGCGATGCGTTTAAAATTTACATCAGGGATAGAATCGTTTCATATAGCGGCTCTGAGAATAATATTTGCGCCCGCACTGTGGAGAATGCCGTACTATACACCCCCGGCATGACTTACAGCAGAAGGGATGTATATAAAATATACAACGAAAACAAATTACTAGTGCTATCCAACCCCGATTTTTTTGAAAAACACCCACTGTTTAAGAAGCATAACGATTCAACCTACAATTTTGAATGGTATAATGCCAATGCTTACGGGAAATGGGCAAACACTCTAAAACCGGTGCGTTATAACTATCCATTTTAATCATCAATGAAGAACCGCACATACGCATACCCCTACGGCGAGACGCATCGCGCTCCCGGCTTTAATAACCTTGCACGCGGGAGGTAACTTTTTTGCGCAGAAAAATCGGGAAGATTTGGCTGTTTCAAAAAAAAATATTAACTTTGCCTCCCGAATTGACGAGAAGAAACAAACAAAAAACCATATACGGAAATGAAACGTACTTATCAACCCCACAACCGCAAGCGCGTGAACAAGCACGGCTTCCGCGAAAGAATGTCCACTCCCGACGGCCGCAAGGTTCTGGCCCGTCGTCGCGCCAAAGGCCGCAAGCGCCTCACCGTCAGCGACTCCATCGCCGGCAAGTAATTACGGAGATTGGGACACTTTCCACCATCCAGCAGCTGCAAGCACGCCCGCGTGCGCGCAGCTGTATTTTTTTGATATAAGACCATGAAAAAAAACTTATGCCTTCTTCTTGCTGCCGCCGCGTGCATGGCAGCCCCGGCCCAGCGCATCGCGGTGCTGAGCGATATACATGTGACACCCGGAAATGAAAACGATCGCCAGCTGCGCCTGGCTGTGGAGGAAATCAACCGCGGAGGCTTCGACTATGTGGTGCTGAACGGCGACCATTCCAACGAGGGCTCGGACGTGGAGCTGGCCAACGTGAAAAGCATTATGGACGGCATCACGGCTCCGCTGGCCGTACTCCCCGGCAACCACGAGGACACGTGGAGCCAGAGCGCCACAAAGACGTTTGTCGACACATGGGGCAACGACCGCTTCCTGGCCACCGTGGGCCCCGATTCGCTTGTGATCGTGGGCATCAACTGCGGCCCCTATATGAAGATGGGCGACGGCCACGTGAAGCAGGAAGACCTGCACTGGCTGCGCGCCGAACTGAAGAAGGCTGCCGCCAAGGGACGGCGCATCCTCTCGTTCAACCACTATCCGCTGCGCGAGAACGATCTCGACAACTGGCGCGAATACGTGCAGCTGCTTCAGGAATTTCCTGTGATAGGCCACATCAACGGCCACTATCATTCGTGGCAGGAATACCGCGCGGGAGGCATCCCCGCCGTGATGACCCGCGCGCTCGACATGCGCGACGGCACCTATGGCTATGCAATCATAGAAGTGACGCCGGACTGGGTGATGGTCTACAACAAGAACGTGGGCCAGGATAAGCCCGAGCCTAAATTCGCCTTCGCCACCACGCACACCAACAAGGACGTGGCCGACCACTCGGAAGCATGGACATCGCCCGAGGGCTATGAGGTGCAGAAACTCTGGACCGACAGTGCCTCGATTTTCACGCGTCTAGGTATCGACGATGAGCGGGTGTACTTCGGCAACTCGCTGGGTCAGGCCCGCGCCATCGACAAGGCCACGGGCACCGAGGTGTGGAACATACCCACCGGTGCTTCGCTGTTCGCCCGCCCGGTGCCCGGAGCCAAAGACCGGGTGCTGGTGCCCACGGCCACCGGTCTGCTGCTGGTGGACCGCGCCACGGGCCGTGTGGTGAAGGACGTGCCCTCTAAAGAGGGCCCCTACGTGGCCGACGGCATCACCGACCCCGCCACGGGCCACTACCTGCTGGGCGGCTACAAGCGCTTTGAGCGCCGCCGTCCCGACGGCCGCAGCGTGTGGACCTACGACTCGCTATTCAACTACTGCCAGGCAGCTCCCGTGCTCGACGGCAACGACATATTCTTCGGCGCCTGGGACACCAACCTGCGCTGCCTCGACGCCCGTACCGGCCGCCTGCGCTGGGTGTGGAACAACGGCAAGACCGCCAACATGCTGGGTCCCGGCAACGTGGTGCCCGTTGTCACCCCCGAGCGCGTCTACACCGTTGCGCCTGACCGCTACATGACGGCCATAGACCGCGCCACGGGCAAGACACTGTGGCGCGACAACAGCCACCGCTACCGCGAGAGCCTGGGCCGCAGCGCCGACGGCACCCGAGTGTATGCCAAGACAATGGACGGCGAGCTCGTGGCCATCGATGCCACCGCTCCCGGATTCAAGGAGCTCTGGACCCTCGACATGGGCCTGGGCTACGACCACGCGCCCTGCATCGTGGCCGAGAGCGACGGCGTGGTCTACGCCGGCTCGCGCCGCGGCATCCTCACCGCCGTGGATCCCGCCACGCCCGCCGTGCTGTGGCAGCTGCCCATTGGCGTGAGCGAAATCAACGGCATCGACGTGGATCCTGCCACGGGCGACGTGTATGTGTCGCTCATCGAAGGCACCATTTTCAAGGTTCACAAAAACGGCTGATCCATGGCCGCCACATCAACGCCACTCACCTTCGACCGCGTGGCCCGCATCATTTTCGGCGTGGCCATCGGTATGGCGGTCTTAGGCCTCATCTACTACCTGCGCGATGCCCTGCTGCCCTTCGGCGTGGGCTGCCTGATAGCGTACATGGCCGAGCCGCTGGTGCAGTGGAACCTGCGCGTCACGCATCTGCGCCGGCGCCTCGTGCCCGTGCTGCTGTCGATGCTCGAGATAGTGTTGGTTGTGGGGGGCATCGTGGCCATATTCATGCCCGAATTTACGAGCGACTGCCACAAGGTGGGAGATCTGGTGCGCCGCTACGCCTCGGCCGACACCGCCATGGACTTCCTGCCGCAAGGCTTCCATGAATTCGTGCACGCCAACGTTGACCTGCACAATATCGCCTCGCTGCTCCACAGCAGCGACATGCGCTCGGCCCTCGAAGCCGCCCTATCGGCCTTCTCGAGTAGCCTTGGAGCCATCGGCAGCGTGATAGCATGGGGAATAGTGCTGCTCTACGTGCTCTTTATCCTGCTCAACTATCCGCGCATCATGCACGGCATCCGTTCGATCGTGCCCCCTCGCTTCCGCCACATCTCCAATCCCATAATCACCAACGTGAGCGGCACCATGAAACGCTATTTCCGCACCCAGGCCCTCATCGCCGCCATAGCCGGCGTGCTCTACGCCATCGGTTTCTGGATCGTGGGAGTGCCTCTGGCTGCCGCCTGGGGCATAGTGTGCGGCGTGCTGTTCATGGTTCCGTATGTGGTGTATCTGTCGCTGCTGCCCGTCACGCTGCTGTGCATTGTGGTGTCGCTCGACAGCGGCACTGATTTCTGGGTGATGTGGCTCGAATGCCTTGCCGTATATGCCGTGGTGCAGAGCTTCTCCGACCTGTATCTCACGCCGCGCATCATGAGCAAGAGCATGAACCTCGATCCTGCCGTGATACTGCTGTCGCTATCCGTGTGGGGCACGTTGCTGGGCTTCCTGGGCGTGATTCTGGCCCTGCCGCTCACCACCGTGGCCATCTACTACTACCGCTTCTATATCCTGCACGAGACGCCGCAGCAGATCGAGAACTCCGAGAATTAGACCCAATTCCCCAATATTTGCTAAAGCCGGGGAACGGGGTCTTAGCGCGTGGCGCGGAATGCTATATTCTTGAGCAGAAATACCGGCACATTCGCACCCAGCACCATCGCCAGGACTATGAACAAGCATGTGAGGCCGTTGGAGGCGAAAGCTCCGAATGCGGCCTGAAACCCTGCGCCTCCCGGCGATGCCAGGCACATGGCGAGCGCCTGCAGCGCATGGTAGGCATACATGCCCGGCACCATGGGCAGCAGCGCAGGGAAGAAGCACACCTCGGCCGGGCACTTGATAGACGGCGCGAACAGCACGCCCAGCACTCCCACCACCAGCGCCGCGATGGCCGTGGCCGGAACAATGCTCACGGCAAGCAGGTCGGGACGCATCAGCACATACCGCACGGCATGCCCGGCGGCTGCCGTAACGGCGCAGGCCACATAGGCACGCCTGGGCGTGCTGCTGATCGATGCGAAACCTATCGCGGCTATTGCGGCGAAGAGGCCGTCGAGGAAAATATTGATGAAGATAGAGCCGCTCATAACACACTGCTGTTGATTCCGAGGATAAACATTCCGGCGGTGAGGCCGGCGGTGAGGCACGCCGTGAGCACGCAGGCATCCATGAAGCGGCTGAAGGCACACAGGTAGTGGCGCCCCAGCATGTCGCTCACAGCGTTTATATACGGCACTCCCGGGATAAGATACAGCACACTCGTGCCCAGGGCTATCCCGGGCGTCGTGCCCCAGCCGAACAGCGAGGCTCCGGCACTCAGAGTGGCCGACGCGAATGCGGCGCACAGCACAGCCACACGCACATCATGCCCCTCGCCCATCATCAGCTGCTTGAGGCGCAAGCCGGCCAGTGTGGCGAAGAGCACCGTGATCATCGCCGCGAGATCGCCGCCGAAGAGACGGCAGAAAGCAGCATTGGCCACCGATGCCATGAGCACGACCTCCACAGCCGGAGTGGGCGGCGCGGATATGATCTTGCGGAAACGCACGCGCGCTTCGGAGGGCGCGATACGGCCGTCGGCCAGCTCCCAGCTCAGGCGGCTGAGGGCCGCATTGAGATCGAAGCGGATGCCGCAGCTGTTCATCTTGCGCACGGCCACCACCGCGGCACCTCCGCCGGCGGGCGTCACAGCCAGCTCCACGTGGCCGGGCAGCACGAGCAGGTCGGCATCGGCACCCAGCGCGCGGGCCATGCGCATCACATTGCGCTCCAGTCGCGTGCACGTGGCGCCGCAGCCCCATAGCCATGCCGCATACTCGGCCAGGAAGCCGGCGTCATCGTCTATATCTTGTATTGCTCTGTCAGGTAGGGTCATCGTCGTATCTGTCGCCGGGCAGGCGCAGCATGTCGCTTTCGTCGAGTTCGTCCACGACGCGGCGCATCGCCGGTGTGTGCATAATGTGATTCTTCTTATACTCGCGCGCAGTCTTCACTGCCAGGACCAGCAGCAGCGCTGCCATCAGGGTCCACCATATAATTACTGCTTGTGTCATCTTTCTTCGTTTTATAATATAACAATCGCGGGAGAAAAAGTGACGGCGCGCATGCGCATTTTTTTGATTTCAAGAGAATAATGCTTACATTTGCAATATCATGAATATAGTAGTACTCGACGGATACGGCATGAATCCCGGCGACCTGGAGTGGGACGCGCTTCATGCCCTGGGAAACGTGACGGTGCACGACCGCACGGCTCCCGGCGATATATTGGAGCGTGCGGCGGAGGCCGACGCGGTGCTCACCAACAAAACCCCGCTGGACGCAGCCACCCTGCGGGCCCTCCCGCGCCTGCGTTATGTGGGCGTGCTCGCCACAGGCTACAACGTGGTCGACGTGGCCGCGGCCCGTGAGCTGGGCATCACCGTGACAAACATCCCGGCCTACAGCACGGCATCAGTGGCTCAGATGGCATTTGCCCACCTGCTGGCCGTGACAAACCGCGTGGAGCACTACACCGAGGCCAACCGTGCCGGCCGCTGGGCCGCCGGGCCCGACTTCTGCTGGTGGGACACGCAGCTCACCGAGCTCGCCGGCAAGCGCATGGGCATCGTGGGTCTGGGCAGCATAGGTAGCGCCGTGGCGCGCATCGCGCAGGCATTCGGCATGGAGGTGGCCGCATTCACGTCGAAGCCGCAGGCTGATCTGCCCGCAGGAGTGGTCAAGATGCCGCTCGACGAGCTTTTCGCCACCTCCGACGTGGTATCGCTCCACTGCCCCCTCACGCCCCACACGCACCACCTCGCCGACGAGCGCCGCCTGGCGCTCATGAAGCCCGGCGCCATCCTCATCAACACCGGCCGCGGCCCGCTCGTGGATGCCGGTGCACTGGCTCGCGCTCTGGCCGCAGGACACCTGCGCGCGGCATGCGTGGACGTGATGACCACCGAGCCGCCTGCACCATCCGACGCCCTGCTGGCGCAGGAGCGCTGCTTCTCCACCCCGCATCTGGGATGGGCCACCCTGGAGGCTCGCCGCCGCCTCATGCACATCGCCGCGGAAAATCTGCGTGCTTTTATAGACAATAACCCCATAAACGTAGTATCGTGAAACGTATTTATTCTGCCGCCATTGCCCTGTGCTGCGCTGCAAGTGCAGGCGCGTCGCTCACGCCGCAGCACACCTTGTGGTACACCTCTCCGGCCGCACAATGGGAGGAAACACTGCCCGTGGGCAACGGCCGCATGGGCATGATGCCTTACGGCGACCCGCGCCACGAGCACGTGGTGCTCAACGAAATAAGCATGTGGAGCGGAAGCCGCGCGTGCTACGACAATCCCGATGCCGCCCGCAGCCTGCCCGAGATCCAGCGTCTGCTGCTCGAGGGACGCAACGAGGAGGCGCAGCAGCTCATGTATGATTCGTTCGTGCCCCACAAACCCACCGACGGCGGCACCTACGGATCATATCAGATGCTGGCCGATCTGAACATTGACCTCACATACCCCTCGGCTGACGCGGCCACGGCCTATACCCGCCGCCTCGACCTCTCGGAGGCCTGCGCCTACACGGCCTACTCCATCGCAGGCATCGACTACGTGCAGGAGTGCTATGTGCCGCGCGGCGGTGACGTGATGGTTTGGCGCATCCGTGCCTCAAGGCCAGGCGCCGTGAGCTTCGCGGCATCTCTCAGTCGCCCGGAACGCGCCACCGTAAGCTCCTCCGGCGAGCGCCTCGTGATGCAGGGCGAACTCGACAGCGGAGCTCCCGGCGTGCCGGGCGTGCGCTACGCCCTCGTGGCCGGCACCCTGGCCCAAGGCTCCGCAGCGAAGCAGTGGACCACCGACAGCACCCTTTGCGTGGCCGGGGCCGACGAGGCATACATAATCATGAGCGCCGCCACATCCTATCTCTACGGCGAGCTCTACGCCACCGAGGCTGCCGGCGCCGTGAACGATGCCCTGCGACGCGCCGACCCTGACGGCGACAAAGCGCGCGGCATCGCCGCCCACCGCGAGCTCTACGACCGCGCCGAAGTGCGCCTGCCGGAGAGCGAAGACTCCGCGCTGCCCACCACCCTGCGCATCGAGCGATTCGCAGCCACGGGCGGCGAGGATGCCGCCCTGGCTGCCCTCTACTACAATTACGGCCGCTATCTGCTCATATGCAGCACGCTGCCCGGCGTGCTCCCGCCCAACCTGCAGGGACTGTGGGCCAACACCATCTACACACCCTGGAACGGCGACTACCACACCAATATCAACGTGCAGATGAACCATTGGCCCGCCGATCCGGGCAACCTTACGGAGCTGCACGGCCCGCTCATCGACCTGGTAAAGCGCTCTGTGGCGCAGGGCGAGCACACCGCCCGCACTTTCTACGGCCCCGACGCCCGCGGCTGGGTAATGCACATGATGACCAACGTGTGGGGCTACACCGACCCCGGCGAGCACCCCTCGTGGGGCGCTACCAACACAGGCGGCGCATGGCTCTGCGCCCACCTGTGGGAGCACTGGCTCTACACCGCCGACCGCGACTACCTGGCCGAGATCTACCCCGTGATGAAAGGGGCGGCGGAGTTCTTCCGCTCCACGATGATTCGGGAGCCGTCCCACGGTTGGCTCGTCACGGCGCCGTCGTCGTCGCCCGAAAATGAATTCTACACCCCGGGCGGCTCCACTCCCACGAGCATCTGCATGGGTCCCACGATGGATTCGCAGCTCGTGCGCGAACTGTTCTCCAACGTTGCCTCGGCAGCCCGCGAGCTGGGCCGCGACAGCCTCTATGCCGATTCGCTGCTGGCAGAGGCGGCCCTACTGCCCCCGAGCCGCCCCGGCAGCGACGGGCGCCTCATGGAATGGCTCGAGGAATACCGCGAGGTTGACCCTTACCACCGCCACGTGAGTCACCTCTACGGCCTTCACCCCGGCAATCAGATTTCAGCCATCCTCACCCCCGAACTCGCTGACGCTTGCCGCGCCACGCTCGATACGCGAGGCGACGGCGGCACGGGCTGGAGCCGCGCGTGGAAAGTGAATTTCTGGGCGCGCCTGGGCGACGGCGACCGCGCGTATAAACTCTTCGGCTCGCTCCTCACCCCGGCTTATACCGCCGCAAACCCCACAGCCCACGGCCCCGGCACGTTCCCCAACCTTTTCTGCTCCCACCCGCCATTCCAGATGGACGGCAACTGGGGCGGAGCAGCAGGCATCGGCGAGATGCTGCTCCAGAGTCAGGACGGCTTCATCAATCCCCTGCCGGCCTTACCCTCGGCGTGGCCCTCGGGCGAGATTCGCGGCTTTAAGGTGCGCGGGGGCGCCACCGTGGATATGGCATGGAACGACGGGCGCCTCACATGGATAGCCCTCACGGGCGGCCCTGTGGCTGAGCAACGCCTCCGCCTCCCCGACGGCACCGTCACCACCCTCACCCTCGCCCCCGGCGAGCGCGTGATCATCCACCCGTAATCCACCACTGAACCGATATCGCGCTTTTAAGAGGCTATCTATCAACGCAGTAGGGACGCTTTTCAAAGCGTCCGCCCCCGGCGAAGAAAACTCGCGCAGAGGCGCAGAGAGATTTTTAAGAGGTTGAGAATCAACCCCGGGCCGGAGGCCCGGAATTTTGTTAAGAAGCCCCCGAGCGGATGGAGATTGAGAGGAAGACGCGACATATTGCCTGATGCGGACGCTTTGAAAAGCGTCCCTACTGCGCTGATACACAATCTGTTAATTTATCCTCTGCGCGAGGCTCCTCAATAAATAAAAACTTTTGTTTCTTTTGTCACTTATGTCCTTTTGTGTCTATTTTATGTGCGGCGGACGCTTTGATATACAGCCTGTTATTTTTCTCTGCGCCTCTGCGCGAGACCATCCTAAAGCTTCAACCTGCGGGTGAATAAAAAACACAGGCGCGCATCGGGGGATGCGCGCCTGCACTATTATGAGTGTGTTTTTATCAGCGCTTGTGGGTGGAACCGGCCACCTGACTGGGATTGTCGTACCAGTTGGTGCCGTCCTTGTCGATCGAGAAGTCTCCGGCTTTCATCCAGGACTCAAAACCGGGATAGGCGCTCTTGATATTGGTACGCTCGGTGGGCCACTCCCATTTCTTATCCTCTTTCTGGAAGATGAGAATCATCTGGGGTGCTGTGCCTGCGCCGGGAGCTTCTACGGTGTAGACGCTGCCATTATCTTTAAGGACTTCGAGCGAGAAGCCGCCCATGTTTTTCTTATAATTCTCGTGGATGCTGCCGCCGTCGCCATCGATGCCGGATGTGAGCGAGAAGTCGGCGGGCACGTCGATAGTGAAGGTGCTGGGATTAGCCTGGGCGCTCACCTGGCCGGTATTGACCATAGTGGTGTGATCCTTGCCGAAAATCGAATGCCATTCGCGGTTGTTCACGCGCTTGCCGTCGCGGCAGAGATAGGTGGGCAGCGTACCGCCTGCGGCGAGAGGACGGATGGTGGCAACCAGTCGGCCGGCCACATGCTCAACCTCAAACACTACGTCGTTGAAGTCGAAGTCGTCCGTCGAGCCAAGGTCCTCACATGCGATGAGCCACTTGATGGGGCTTGCGTCATGGTCTTCCACATCAGGAATCTCCTCAACGTTGTCGGAGGTCACGTAGAACACCACGTCATTAAGGTCAGGTTCTTCTTTAGTATATTGACCATAATAGTCTTCGAAAGCAAGTACTCGGTATTCATTATACTCACCCGCCGCGTTGGTACAATGGTGAATATAAGTAGAGGCATGAGGCACTTTTATGAGATTACCATCTTCGTCTGTAACTCCGTCATAAGAATACTCATTTAATTCAACTTGAGAATGCATTATCCACTCTCCTTGCTGAATATACATGCCGAATTTTATCCCATCTTCAATATCAATCTTAAAACCCTCCGAACGCCATGCCTTATACTCAGTGCCATCTTGATAAGAAAGGTTTCCACTTGCACTTGTCCAAGTACCTTCGACATATTTATAGCCTTGAATAGAAATCGGCTGATTATCCCCCCAATTGTTGTGCCAATCCCACACTTCAATTTTTGCGAGTTTATCACCCTCTTGCAAACCCATAGCTTTAATCACCTTGCATTCGGGATCACTATTAGCCGCCTCAACGAATTTAGTTTTAAAGACTTCTTTATCCTCATCCGTAAATTCATCCGTTGTGGCAGGCAAGCCCCATGCAGTAAAAATTTCGGTATCATTATACTGCATTCCGTAGTACCAGTCCTTAATAGCTTGCGGCTCACTATCTTTAAGGTATTGTAGAGCATCACCTTCCTTGGGGGAATAGAACGGATAATAATTAATTGTTTCACCATTAACAGTATATATTCCCACAGTATTGTTGCCACTGGTATCCCAAAAAATTGGATAGATGATGAATGTGCCGTTGGAGGTAAATTCGAAGTTGGTGGGGACCTTGCCTACGTTGAATTCCTTTTCGGGAAGTTTGTCGCGATAGTGGGTTGGCTCAGTTCCATCGCTGATGAGGTAGTCTGCTTTAGATACTTTAATACCGTCTTTGTTCACAAGGTAGTCACCGCCGTCGTTTGCAGAAGTCGCGTTATTGGCAGTCTCTGCAAAAGTGGCTGCGCCGCCCACCTGAGTGCGGATGGCACGGTTGGCGGTCATCACCTTAATGTCCGTGAGACCGCGGGGAATATCGAATTCGAGCTTCTGCGAGCCGCTCACTTCGGGGTAGTCGGCCAGCAGATAGGTAACGTCGTCGATGACAGTGGTGATTCTTATGCGCTTGGGGGCGCCTTTAACGTCGACCTGCACGCTACCGCGGGTAGCGGTGTTCCAGTCCTGGCTGGCGTCCATCACACCGAAGTTTTTCACCCATTCGCGGGTATAGAGCTCGGTGGCCGGGATTTCCGGCGCCTCATTGTTGCACGATGTGGCTATTCCCATTGCAAGAATGCCAAGCATCATATATGCCTTGGATTTGAGCATTGTTATAATATTAAATTAAGAGGTTTCTGTCTGTATTTTTCTTTGGCGTAAAACCGGTTTGCGATTTCACTTCACAAAGATACGAAATTCCAATTAATTAGCAATGAAATTTTACCCCCCCCCTTGAATATTTAACACTAATTAACTATGCAATTTTTCGTTTTTTTGGCCATTTTGACGGCAATTTTCCACGATATCCCACTATTGATGCGGCCTGAGCGTGGAATGGATTGGCCGCGCGCAGAGGCGCAGAGAGAGTTTTAGAGGCTGTGCATCTAACCCGGGCCGGAGGCCCGGAATTTTGTTAACCCCGTGCGTCCGCACGGGGAGAAACCCCTCCGCAGGATCAGCCCCGGAGGGGGTGTACAATCCTCCGGCAACGTAATTTATCCTCTGCGCCTCTGCGCGAGTGTTCCCCAATATATAAATACTTTTGTTTCTTTTGTCACTTTTTTCCTTTTGTATCAGTTTTACTCCGCGGGTTATGCCTGGATGCTACCTCACAACATCGTCGCTTCGCGACTCATACGTCCATACCTCTTGTCCGTGCACTCCCTGCGGTCATGCACGGTTAACCACAACCTCGTCGCTCCGCGACTTTTACTCTGCGGCTCTGTGCGAGGCCACCTCGACGCATGGCGAAGACGTGGAGCGTCGGAGGGCAAGCGCGGCAGAGCCGCAGAGTGATTTTATAAAAGTGCGTCTGGCCGGGGGGAGGGATATCACTACATCGTCGCTTCGCGACTCATACCCATGCACCTCTGACCGTGCACTCCCTACGGTCATGCACGGTTATCCACAACAGCATCGCTTAGCGACTTTTATTGCGGACGCGCCATGGCGCGTCCCTACTGCATTGATCTCCAGCCTTTTTTTTGATTTATTCTCAGCGCCTTTGCGCGAGTATTTCCCAATAAATAAAAACTTTTGTTTCTTTTGTCGCGTGTGTCTTTTTGTATCTCTTCGCTCAAAGAAAAGGGGACGCGCCATGGCG
>CAMWRI010000076.1 GCA_947176585.1 uncultured Porphyromonadaceae bacterium
TTGCGGTTGATCGCTCCGGAGGGCACTCGCTCCACCACATCGTAGATGTCGCTGTAAGGACCGTTGGCATCGCGCTCGGCGATGATGGCCTTGGCCACGCCTTCGCCCACGCCCTTGATGGCCATGAGCCCGAAACGGATATCGCCGCTGCTGTTGACGCTGAAGCTGATGCGCGATTCGTTGATGTCCGGTCCCAGTACACGTATCTTCATGGCCTTGCATTCGTCCATGAAGCCCACGAGCTTGGTGATGTCGCTCAGGTTTCGGCTCAGCACGGCAGCCATGTATTCCGAGGGATAGTTGGCCTTGAGATATGCCGTCTGGAAGGCCACCCAGCTGTAGCACGTGGCGTGGCTCTTGTTGAAGGCGTAGGAGGCGAACTGCTTCCAGTCTTCCCAAATCTTGGCCAGCACTTCCACCTTGTGGCCGCGCTCCTGGCCGCCCTTGAAGAACACTTCGCGCAGCTCCTCCATTTTGGATATCAGTTTCTTACCCATGGCCTTGCGCAGCGTGTCGCTCTGGCCGCGGGTGAAGCCCGCAAGCAGGCGGCTCAGAAGCATCACCTGCTCCTGATACACCGTCACGCCGTACGTGTCCTTGAGATATGTCTCCATCTCGGGGATGTCATACACGATGGGCGCACGCCCGTGCTTGCGGGCGATGAAGTCGGGGATATACTGCATGGGGCCCGGGCGATAGAGGGCGTTCATGGCAATGAGGTCCTCGAAGGTGGAGGGCTGGAGCTCGCGCAGGTAGCGCTGCATGCCCGTAGACTCGAACTGGAACGTGCCTATCGTGCGGCCGGCGCAGTAGAGGGCATAGGTTTTGGGGTCGTCGAGCGGTATGTTGTCGATGTCCACGTCCTCGCCGCGTGTAAGCTTGATATTTGCGATGGCCTCCTTGATGATGGATAGGGTTTTGAGTCCCAGGAAGTCCATCTTGATCAGGCCGGTCTCCTCGATCACGGAGCCTTCGTACTGCGTCACCAGCACCTTGCCGTCCTTTTTGTCGACGGCGGTGCTCACGGGCACCCAGTCCGTTACGTCGTCGCGGCATATGATCACGCCGCATGCGTGCACGCCCGTGTTGCGCACGTTGCCTTCCAGTGCCAGAGCGTAGCGCAGCGTGTCCTTGACGAGAGCCGAGCCTTGCGACAGCTCGTTCTTGAAATCGTCCACGTATTCGTAGCAGTTCTTGAGCGTGGGTTTCAGCTCCTTGCCGTTCACCTCGGGCATGCGCTTGGGCACCATGCCGGCCAGGCGGTTGCTCTCCGGCAGCGGCAGCTGGATCACGCGCGCCACATCCTTGATGGCCGATTTTGCGGCCATCGTGCCGTATGTGATGATGTGGGCCACCTTTTCCTCGCCGTATTTCTGAGTCACGTAGTGCAGCACGTCCTCGCGGCCGTCGTCGTCGAAGTCTATGTCGATATCGGGCAGCGATATGCGGTCCGGGTTGAGGAAGCGCTCGAAAAGGAGGTCGTATTTCAGCGGGTCGATCTGGGTGATACCCAGGCAGTATGCCACAACCGATCCGGCCGCCGAGCCGCGTCCCGGGCCTATCTTCACGCCCAACTGCTCGCGGCCGGCGCGGATGAAGTCCTCCACGATCAGGAAGTAGCCCGGGAAGCCCATGGTCTTCATGATATGGAGCTCGAAGTTGATGCGTTCGTCCACTTCGTGCGACAGCGGCAGGCCGTAGCGCTTGGCCGCGCCGTCGTAGGCGAGTTTGCGCAGGTAGTCGGCCTCGAATTTGATGCGATACAGCTTGTCGTAGCCGCCCAGTTTCTTGATTTTGGCTTCGGCTGCTTCCTGCGACAGCACCACATTGCCGTTCTCATCGCGCGTGAACTCGTCGAAGAGCTCCTGCTCGGTGATGCGGCTGCGGTATTCCTCCTCCGTGCCGAAGCTCTCGGGAATGGCAAAGTTGGGCATGATGGGGGCGTGGTCGATCGAGTACACCTCCACCTTGTCGAGGATTTCCAGCGTGTTTGTGAGTGCTTCGGGTATGTCGGCAAACACCTCGTTCATCTCGGCCTGGGTCTTCAGCCACTCCTGCTTGGAGTAGAGCATGCGGTCCGGGTCGTCCAGAAATTTGTTGGTGCTCAGGCATATCAGGCGGTCGTGGGCTTCGGCATCCTCTTCATTGGTGAAGTGAACGTCGTTTGTGGCCACGAGCTTCACATCGTATTTGCGCGCAAGCTCGATCAGTTTGGGCTCGATTCGCATCTGCAGTTCGTAGGCCTCATGGTTGGCGCGGGGCACAGTAGCCTTGTGGCGCTGAAGCTCGATGTAGTAGTCGTCGCCGAAGGTCTCTTTCCACCACGCCACGCAGCGGTCGGCCCCCTCGTCGTCGCCTGCGGTGAGCAGTTTGGGCAGCTCTCCGCCCAGACAGGCCGAGCATATGATCAGGCCTTCGCGGTGGGCGGCGATCGTGGGCTTGTCGGTTCGGGGATGCGAGTAGAATCCCTCGGTCCACGCCTGGCTCACGAGCTTTATCAGGTTGTGGTAGCCCTTTTCGTTCTTGGCCAGCACTATCAGGTGGCGGCCGGTGTCGCGCTTGTCCACATGGTCGTGCAGGTCTTTCTCGGCCACATACATCTCGCAGCCTATGATGGGCTTGAAAATCTTCTTGGCCAGAGCTTCCGCCCTCGCCTGAGCTTCGGCGGCAGCGGCTTCGTCGCCGTTCTTGCGTGCTTCGTCGGCTTCCTTCTGCGCCTCCTTTATGGCGTCTTTGGTTTTGCCGTTTTTCTTCTTGATATAGTTTGTGAACTCCTTCACGCCGTACATGGTGCCGTGGTCGGTGAGGGCCACGCCCGGCATGCCGTCGGCCATGGCTTTGTCAACGATGCCCGAGACAGAAGCCTGACCGTCGAGGAGAGAGTACTGCGAGTGTACGTGTAGATGTATGAAGGGGGTCATTGCGATTTGATAGCGTGCTATAAAACTCCCCAAAGTTACAAAAAAATATGCACCTGCACGCGCGCGTTAATGTTTTTTAGAGCAAATTTGCGTAGGAGTGTGATACCCCATGCCTCAGATAGCCTGCATCTGGTAGCGGCGGAGCACACCCAGCGTCATGAGTTGCAAGGGATTAAGGTGACTTTCGGAGATGTGGCCGGCGAGAGCCCATGCCATTGTGCGGCGGTCGCGACGGGGAAGGCTGCGGAGAGTGCGGATGGTGCGTGGTGCGAGGCTGATGGTCATTGCAGTAGATGTTTAAGATTACGCTGCAAAGTTATCACGGGGCCTGTGCAATAATGCCGCACTGCAATGTTGAAAAATGTTAAATTTTACCCTCGTCGTGGAAGGAATAGAAATTGCCGGAAGCTATGATTATGTGGTCGTTCACGCGGATGTCGAAAAGCGCGGCTGCGTCGCGTATCTTTCGCGTGAGGCTTTCGTCCTGCGGGCTGGGCTTCACGTTGCCAGAGGGATGGTTGTGGAACAGTATCATGGCTGAGGCCAATTCTTCAAGCGCGCCTTTCACTATCATGCGCACGTCCACCACTGTTCCGGCCACTCCACCCTGGCCGATGCACCGCTCGCTTATCACCCGCGCGGCTCGGTTGAGATACATCACCCGGAATTCCTCGTGGGGCAGATTGGCCATGCGCGGAGCCATATAGCGGTAGGCTATCGCCGAGGATGTAATGGCTTCGTCGCTGTCGCGCAGTGCGTCGGCCACGCTCCGCTCGCCCAGCTTGAGTGCGGCCAGGAGCGTGAGTGCTTTGGCCTGCCCGATACCCTTGTAGCGCGAGCACATTTCTTTGGGCGTCATGCGCACCACCCGCGATAGGTGGCCTCGGTTGTCGTTGAGGATGTCTTCGCTCAGCTCGATCACGCTCTTGCCGCGCAGGCCGGTGGCGAATACGATGGCCATGAGCTCGGCGTCGGAAAGGCTGTCGATGCCGTTGCGCAGGGCTTTCTCGCGAGGTCGAAGGTCGGGATCGAGGTCGCGGATGAGCTGCGGTTTGGTTTCGGGTGCAAGGTTGTCGCTCATTTTCCTTTTCTCAAGCGTATTTCTTCTTCGATGTCGCGCCCGCGGCCCATCAGTATCTTGATGGTGAAGGCCTTGATGAATCCTAAGCCATAGCCCCATAGCTGGATGCAGCTGGCAGGAACGGCTTTGAGCGCCACGGCAAGGCTGTGGCTCTGCAAGAGTGCGGCAACGAAAATGGCCGCGAGCCACAGGCCCAATGGAAGAAGCCACCACGGCGACACGAATATTCCTAATGCAATCAATGCCACGCAGCCCGCAACGAACAGCGCCGGCAGCGTGTGCACGGCCTTGAGCGAGCCGGGATATAGCAGGTGCAACGTGATGCGGCTCATGCCGAAGACGTAGACCTGGCGGAAGAATTTGCGCAGGTTGCCGCGGCGCTTGTGCCACACCGGCACGCTGCGGATGAGCGCTATCGAGAAACCTTCGCGTCGGATGCGGGTGCTCATGTCGATGTCTTCCGAGAACATCTCCCGGAAGCCGCCCACGCGGTCGTAGACCCTTCGGGAAAAGCCCATATTGAATGTGCGCGGCACGAATCTCTCAAGCTGCACCTTGCCGCCGCGTATTCCGCCCGTGGTGAGAAACGATGTCATGGCGAAGTTGATGGCCTTCTGCGTGGTGGTGAAGGAGTCGTGGGCCGCATCCGGGCCTCCGAAGCAGTCGACTGGCCGGGCGTCGAGCTCGCGAGCGAGTGTCTCGAAATAGGAGGGCGGTATCACGCAGTCGGAGTCGAAGAACACGAAGTAGTCGCCCGCGGCGCGCTCCATGCCGTGATTGCGGGCTATGGAGCGTCCCTCGTTGTCTTTGGCGAAATACTTCACGTCGAGCCCTGCGGCAGCGGCGCGTTCGGCCTGCTCGCGGCAGGGCACCGTGGAGCCGTCCTCCACCAGCACCACTTCAAAGTTGCGCACTGTCTGCTTCTCGAGGCTTTCGAGCAAGTCGGCCACTTCGTCGGGCCTGTTGTAGACGGGGATGATTATTGAGAATCGTGGCATGGTTCAGCTCATTCTTGAACGATAGTCTTCGTAGGTGTATCGGCGCAGCAGCTCTATGCTGCCGTCCGGGCGCTCTATGGCTATGTCGGGGTGTTGCAGGCCGTTGAACATGGTGGTCTTCACCGTAGTGTAGTGGTTCATGTCTTCGAGCGTGAGGCGGTCGCCGGCCTTCAGGGGGCGGGTGAAGTGCCAGTCGCCCATGTAGTCGCCGCTCAGGCATGAATTGCCGCCCAGACGATAGGGCAAAGTGCCCTCGGCGGCTTCCACGGCCTCGGTGATGGCCGGCTGATATGGCATTTCCAGGGTGTCGGGCATGTGGCATGCGAAGGAAGCGTCGATAATGGCCGTGCGCACGCCGTCGTTCTCCACCACGTCCACCACGGAGGTGATGAGGTCGCCCGTGCGCCACGTGAAGGCGCTTCCGGGCTCGAGAATCACCTCGATGCCGGGGTGACGCTCACGGAAGCCGCGCAGCAGCTCCACGAGGCCGTCCACGTCGTAGCCTTCGCGCGTCATCAGGTGTCCACCGCCCATGTTCACCCACTTCACGCGCCCGCTGTCGAGCAGGTGTCCGAACTGCTGCTCGAATGCCGCGAGCACGCGGGCGAGGTCGGCGGCGGAGCCTTCGCACAGGGCATGGAAATGCAGTCCCTCTATGCCTTCGGGCAGGCCGCCGGAAAGAGCCTCGGCTTTTTCGCCGAAGCGCGAACCGGGGAGCGCGGGATTGTAGAGGTCGGTCTCCACCACGGAGCATTGCGGATTCACCCGCAGCCCTGCCGATACGCGCCTTTCCGGGTGCTCCTCGTTCCATCGTGCCACTTCGGCTCCGAAGCGCTCCCATTGTCCCAGCGAGTTGAAGGTGATGTGCGAGCTGCCTGCCAGAAAGCGGCCTATGGTGGCGGGGGTGTAGGCGGGTGTGTAGGTGTGCACGGCGGGTGTGAGGAATTCCAGGCCCAGCTCCATCTCGTTGAGCGAGCTGGCGGTGCAGCTGAAACCGTATTCCCTCACTATGTCGAATGTGCGCCACAGGGCATTAGCCTTGAATGCCATGATAATCTTCACTCCTGCGCGGCGCTGCACGTCGGAAATCAGCTCGAGGTTGCGTCGCAGGGCGCTTTCTCTCACCAGATACACCGGGGTGGGGATCGTGTTGCGGTCGTTGTTCATTTCTTGATGATTTTGAATCGGGCGAATTTGAGCAGCAGCACACGTGGATCCACCTGGTCGAACTGCACTCGCATGCGGTGGTCCAGGGCGGCCGTGTCCACTTCAATCACGGTGCCGCGTCCGAAGGTCTTGTGCTCAATCACGGTGCCGGGAGCGAGCTCGGCCGCAGTGTGCAGCGCGTAGTCGCCGCTTTCGGAGGCCGCGGGAGCGGCGCTCCTCTGCGGAGCTGCCGCTGTCCTTGCAGCAGGCCGCTCTTCCACGGCAGGGCGCCGCTGCGAGGTGGCGCCAGGCGAGTGGTAGCTGCTGCGGAAGCTCTCGGTGCTGCGCGATGGCCCGGCTATGGTAGCGCCGGAGGTCATGCGCAGATACTTCGGGTCGATGTCGCGCAGGAAGCGCGACGGCTGGCATATCTTGGTCTGGCCGTTGATGAAACGCGATGCCGCATAGCTGATCATGCAGAAGCGCTTGGCGCGCGTGAGAGCCACATACATCAGGCGCCGTTCCTCCTCCACTCCGCGGGCGGAGTCCATGCTCATCATCGACGGCAGCAGTTCTTCCTCGGCTCCCACGATGAATACGTTGCCGAATTCCAGGCCTTTGGCCGCATGGATGGTCATGAGCGTGACGCGCTGCGGTGCGCCGTCGTCGGGATCTTCGTTGTCTTGATCGGTGGCCAGCGACACCTCCGTGAGGAACGCGGCCATCGACGAGTCGCCTTCCTCGCCGCCTTCCTCGCGTTTCTCGTCCACAAACTGATGCACGCCACTGAGCAGCTCCTGCAGGTTCTCGATCTGCGAGATGCTCTCGGGTGTCTTGTCGTGCAGCAGATTGCTCACGAGCTTCGTTTTCTCGATTATATACTCTGCCAGTTCGTCGGCGGCCATTGTGGCGGCACGTTCGGAAAAGTCGAAGATCAGGTCGTGAAACGCCTCGAGCTTGGCGCGCGTACCGCGGTTCACGTCCAGCGGATGCTCGTCGGGCCGCGCGAGCACGTCCCACATGCTGCATCCGTCGCGCATGGCGGCGGCCGTGAGCTTCTTCACGGTGGTGTCGCCTATGCCTCGGGCGGGCGTGTTGATGATGCGGCGCAGGGCCTCGTCGTCGTCGGGGTTGACGCTCAGGCGCAGATAAGCCACAGCATCCTTGATTTCCTTGCGCTGATAGAATGCCAGGCCGCCGTATATGCGGTAGGGCACGTTGCGTTTGCGCAGGGCTTCCTCCAGGATGCGGCTCTGGGCGTTGGTGCGGTATAGGATGGCGAATTCCTCATAGTTGTCGCCGGTGTTCATCCGCAGCTGGCTCAGGCGGTTGGCCACGAGAAAGCCCTCCTCATAGTCGCTGTAGGCCCGCACCACCTCGATGCGGTTGCCCTCGCCGCCGGTGGTGAACACTTCCTTGCGTATGCCCTCGCTGTTCTTGGCTATCAGCGTGTTGGCCGCTCCAAGGATGTTGCCTGTGGAGCGGTAGTTCTGCTCGAGCTTGAAGATTTCGAGGGTGGGGTAGGCGTTGCGCAGGTTGAGGATGTTGCGGATGTTGGCGCCGCGGAAGCTGTAGATGCTCTGGGCGTCGTCGCCCACAACACACAGGCGCTGGCTCTGCGACGTGAGCTGCGACACGATCAGGTGCTGGGCGAAGTTGGTGTCCTGATACTCGTCCACCAGCACATAGCTGAAAAACTCCTGATAGTGGCGGAGCACTTCGGGATTGTCGCGCAGCAGCACATTAGTATAATACAGCAGATCGTCGAAGTCCATGGCATCGGCCGTGTGGCACCTGTCGCGGTAGGCGCGGTAAATCTCGGCCGTGCGGGGGCGGCGCGCCCTGCGGTCGGCCTCCATCAGTTCGCGGTCCTGCTCATAGGCTTCCGGCGAAATCAGGGCATTTTTCGCCGTGGATATGTCGGCGGCCACCGTGGCCGGCTTGTAGATTTTCTCATCGAGATCCATGGCGCGGATTATGCTCTTCACCAGCGCGCGGGAGTCGGCGGTATCGTAGATGGTGTAGCTGCTTTTGAAGCCCAGGAGGTCGGCGTGGCGGCGCAGAAGCCGTGCGAAGATACTGTGGAATGTGCCCATCCACAGGCGTGATGCAATTTCCTCGCCGGCCATGGCACCGATGCGCTCGCGCATCTCGCGGGCGGCCTTGTTGGTGAATGTGAGCGCCATGATGCGCCACGGTTCCACGCCCTGCGCCAGCAGGTGAGCAATCTTGCAGGTGATCACGCGCGTCTTGCCCGACCCTGCGCCGGCTATCACCAGCTGGGGCCCGTCGGTGTATAGCACCGCCGCGCGTTGCGCCTCGTTGAGGCCGTGGAGATATGCAGGCTCGTCGACGGTCATTTACCAGAAGCGTTTGTTTTCGGCTGAATATTCAAAGCCTGCATCGGCCATTCGCCCGAGCAGGGCGTCGCGGTCGATGTCGAGGTCGTCGCACAGCTCTTCGAGCGATGCGTAGCTGTCGCGCAGCTTCATATTCAGGAAGCTCAGCAGCATGGCGGGATCGGCAGGTAGTTCGTTCATAGCGCAAATTTACGAATTTTCCTGCGCATAAGACCCGTTGCGCCGCAAAAAATCATTAACTTTGTGCGATACTTGAAACCCATTGCATTATGCTGTCGACAAAAGAACTATCGCAAGAGATAGCGCAGCGGATAGCCTCGCTGCCCCTGCCCGCACGTCCTGCGGGATTGTACGAACCCGTGCGCTACGCCCTCGAGGCCGGCGGCAAGCGGCTGCGTCCGCTCCTGTGCCTGCAGGCGTGCCTGGCCTGCGGCGGCTCGGCTGAAGATGCCATGAATGCCGCTCTGGCGCTGGAGATGTTCCACAATTTCACGCTTGTGCACGACGATATAATGGACGGCAGCGACACCCGCCGCGGGCGCCCCAGCGTGGCCGCCCGTTATGGCAGCAACCAGGCCATCCTCAGCGGCGACGCAATGCTCACCCTTGCCTCACTGCTGATTGCTGATGTGCCGGCAGCCGTGTCGGCTTCCGTGGCTGCGGAGTTCAACGAGATGGCTCTGCGTGTCTACGAGGGACAGCAGCTCGACACGGAGTTCGAGCACCGCAAGGATGTGACGGAAGATGAGTATTTCGAGATGATAAGCCTCAAGACCGGTGCACTTCTGGCCACGGCGTGCCGCATAGGAGCCATGATAGCGGGTGCGCCGGAGGATACATGCCGCGCTCTGTACGACTACGGAATGGAGCTGGGACTGGCTTTCCAGCTGCGCGACGACTGGCTCGACACCTTCGGCGACGCAGCCACCTTCGGCAAGCCCATAGGCGGCGACATCATCAACGAGAAGGAGACCTGGATGCTCATCACCGCACGCCGCGACAGCTACGGCGAGCTTGACGCCATTCTGGCCGAAGATCTCGAGCCGGAGGAGAAAATCATGCAGGTGACACGGCTGTTCAACCGCCTTGAGGTGGGCGAGCGCTGCGATGCCGCGGCGGCGACACACCATGCCAAGGCTCTCGCCGCCCTGGACCGTGCCGAACTCAAAGCCCCGGAGTGCAAGGATTTCTTTGTCGAGACGGTGAACCGCATGGCCTCCCGCAGCATATGAGACTGTTCGACACGCACACACATCTTTATCTGCCCGAATTCGACACCGACGGCGGTGGCGTGGCGGCAGTGGCCCGCGCGGTCGATGCGGGTGTCGAGGCCATGCTGATGCCCAACGTGGATCTCGGCACCGTGGCTCTTCTCCGTAGCCTGCAGGAGGCTTGCCCGGAGCGCGTCTACGTGGCTATGGGGCTGCATCCCACCGAGGTGGGGGAAGACTGGCGCGATCAAGTGGCTGCGGCTCTCGAGGCCGTGCGGCCGGGCGATGTGGCCGTGGGCGAGGTGGGCATGGACTTATATTGGGACAAGACCTTCCGCGACGAGCAGATGCAGGCACTCGAGGTGCAGGCGCGGTATGCGGCGGACCACGACCTGCCGCTTGTGATCCACTGCCGCGAGGCTCAGCCCGAGACGCTCGAGGTTCTATCCGGCGTGCGTGGAGCGCGTGGTGTGATGCACAGCTTCGGCGGCACGGAAGCCGATGTGGACGCAGTGCGCCGCGCCCTTGGCGACGACTGGTACTTCGGCATCAACGGCATAGTCACATTCAAGAATTGCCGCGTGGCCGATGCCATTCCCGCCATCACGGCATCACGTCTGCTGCTCGAGACCGATTCGCCGTATCTCGCGCCCGTGCCGCACCGTGGCAAGCGCAACGAGAGCGCCTATCTCGTCAACACCGCCGCCCGCGTGGCCGAGGCTCTCGGTATAAGCCCCGAAGCCGCCGCTGAAATCACCACTTCCAACGCATATTCATTTCTACGCATACGATGAAACATCTTCTATCAATCCTCACATTTGCCTTTGCTGCCGTGCTTCCCGCAGCGGCTCAGAGCCATGTCGACAAGCAGCGCGAGGCCGTAGCGGCAAACACAGTAATGTTTGAGCTGGGCGGCACAAAATATTCGCCCGAGCAGGTGGACAGTATCAACCGCATCATTGCCGAGTATTACTACGACCAGTTCCGCAGCTTCCAGGATCCCGAGGCTCCATATTTCCTGTTTCTCAGCAAGGATTCGCAGTTGGCCATGGGCATAGGCGGCGTGGTGCGCATGCGAGGATGGTACGACATTGGCAATGTGGTGCCGGCCAATGGCTTCGCGCCCTATCTCATCCCCATGGGTGAGGGTCGAATCGACGACAAACGCCTTGGTAGCACCCCTGCCGGCACAGCGCTCTACTTCCGCGTGCTGGGCCGCAACAAGATGCTGGGCCACTATCAGCTCTATATCGAAGGCAACTTCAACGGCTACAAGGGCGTGGGCTTCCAGCTCAAGAAGGCTTATGCCGTGGTGCGCGACTTCACCATAGGCTATGCTGCCTCCACCTTCGGCGATCCCGCCGCCCAGTCGCCCGTGATCGACGCGCAGGGAGCCAACAACAAGATCTCCAACACCGCAGTGCTGCTGCGCTATATGCGCACCGTGGCTCCCGGTTTCACCGTGGCGGCCTCCGTCGAAGCCCCCTCGCCGCAGATCGGAGCCGACGGTACCAACACCGGAACCATCAACAACATCTGCCCCGACGGAGCGGCTTTCCTGCAATACGCCTGGGGCCCCACGTCGCACGTGCGCCTGAGCGGCACCGTGCGCTCGCTCGGCTACCGCGACCTGCTCACGGGGCGCAACCATCGCCAGGCAGGCTGGGGCCTGCTGCTGAGCGGCACCGGTCATCCCGCCGAGCCCCTTACGGTGTACGCCACGCTCAACTACGGCCGCGGATACGCCAGTCTGGGCGGCGACCTGCTGTGTGGCAACTACGACCTGATCGACAACAGCGACGCGCCGGGCACCATGTATGCCCCCGCCGCCCTCGGCTATCAGCTGGGCCTGCAATACAACATCCGGCCCAATCTTTTCGTGAGCGCGGCGTTCAGTCAGTCGCGCCTCTATGTGGATCATCCCGTGGCAGGCACGGAATATAAATACGGCCTATGGGCATGCGGCAACCTCTTCTGGAATCTCACCCCCCGCATCCAGGCCGGCGTTGAATTCGACTGGGGTCTGCGCTGCAACTTCGACGGCCATGCCCGCTCCTCCCGCCGCATAGGCGCCATGTGCCAGTTCTCCTTCTGACGCCCCCTCTCCATCGCGAGAAACCACGCGCAGAAGCGCAGAATCTTGATATAAAAGTAAAGGGCACTCCCGTGCTATCGGAGGCTATAGCTTCCGATGGCATGAGAGCGCCCTGTCTTTATGGCACGGCTTTGAACAGCGGCGCCCATGGCGCGCCGCTGCATTTTACTGAGAATTCGGTGCTTATGAATATTGTGGGGTGGGGCGTTTTCCGTAGCTGCGAGGAAGCGCTATTGTCGGAACTTGCGGAAGCGGCCCCTTGCGGGAGGGCTCGTCGCGCGGACGATGGAAATAATGATGAAACATGTGGATTTAGATTGTAGAATTAACGGGTTAATGAATAGGGTTGATGATCTCGCGGTGTAAAACGTCGGCCGACGGACGCCCTGAGCTCACGGGGCGTGTTTTGTTTTACACTGCAAAGTTACGATACGATTCTGTTCGTTTATCCTTGAATCGCGCACAGCAGGACGCGATTCATGAAATTTTTCTGTATTTCGTTGAGCAGTAGTCTGATGCAAAAGCGCGATTCAAGGTGCGATTTTTTGCTTCTTCAAAAAATGGGGTTTACGGCATGAGACACAAAAGGACAAAAGCCACAAAAGGAACAGAAGATTTATTTCATGGGTGGCTCTCCCGGACACTCTCTGCGGTCATGCCCGGAACCACAACGGCGTCGCTCCGCGACTCCAATGCGCTCTACGGCGCGTCGAATTATGCAGAGCCCGCATAACCACAACGGCACTGCTCCCCGACATGTCATTTCCAACTTAGGATTGAAGGTAAAAGATTATATAGATTATCGGATTAATATCGGATTAATAATTTTGCGAATAAGGAAACTTTTCGTACTTTTGCATCCGGATAGAATTCAACCTGTCCAGATATATTGAAATAAGAGGCGTTATGTCTTCTGCTTGTACGGATAAAGCGTAGGAAACTTACATCCAA
>CAMWRI010000077.1 GCA_947176585.1 uncultured Porphyromonadaceae bacterium
CTCTTGGCATACTTTCAGGCATTCCGTGGGGGGAATTATCGGGCAACCGGTTGAAAGATTTCAATCTGTTTGCAGATATACTCCACAGCGCTCCTGTTGAATACGTTACGGAAGAAATAATAGACCCGGCACTCGCCGATGTAATGTCCGGCGCCGACGAGCACGAAGTACATTCCGCCGTAGCGGCGCGTGAGAATGATTATGCCACGGTTGCGATGGTGAAGCAAACAGAAAACGACTCCTCTCCCACTGAGCCCGTGTATGTGGAGCCGGCTCCGAAGTCGCCACGCGTTGACGGGCATATGACTATAGAGGATTACAGCAGCGGCAGTCATATTGCGGCTCTTAAAAATTCCCTGGGTGGATCCCATATGCGTTGTGCGATGATTGGCGACAGTTATATCGAGGGCGATATATTTTCCGGTTCGATCCGCAAACTGCTGCAAGATGAATATGGTGGCGAAGGTGTGGGTTATGTGCCCATGAAATCAGCAGTTGCCGGTTTCCGACGCACGGTGCGCCTATCATCCGAGGGCTTTAAATCCTGCGATATACGTAATGACAGACTTGACTCCCTGCACACGCTCCCGGGCGAATACTTCAGAGCCGAGAATGGTGCGAAGGCATCCTTCAAAGGCGAGAAAAACGGGGCCCACACGGCTCAGTGGAGTTCGTCAAAGCTGATATACCTTGCGCCTTCAGACGGTGTGATAAGTACCAGTTTTGATGGTGTAGAATGGGTTGAACATCCGATAGAGGCATCCTCCGTGCCGCAATGTATCAGTATTGAGGGCGCGACTTCACGCTTCGACGTGCGTTGCAACGTGCCGGGTCTGATTGTTTTCGGAGCGTGGCTCGACGGAAATACCGGTATATCGTACGATTGCATGAGCCTGCGAGGCTACAGCGGCATTTCCCACCGCAGTCTGAGTATTCCCACGGCCAGAGGTATCGCCAGGTGGATTGATTACGACCTTATCGTGGTGGAGTATGGCATGAATGCGCTTTCTTCGCAGCAAAGCAATTACACCACCTATGGAAACATCATGAAAAAGGTGCTCCTACGGCTGAAAGCTGCATATCCGCGTGCTGTGATTATCATGCTTGGAGTGGGCGACAGAGGGCAGAAACAGGGTGGAGAAGTGGCTTCGCTGCGCACCGCATCCGCCATCGTGGACGCTCAGCGAAAAGCCGCCCGTGAAGCCGGTGTAATGTTCTGGGATACCCGCGAGGCAATGGGTGGCGAGAACTCTATCGTGGAGTGGCGCAAGAAGGGCCTTGTGAACGCAGATTACATTCATCTCAATCATAAAGGCGGAGAAGAAATGGGTCGCATGTTTGTGGAATCTTTAAAAAGAGCCGTAAATGAATAGGTGTGCGATCCTGATAATTTCCCTGGTTGCTGTCACGGTTTTAGGCCAGGAGCAGCTCGATATCCGTCTCAATCCTGAACTTGGAGAAGAACATGTGCGGGAAGCCGTGCATACGCCGGCCTATCCGTTTATCAATATCCGTGCTAACAAAATCGACATGAACGGCGATGATTGGAGTGGCCTTTCGGCGGCATTCGCGCGCTGCGACAGCAGTGTGGTGAGAATACTTCATATCGGCGACAGCCACATTCAGGCCGAAGGATCAACGTGCCGTACCCGTGCTCATTTGCACGAAAAATACGGAAGTGCAGGTCGTGGCCTTACAGCTCCGTTCAGGCTTGCAGGTACAAATGCCCCAATGGATTATTCATATAAAAGTAATTTGAATTTCACGGGCTCCCGCCTGCTGAAAACTCCATGGCCCACAGAAATGGGATTCAGTGGCGTAGCTGTAGCTGCTGCCAATGGTAAATTCGACATCACCGTCGCTTGTGGAGATGCTTTCGACAAGCTGTGCATATACACGGCCGGCAACGAAGCTATCGGAATAGACAGCGTTGTGCCGGATGTGCTGGTGTCGTGTTTTTCTCCTTGCGACGACGTGACCGAATTGCTGCTCACCGGTCCGGTTACGGAACTGAGCCTTCATATGAACGGCAGCTCTGCCCTCACAGGAATAGAACTGCTGCGGGGCGGCCGTGGTGTGGAATACAGTGCGATAGGTAATAACGGGGCTACGTTTGCCAGCTATAATTCGGTACCGGGATTCGCTGCAGGAGCATCGCGACTGCAGCCACATCTGATAATATTGAGTCTTGGCACGAACGAGGCTTTCGGAAGGCTTGATGCGGAAGAAATGACGATGCAGATACATCAGCTCGTCTGTGACTTGCGCGCTGCTTGTCCGTATGCCAAATTTTTGCTCACTACTCCGCAGGAATGTTGCAAACGCATCGTATCGCATCGTGGTCGCGGTCGCAAACGCAGAACAACACGCACCTATGCCGTAAACGACAACGTGGCTCGTGCCCGTGAGATAATCAAGAACTATGGGGTGACACACGAGATACCCGTTTACGACTGGTATGCCGTTGCGGGCGGACAGGGATCGTCGGCCAAGTGGAGCGCCGAACATCTGATGAATACGGATCATATCCATCTCACGTGGGACGGTTACTATCTCAACGGAGATCTATTTTACGCCGCCCTAAACAAAGCCATATCCTCCTACAACTTTCAAATAGATAATTAATGAATCTTTTAGACAAAATAAATATTGACAAGCTACAGCACCTGCTGCTATATGATCCGGCGCAGCCGTTGCTGTTCAACACCGGATTGTTTCTCGTGCTGTTCGTCGCCTTTCTGTGCGTGTACAGAGCGCTCCGTATGTTGCCGGGATTGAAAAAGGTGTTTGTTATCCTCTTTTCTCTTTATTTCTATTATAAGTCGAGTGCCGAGTGCTGCTTCATCCTGTTGGGAGTATGTGTGTCGGACTATCTGCTGGGTTTGTGGATGGGTAAAGCCGAGGTTTCGTGGGTGAGACGGCTGATAGTAGCCATCAACGTTATCACAAATGTGGGGATGCTCGTGTATTTCAAGTATACCAACATGATACTTCAGTCGCTATCCGGACTGTGGGGTGGAAAGTTCGATGTGCTCGACATAATATTGCCGGCCGGCATATCGTTCTTCACATTCAGGAGCATCAGCTACATCGTGGACCTCTATCGCCGGCAGATGGAACCGGCGAGGAATTTTCTGGACTATACATTTTTCCTCACGTTCTTCCCGCCGCTGCTTGCCGGTCCCGTGGTGAGGGCCAAGGATATGATGCCTCAGATAGCCAGGGATCCTCATGCCACTCCCGAGATGGTGAGTGAAGGATTGTTTCTGATTATGTCCGGTTTGATCAAGAAAGTAATTATCGCCGATTACATCAGCGGCAACTTCGTGGACCGTATATTCGATAATCCTTCGCTGTATTCCGGTTTTGAGAATCTTATGGGATGTCTAGGATTTACTTTGCAGTTGTATTGCGATTTCAGCGGCTACAGCGATATGGCCATAGGTATTGCATTGCTTCTCGGTTACCGCTTCAAGCCCAATTTCGATGCTCCGTTCAAGTCGCAGAATCCTACGGAGTTCTGGCGCCGCTGGCATATTTCGCTAAGCTCATGGTTGCGGGACTACATATATATACCACTCGGAGGCAACCGCAAAGGAAAATGGCGTCAGCGCATAAATCTCGTCACAACCATGCTCATTGGCGGTCTGTGGCACGGCGCTTCATGGATGTATATCCTATGGGGGGCATATCATGGGATTCTGCTCGTGCTTCACAAAGCCATATCAAAGGTGTGGCAGCTTCCGGAATTTCTTCGGGGCAGCTCGGTAGTAAGAGTGTGCAACATCGCGATAACATTCACGCTGGTCGTGATAGGATTCGCGTTTTTCCGGGCTGGTGGTACGGAATCATTGCGTGACATGGCAGTGCAGATTTTCAGCGACTTCCGTCCGGGTATAGCTGCGCAGTTCGCTGAGGCTTACATATTGATTGTGATAGCTCTTGGTGCGGGATACGTGATGCATTTCACGCCGCGCGGATGGAGCGACGGCGTGGCGCGCGTATACACCGAAATGCCACTTGTGCTACAGGCTATATTGTTGAGTGCTGTGCTGTTTCTCGTGATTCAGACACGCTCCAGCGATCTTGTTCCGTTTATTTATTTGCAGTACTGATATGAGACTATCCGAACTTAAGACCGGTGATATAGCAGTAGTCGTCAAGATACTGGGTCATGGCGCGTTCAGAAAGCGCGTTATGGAGATGGGCTTCGTGAAAGGGCGTCCCGTGACTGTGCTTCTTCATGCTCCGCTTCGCGACCCCATCAAGTATGGAATCATGAACTATGAGGTGAGCCTCCGCACATCTGAAGCGAGGATGATCGAAGTAGTTAAAATCGATAATCCCGAACAGATAAAGAAACTCACCGGTGCCGGTACGATCGAGACACTTGAAGAAGTGCAAAACATAGTCCGCGAGGAGCATCGTATCATAAATGTGGCGCTGATTGGGAATCCCAATTGCGGAAAAACCACACTTTTCAATATTCTTTCGGGTGCTACGGAGCATGTTGGCAACTATTCCGGAGTGACGGTGGACGCCAAGATACGTGTTTTTGAGCACAAAGGCTATACATTTCGTCTCGTCGATCTTCCCGGTACTTACTCTCTCTCCACATATTCGCCCGAGGAACTGTATGTGCGTCGCTATCTCCATGAATATACTCCAGACGTGATAGTGAACGTAGTGGACAGTACGAATCTCGAACGAAATTTGTTTTTGTCCACAGAATTGATTGATATGGACCGCCGTCTGGTTATAGCCCTGAATATGTATGATGAGCTGCGGGGGGCCGGAGGAGAACTGGATTATGAGATGCTCGGCGGTATGATAGGCGTGCCGATGGTACCTATTGTGGCCCGAAGTGGAGAAGGAGTGGACAGGCTTCTGCAAACTGTGATTGAAGTGTACAACGACGTACAGCCTCATGTGCGCCACGTGCATGTAAGTCTTGGTGCCGATATAGAGAGTGCCGTGCGTAAACTAATCGACATGCTCAAGCGCACACATGGTGTTGTGCGCAGTTTTTCACCCCGATATCTTGCCATCAAGCTGCTTGAAGGAGATGCAGAGGCCGAGTCGCTGGTATCTCACTGCGAGGGGTGCACAGAAATTGTGCATGTACGCGACGAGTTGCGCGAACAGCTAACCGCGATGCACGAAGAGGATGTGCAAGCTCAGGTGGCATCGGCCAAATATGGATTTATTGCCGGCGCGCTTGCCGAGACAATGCGTCATGAAGCTCGCGACGGACGCGAGACCACACGTGTGGTCGACAGCATAGTCACCAATAAATTGTTTGGCTTTCCAATCTTCTTCGCCATAATGTTCATGATATTCTGGGCCACGTTTTTTCTGGGTCAATATCCCATGGACTGGATCGAGGGCGCGGTGTCGTTAATCAGCGGTCTGGTGAATGGCATTATGCCCGACGGTGCGCTTAAAGACCTGATAGCTGATGGCATAATAGGAGGAGTAGGGGGCGTGATAGTGTTTTTGCCAAACATACTCATTCTCTATTTCTGTATCTCTTTCATGGAGGACTCCGGCTATATGGCAAGGGCCGCGTTCATCATGGACAAGGTGATGCACCGTATAGGACTTCATGGAAAATCATTTATCCCGCTTGTGATGGGTTTTGGCTGCAACGTGCCCGCCGTGATGGCCACGCGCGCAATCGAGAGCCATTCGAGCAGGATAATCACCATATTGATTAATCCTTTTATGTCGTGCTCGGCCCGCGTTCCTATATATGTGCTGCTCATCGGAACCTTCTTTGAATCACATGCCGCACTGGTGTTTATGGGAATCTACCTCATGGGCATTATTGTGGCTGTGTTCACGGCGAGGATGCTCCGCAAGTTCCACTTCAAAAAAGAAGAAACGCCGTTTGTGATGGAGTTGCCGCCTTATCGCGTGCCCACACTGCGCTCCAGTCTGCGCCACACTTGGGGCAAAGGAAAGGAATACCTCAAAAAGATGGGTGGAATCATTCTTGTTGCCAGCATTCTGGTGTGGGCTCTCAATTATTTCCCTCTGGGCAATTCCTCCAACCCTGAGCAGGACAGTTATCTCGAGAGTGTGGGTAAGGTGGTTGAACCCGTAATGGAACCGCTCGGAATAGGTTGGCGTGGCACGGTGGCGGCTCTTGCAGGAGTACCGGCCAAAGAGATTGTGGTGTCTACTCTTGGAGTGCTGTATACCAACGATGAAACAACCGAACCGGCCAAACTGGGTACTCGCCTTGAAAGTGTTAATCCTGCTATAGGTAAACCCGATTTCACTCCGGCACAAGCCCTTAGCTTTATGATTTTCGTGTTGCTATACTGTCCGTGTATAGCCACAGTCACGGCCATTGCTCGAGAATGCGGGTCGTGGAAATGGGCGTTTTTCAGTATAGTCTACAATATTCTTGTGGCATGGGTCGTGGCATTCGGGGTGTACCGGCTTGCGGTGCTGTTCTGAGTTTGGATAATTTAGGAATTATTGCTATCTTTGCACTCCGATGAACGAACACGCCGACAAACAATTACTGCTCGACTGCCGCTATCTGCGTATGGCCGCGATATGGGCCGAGAACTCATATTGTGTGCGCCGTAAAGTGGGTGCTATCATAGTGAAAGACCGGATGATTATCTCAGACGGATATAACGGCACTCCGGCCGGTTTCGAAAACGTGTGTGAGGATGAATCCGGCCACACTAAACCCTATGTGCTTCATGCCGAGGCAAATGCCATTACCAAAGTGGCCCGCAGCAACAACAGCAGCGAAGGTGCCACGCTTTATGTCACGGCTTCGCCTTGTATGGAGTGTGCCAAGCTTATCATTCAGGCCGGAATAAAGAGGGTGGTTTTCAACGAGTTGTATCGCCTTGCCGATGGTATAGAACTTCTCAGTCACTCGGGAGTGCAGTGTGTTCATATTCCAGAAATCATTGAAGATGTCAGATAATAAAGCAAGCGGCCGCTTTCTGCCGCTTATAGGTGCTCTTATACTTGCCGGTGGAATATGGTTGGGATACTGTCTGGCCGATGGCGACAAGGCAACCGATACCCAGCGTAAGCTTGCCCGCGTGTTTGATATAATCGATAGCGAGTATGTCGATGAAATAGATATCGACAGCGTGATCGAGAAATCGCTGCCTCTGATGCTTGAAAATCTCGATCCCCATTCCGTATATATTTCGGCAGCCGACAGGGCAGCAGCCAATCAGCGCCTTGACGGATCGTTCAGCGGCATAGGCATTCAGTTTCAGCAGCTGAATGACACCGTGGTTGTTGTCGAGGTGATTCAGGGCGGCCCTTCGGAACGTGTGGGGTTGCAGCCCGGCGACCGTATCATATGGGCTAACGATTCTACACTCGTTGGCAGCGAAATATCAACTGATGATGTACGTTCACTTCTTCGCGGTCCGCGTGGGTCCATCGTGGAGGTGGGTGTGGTGCGTCGCGATGTGCCGGACGTATTGAAGTTCAAGATTGTGCGCAATGATGTGCCTATTGAAAGCATCGATGCGTCATATATGATTGCCGATGGTATCGGTTATATCAAAGTGAATACTTTCGGCCGCAATACTTATCCCGACTTCTTGCAGGATCTCTACGCCCTGCATCGCGAGGGCGCAAAATCTTTCATCATTGATCTTCGAGGCAACACCGGAGGTTTCATGGATCCTGCGATAATGATGGTGAACGAGTTCCTTGAGCCCCGTCAGACGATTGTTGCCACACGCGGTCGCAACGAGAGAGAAAACTCGATTGTCGTGAGCGATGGCACTGGTAATTTCTCCGATGTGCCTATGGTTGTGCTCATCGACGAATTCTCGGCCAGCAGCAGCGAAATCTTCTCAGGAGCTATCCAAGACAATGACCGTGGTATAATCGTGGGACGCAGATCATTTGGCAAGGGGCTCGTGCAGCGTTCGTTCGAGCTTCCGGACAGCAGCGAACTGCGGCTTACCGTGCAACGCTATTACACGCCTTCGGGAAGATGTATTCAGAAAGATTTCGTACGAGGCGATGTCGAAAGCTACGAGTCAGAAATTCTCGAGCGTTATAGTCATGGTGAAAACTTCAGCGCCGACAGCGCACGACTGAATACTGCCGAGGTGTTCCACACCATCGGTGGCCGCGAGGTGTACGGTGGCGGTGGTATTATGCCGGACGTGTTTGTGCCCAGCGATACGGCAGGTGTGAACAAATTCTATCTCGAACTTGCCAATGCCGGATTGCTCAACAGTTTCGCTTTTGAGTACGTGGATCTTAACCGGGCAGATCTCATGACAGCGGATAATACTGCCGAACTGCTTGAAAAACTGCCCTCTGATGCTGTGCTGCTTTCAGCATTCGCATCATACGCCAAGGACAAGGGCGTGCGCATGCGCTACTACTATCTCAACAATTCGCGTCGCTTGATTGTTAGACAACTGAAAGCTCTCATTGCACGCGATGTTCTCGGGATTCAAGCCTATTATGAAATTGATCTTACCGATGATCCGGCGGTGCAGGAAGCTATCCGGCAAATAAATACCGGAGCCGCCGCAAGTGTTTCGGCCAAAGATTGATATGAATAAAGAAGATATACGCATGCGCATCCGTGCGCGAAAAACCCTGATGAACGACAGTGAGCGACAGCATGCTGCCGACGATGTTTTTGCGCTGCTTGAAAAACTTGCAGCTTTTGTGATGGCAGATAAGGTGCTGATGTACAATTCTCTCCCGGATGAATTGTCTACACGCTCTTTTCTTGACAAGTGGCATGGGCTTAAGAGAATATATCTGCCCCGCGTGAACGGAGTGGATCTGGATATTCTGCCTTACGACCGCACGCGTACCCATCTTGGTGCTTTCCGCATTGAAGAGCCTGACGGAGACGATGTGACGGATGTATCCGAAATTGACCTGATAGTGGTTCCGGCAATAGCATATGATGCCTCCGGGCGCAGAGTAGGGCGAGGTAAGGGCTACTATGACCGCCTGCTGGCCACCGCGCATGCCGTAAAGGTGGGTGTGGCATTCGACTTCCAGCTTCTCGACGATGATATAGAGAGCGAGGAGCACGACATAAATGTTGATTATGTGATTACACCACGCCGCTTCATCAAGGTGCGCCGTCGCTGAATCAGTTATAAAATATTTAAGCATCGCCTTCCTGCATAGTGGAGGCGATGCTTTGTTTAAAAAAACGTAAATACTTGAATTGACTAAAATATTCGTTTGCTCAATTCACATTTTTAAGTTAATTTTGAGGTGAATTGTTAAAAGAACGTCCCGGCGTTTCATTAAAATTGCAGTAAGATTAAAAAACAATAATAGCTTTTAATTGTTAACAAAATAAAGGTTAATTCTTAACACATCGCTGTGACTGAAATACCTTACGATACTTCATTATGAAAAAACAAACCATCTGGATTCTGACTATTTTAATGGCAATAACCTTTGTGGGGCTGTTGCTCATTCAGGTGTTCTACATGAAGAACATCGTGAGGATTCGCTACGAGCAGTTCTCGCAGGGCGTAAGGCAGAGTCTTGTGTCTGTGGCTCAGCATCTCGAGCAGGACGAGGCGCGTCATTTCCTTGAAGAGGACGTGAACAGCATCCGCAGCTCGTCGATTTTCGCGCAATATCTGGGTAACAACGTGCCTAATCTCAGCGGTGTAAAGTATTCGTTCACTACATCCACCGGACTTGAAGCCGACCTCACTATCAAGGGCGATGTGCAGGAGATTTCCAAACTGCAGACAGGAAGTCACACCGGCACGGATCATTATCGAAACCTTCAGGATACTTATCACAACCGTTATCTGTATCAGAAGGGCATGATTGACGATGTGATTCTCAATATCGTTTCTTCTGCCAGCAGCCGTCCTATCAGTGAAAGAGCAGATTCTGCGGTGGTGGCGCGATATCTGCGGGAGGAACTTGATACTTTGGGATTGCGCATGCCTTTTGAGTTTGCCGTGGCCAACTATGCAGGCACCGTACTTTATAAGTCCGCCGGTTTTCAGGCTTCCGCAGCCGATAGGGACAACATGTTTGTTCAGGCTCTGTTTCCCAACGACAATACCGGGCGTCTGAACTATCTGAAAGTATATTTTCCCACCAAGAAAGACTTTATATTCTCGTCCATCTCCTATATGGTACCGGCATTTGCCTTTACCTTCATCCTGCTCATAGTGTTCGTGTTCACAATTATTGTGGCATTCAGGCAGAAGAAACTCACGGAGATGAAAAACGACTTTATAAACAACATGACGCATGAGTTCAAGACTCCCATATCGTCGATTTCGCTGGCGGCTCAGATGCTTAACGACGCGAGCGTGAGAAAGTCGCCCGCAATGATGCAGCAGATTAGCACGGTGATTAACGACGAGACCAAGCGCCTGCGTTTTCAGGTGGAAAAGGTACTTCTCATGTCGATGTTCGACAAGCAGAAAGCGAGTCTTAAGCTGCGCGAAATTGATGCCAACAGCGCTATAAACAACATTGTGAACACGTTCAAACTCAAGGTGGAGAAATACGGCGGACGTATAAATGCACGTCTGGATGCCGAAGACGCCATTGTGAATGTGGACGAAATGCATTTCACCAATGTGATATTCAATCTGCTCGATAATGCTGTGAAGTACCGCAGGGAGGACGAGCCGCTGCAACTCACTGTGAGCACCCGCAATCTGGGTACCAACAGTCTAGAAATTGTTGTGGAGGACAATGGCATAGGCATACGCCGCGATGACCTCAAGAAGATTTTCGAGAAGTTCTATCGTGTGAGCACCGGCAACCGTCATGATGTGAAAGGTTTCGGCCTCGGGCTGGCTTATGTGAAGAAAATGATCAACGACCTCGGCGGAGAAATCACGGCCGAGAGCGAAGTTAACGTAGGAACAAAATTCAAAATTATATTACCACTAACAAATTAAACTACAGAATTATGGAAGACCGTATGCATATTCTGCTGTGCGAGGACGACGAGAATCTCGGTATGCTTCTTCGCGAATATCTTCAGGCAAAGGGCTTCAACGCCGACCTGTATGCCGATGGCGAGAGTGGTTTCAAGGCCTTTCAGAAAGGCAAGTACGACATCTGCGTCCTTGACGTGATGATGCCTAAAAAAGACGGCTTTGCCGTGGCTCAGGAAATCCGCACCGTTAATTCGGAGGTGCCTATTATTTTCCTCACTGCCAAGTCGATGAAAGAAGACATTCTCGAAGGCTTCAAAATTGGTGCCGATGATTATATCACCAAACCTTTCTCTATGGAGGAGCTGGTATTTCGTATCGAGGCTATCCTTCGCCGCGTGAAGGGCAAGAAGGGCAAGGAAATTACCCTCTATAAGATCGGTAAGTTTACCTTCGACACCCAGAAGCAGGTGCTGATTATAGGCGATAAGGTGACTAAGCTCACAACTAAGGAGAGCGAACTGCTGAGCCTTCTCTGCGCCCACGTCAATGAAATCCTTGAGCGAAATTTCGCCCTCAAGACAATCTGGATCGACGACAACTACTTCAATGCACGCAGTATGGACGTGTATATCACGAAATTGCGCAAGCATCTCAAGGACGATCCTTCGATCGAGATCATCAATATACACGGCAAGGGTTATAAACTCATAGCTCCTGAAGAAGACAAATAACAGCCTCCCTTACACTACCAAAATTCAAACACACGGACCCCGCGTCGATCATGACGCGGGTGTCTTTTAAGCATTCAATTATGGGAAAATACATCGCGGCATATGTGGTGGCCCTGATAATAACCACACTTGTGGGATTCGCAATTCTCACCGTTGCAGGCTTGGGCAATGTGCGCACTTGCATGATATGCGCTTTTTCTCTGGCCATAGTGGGAACATTTCTCCCTGCACTTTTCGTTAAGCTCTTCGGCAATAAGAAAGCAGAGTGATATAGCTATATAGAACGACTCCCGCAACTTTTGAAGCTGCGGGAGTCTTTTTTATATTGTCATGAATCAGAGCCAGCGGGTGAAGGCAAAGTCCATGCGATGGGGCAGTTCGGGATTGCTGGGGTAGAGGCGCAGACCGCAACGGAAAACGCCTGCATCGCGCACCTTCTCGTTAAGCTCGAATGTGACGATTCCGCCATCCTGCTTCACGATCTTGAACGGAGCCACATAGGCCAGTTTCTCCTCGCCGTCCTGAACACGGAAGATCACCTGCTCAAGACCGAGATTGGAGCCCAGACCATTGGTGTCAACCGTTACGATGTACTGGTAGGGTGCGCCGGTCACGCCACTCTCGGTGCTGTTGGTCTTGATGTCGAGAACCTTGATGCCGGGCCATGCGGCAGCCACTTTTTCTTTCCACGCGGCAATTTCTTTGGCCAGGGCGAAGTCGTTGGCGGCAAGGCGGGTCGAACGTTTGCCTTCAGGATCGTAGAAACGCTCGATATAGTCTTCAATCATGCGCTGCATGGTGAAGTGGGGAGCGATATGGCCGATAGAGCCTTTGATATACTGGATCCACTCGGGGGAGTAGCCCTTGGAGTTCTTGGCAAAGTAGAGAGGGATAATCTCGTTTTCAAGCATGGAGTAGATGGTGGCTGCGTCCAGCTTGTCCTGCTGCGCCTGATCCTGATATGTGCGCTTGTCGGTGAGAGCCCAACCGGCTTTCTCGTCGAAGCGGTAGCCTTCGTACCACCAGCCGTCGAGTACCGAGAAATTAAGTACACCGTTCATC
>CAMWRI010000078.1 GCA_947176585.1 uncultured Porphyromonadaceae bacterium
CTTTCGAGGCGTCGGCGGGCAGGGTAGCCAGATACTGCTCCATCAGGGGCTTGAAAGTGTCGAGGTCGATATTGCCGGTGAACACGAAGGTGTAGTCGGCGGCGTTGGCCGTGAAGGCGTGTATCATGTCGAGGATAGCCTCGCGGTCGGCTGCCTTGATATCATCGGTGGTGATCACCTGCTTGAGGGGCGATGCGAAGAGACTTTCCATCACGCGCTTGCTAAAGACGTATTCGGGTTGGGCCTCCTGGTTGCCGAGCATACCCAGCATGCTGCTCTGTGCGGCTGCAAACTCATCTGCGTTGAGCGTGAAGTCCTTGAAGGTCATGTAGATCATCTCCATCAGGATGGGCAGATCCTTTACGGTGGTAGTGCCGTCGAGGGAGCGGTAGTAGTTGTCGAAGTCGCCGGTGAGCTTCACCTGGTGGCCCTGAAGATACTTCTTCATGTCGCTGTTGGTGTAGTCGCCCAGGCCGGAGTACTGGAATGCATAGGGCAGGCATTTCACGTTTGCGGCCATCGAGGGGTCGATGCCGGAGATGCCGCCTTGCGCGATGGCGCTGAAGATTATCTCGTTGTCCTTGAATGTGGTGGGCTTCACGATCACTTTCACGCCGTTGCTGAGGGTGAATTCGGTGGCATCCCACTGCTTGAGGTGCTTGGTGGCGGCGATGCTGCCGGGAGCGGGCAGGGCGGGGATGAGGGGCTCGCTCTTCATCTCGTCGCGGTATGGCTCGATATCCTCGGCATCAACCTTGGCCACAACGGCAGCGACCTCGGCCTCGGTGGGCACGCGGAATGTGTCGTTGTCGGGCAGCATGGCAATGAACACGCGGTTGTCGGGCGTCACGATCTGCTGCATCAGTTGGTTGATGAGGTCCACGGGAATCATAGCGGCCAGCTGGCTGTAGATCTGATGGTCTGTCTCGATGCCGGGCATGGGCAGGCCTTCGATGAAGCTGCGCACGATTTCGGTGGAGTATGCTTCGTTTTCGGTGGTGTTGCGCTCGGCCAGCTGCTTCTCGAGCTGCGAGAGGAATTCGGCCTTGGCGCGGTCGTATTCGCTCGGGGTGAAGCCGCCGCGCTGTGCGCGCAGGAGCTCGCGGTACACTTCTTCAAAGGCGGGCAGCAGGTCGTTGCCCTTCACGAAGCCTTCAATCGAGAATGCGTCTTTGGTCTTGGCGATGAAAAAGTCGCCATATTCGCTGTTGGCCATGGCAAAGTCGGCATCGGGCTTTTGTGACGCTTCTTTCAGGCGGCTGTTGAGCATCGACGTGATCATGCGCAGAACGTAATCGTTCTGATAGTAGAGCGGAGTGTTGCGCATCTCGCGGGGCAGCTTATCGCTCTTGATTGAGAAGAGGAAGAGGCCGTTGCTCTGCTCGGGATCCTTACCGATGGCGTAGATGGTGCCTTCGTTGTCGGCCACGTCGAAGTATACGCGCTCGGCAGCATTCTCGGGCATCTTGATGCCCGAGAAAATCTCCTTGATCTTGGCTTCGATGCGCGCGGGGTCGATGTCGCCCACCACGATGATGCCCTGCTGGTCGGGACGATACCATTTGTGATAGTAATCGCGGAGCACTTCGGGGTCGAAGTTGTCCACCACTTCCATGGTGCCGATGGGCAGGCGGTAGCCGTAGCGGTTGTCGGGATAGATCACGGGCAGCAACTGCTCGATGATGCGCATCTGGCCCTTGTTGGTGCGTCGCCACTCCTCGTGGATCACGCCGCGCTCGCTGTTGATCTCGTCGGTGTCGAGCAGCAGGGCGTTGGCCCAGTCGTGGAGAATGAGCAGGCAGCTGTCCTGCACGCTCTCGCGGGCGGTGGGCACGCTGGAGATGTTGTAGACGGTTTCGTCCACCGATGTGTAGGCATTGAGGTTGTAGCCGAATTTCACACCCACGCTCTCAAGCCAGTCGATGAGGTTGTGGCCGGGGAAATTCTCGGTGCCGTTGAAGCACATGTGCTCGAGGAAGTGGGCCAGACCGCGCTGGTTGTCCTCCTCCAGAACGGAACCCACTTTCTGGGCGATGTAGAAGTCGGCCTGACCTTTCGGGGTCTCGTTGTGACGGATGTAGTAGGTGAGGCCATTGTCGAGCTTGCCCATGATCACGGCAGTGTCGAGAGGTATCTGCGGGAGTTGGGGCATCTGGGCGCTTGCTGCCGGAGCCGCCATAATGGCTGCCATCAGGAGCAATGCGCTTTTGAATATCTTTTTCATTTCTTATATAATGATGGTAAGTTGTTACTGCAAATAAGACGGCGGCTGCAATGAAAAATTACAGCCGCCGCAGTTAATAAACGTTAAAATCAAATATCCGAAATCTTGAAATACTGATGCCCGAAAGGCGTCATGAACGTGGCCAGCTCGTAGGGATAGAAAGGCACGCGTATCGTGCCCTGGGCGTAGCTCGCTACCTCATACGGCTGATACACAAACTCTATTTCCCCTCCCGGCGTGATCTTGAAATTGTTGCCGGCCGGCAGCTCCGAGATCGTCGTGGGGCCTATTATTGTCTCGATAGCATCGGCATGTGTCTGAATTGCGGCCACGAGTGCGGGAATCTTCGAGGAATCGAAGATGTCGGCGAAAGTGAGCACGCGCTGCAAGGATATGCTGTAGTTGATATAGAAATTCGTGGTCATACCGTGGGCCGAGCGGGGCTGATAGTCAGAGGTGGTGACGCAGTACACCAGCAGTTCCGGCGAGAGATTCACCACCTTGCCGCTCACCTTGTTGAAGCCGTCGGGCACCGCGTCCGCCGCATCCTCAATCTTTGTGTAGGGGTACCCCAGACGCGCCACCGTGCTCTCCAGATAGCTGTCGATCGACGCATCGGCCGAACTTCCTATCGTATCGAAAGCGAGTTTCATGATGCTGTCGCACAGCGGCTTCACGTCGGCTCCGAAAAGGCTCGAAGGCATTATCAGGCTCACCGAGTCTGAGAACGTGATGTCTTCATCGGCTCCGAACTCGCGAGCCGAATTGGCCAGCGCGTACACTGCCCCGTCTTCCACAATATCGAAAGAAGCCCCCTTGTGATTGCCGGCCGAGGGGTTGCATCCGGCCATGGCGGCGCCTAATAGGATGACGCACGGTGCGAAATACTTATTCATGTCTTGCTATAAAATTTACCATATACAACGGCCATGCACGGCAAGTGGTTTTCGGTCATTCGCCAAAAACGCTGCAAAAGTACGATTTTTTGCTCGTATCAAAAAAATATTGTAATTTTGTGCGTCGCAACGACAATCGGGGCGTAGCGCAGTCCGGTAGCGCACCTGGTTTGGGACCAGGTGGTCGCAGGTTCGAATCCTGTCACCCCGACGAATTTGTTAGAGTCTGCAAGATAGCGTCTTGCAGACTTTTCTTTTAAAAGTATATAAGGCAGGGGCACGCCTACAAAGCGGGCATGCTCCCTGATTTATTACGATATGGAGGCAGGATGCCGCAGCGCCCCGGTAGCGCGGGGGCACGTCTGTTTCTTTTCGTTTGGATTGTGGAAGCAGGGCGTTTTCAGCAGTCGCGAGGAAGCGCTATTGTCGAAACTTGCGGAAGCGGCCCCATGGTTCAGGTGGGAGCGCGCGGGCGGCGCGTTGAACGGTGAAACATGCGGATGGGATTGTAAATTAAATGGTTATTGAATAGGGTTGGTAATCTCGTGGTGTAAAATGCCGGCCGGCTGACGCCCTGAGCTCATGGGGCGCGTTTTGTTTTACACTGCAAAGTTACAAACATGCCGCGCACGGAATTCCTATAATCGCGCACAGTGTGACGTGTTTTACGGAAAAATGTCGGCATCTCCCTGAAAAACAGCGGGATGCGAAAGCGCGATTCAAGGTACGAATTTTTACCCGGTGAAAAATCATGGCGAATTTGCAGCATGAGATACAAAAAAGTACCGGAATTATGCTCGCATAGCCACTTCGGGATTTCGCCCTCAGGGCGCGCTCTACGGCGCGCCTGAATAATTTGTGCTAAGCCACGACTTCTTTCAAAACATGATATCTGCACTATTCGCTGAATAGTTGCAAAATCATACTCGAATCTTAATATAAGCTAATTATCGGAACTTATTTAAGAGCATAAGAGCAGAATTCCGGCCATGAGATTGTTATGGCATGTCGCTACAATCTCACGCCCAGGCCCAGCATGAGGTTCTGAGGGTCTTTGAAGTTGCCCAGGCGGTAGCCGGTGTTGATGTAGACGTTGCGGGTCACGAAGGTTTTGAGGGTGAGCGTCTGGAAGAAGCGTTTGTCGCCCTCGGGGCAGAGGATGTCGTAGCCCAGGCCGGCATTCAGGGTGAAGATTGGCATCGTGAGCTCGGCGTGGGCCGAGAGACCGGCGCTGAGCTGCTTGCCGAAGGGCGGACGCTCGAATTTCATATTATCGTCGTAGCTGCCGGAGACCCAGTAGGGCGTGATGCCCGCGCTCTCGTCCCAGCGCAACTGCACGGCCGGCCCCACGGCCACATAGCGATTGAGCTTGTACAGGGGTGAGAATATCGCGCCCACTACACCGAAACGCCCGGGGCAGAGCTCGCGTTCGGCGGGCTCGCCTATCGCGACTATGCGTTTGCGCCATGCGCCGTATAGTGTGATGTCGTAGACCCAGCCACGGCGGTCGGCCTCGCTCGTAAGCGCCGCTTCGTCAATGCCTGATGCTGCGTCGCGGGCGGGATTGAGCACGTAGGCTATTCCCAGCGAGGCTCCCAGGGAGTTTACGCCGCCGTTGGGGATGGATGTGTTGCCGTTGGAATAATGACGGGCCGTTGCGGCCACGCTCAGTTGCCAGCGGGGAGAGATGGCGTAGTGCAGCTTGAGGGCTATTCCCATGGCGGCCGTGACGGGGGTACTTACAGCTGCATTGTATTCATATTCACCGTCGCCCGCGACATAATGCTTCCATCCGAATGCTGCCCCGAACTGCCATTCATATCCCAGCCACAGCCGGGGGCTGAATGTGGCGATCGGTGCACCTTGAAATACGTAGGCCGACACAGGGCTGCCCAGCATTTTGCCCGCCGAGAATCCGTTGAATCCCAGGCCTATGCCCTGATAGACGCCCTTGTAAAGCACGCCCTCGCGCGTGGCTCGGTTGAAGCGGAACGCGGCGCGCAGGTCGGCCGAGAATTGGCCGTCGATGGCTTTGCCCGCGGGATTCTCGCCCTTAAGGTAGGGATTGGTGTGCGGTACAAAAGCGGGCGACATTTCCACGCCTGCGCTCCATTCCGGCGCTTTTGAGAACCCGGCCGGTGCACTCTCGTCGGCGCGGGCGGCAGAGCAGCAAACCAGCAAAGCCGGAATCAGCAACGCGGCTTTAAGGTAGTTCGTCAATGCGTATGTCATAGCCGGTGGGGTAGGTGGATGTCACATTATATTCGGCGATTATGGGCCGGTCGAGAATCCTGTTGAGGAAAAGCAGCGAGCCGCTCGTGGTGGCTGTGCTGTATATCACGTCGGTGGTGACCGTCACGTGCGACTCCGCAGGGATGGTGATTTCCACCTGTGTGTGCCTGTCGGGGCCGCCAATGTGGTATTTATGGCCGGGGAGCATCTCGCCCATGTCGGCCAGGCGCCATTCGCCGTTGCCGTAGACGGGCACGGGGATGCTCAGGGGCTTGTCTTCAATCCACTTATCGGTGTAGTGGGGCTCTATGAGCAGGGTGGGCACCTCGTTCAGGTATGGCCACTCCACAGTGGTGGTGGGCAGCGGCGATTCGTTGTTAACGGTGATGCGCGACACGGTCTTGCGCGAGTTGCTCATGTCGGTCAGCTCCTCGGGGCATGCCACATCTTCCAGCACCAGCGGCTCGCCGGGGCCGATGTTGATGCGCACGTAGCGGTTGCCGTAGGGGTATTCGAGCCGGATTTCACGGACGATATCGTGATCGCTGGTGTTGCACACGCTATGGATGTCGAGCTTGTTGCCGCGGCGCTCCACCACGAGTTGCTCGAAGTCATCGTCATATACTATACGGCTCACGTCGGCGGCCGGCGCATTCCTGTCGATGATTTCGCCGGCGTGGTTGTAGTAGGAGCAGAAGCGGCTGTGGTCGCTCGTGATGTCGAGCACGAGGCGCTCAAGTTCTTTCGATGATATATCCACGGTGCATTCGCCGCCGTCGCCCTCGATGCTCACTGTGGTTGTCTCAGGGATGTCGGGCCGGTCCACGAATATGTCGCTGTTGCAGCTGCATAGGGCGGTTGCGGCAAATATGGTGCAAGTGAGTAAAGTGCGTTTCATAATCGCTTGCAAAGCTAATAAAAATTATGTTGCAAGCGCAGTTTTGTGGAAAATACACGGCGAGATTTGCCATTTTTTAAGGATTATTTGCTAAATTTGCACAGAAATCACAGCTGCTGCACCGTGGAAACACTGCAACAAAAACATATGCAATTGATTGTCAAGCTCGTAGGCTTCATGCTCTCAGGCTTGGCGTTTGGTGTGGCCTCTCGGATGAAAATAAATTATTAACACGATATGATCGCATTAGACATTTTCGGAATCTCCAACAACGGTCTTCTGGCCATCACGGCGGCCCTCACGGGCATCGGCCTCGTGGCCCTGGCCTTGTGGCTTGCGGGTCTTATCTCGCCCAAATCGTTCAACGCGCAGAAGGGCGAAGCCTACGAGTGCGGTATTCCCACCCGTGGCGAGAGCATGGCCCAGTTTAAGGTTGGCTACTATCTGTTTGCTATCCTGTTTTTGATGTTCGATGTCGAGGCTGTGTTCCTCTTCCCCTGGGCAGTGCGTGTCCGTGAGATGGGAGTGGGCGGTCTCGTGAGCATCGCGGTATTCTTCGGAGTGTTAGTGCTGGGCCTCATCTACGCCTGGCGGAAAGGAGCTTTGGAATGGAAGTAACAGCTCAGGGTGTGCCCTACGAGGCATTCAAGGACAACGAATATATCGAGTCGCTCGTAAAGGAGCTTCAGGAAAACGGCACCAACGTGGTTGTGGGCTCGCTCGACAAGCTCATCAACTGGGGCCGCTCCAACTCGCTGTGGCCTCTCACGTTTGCCACCAGCTGCTGCGGTATTGAATTTGTGAGCCTGGGCGCCGCCCGCTACGATATGGCCCGCTTCGGCTGGGAAGTGGCGCGTTCGTCGCCCCGCCAGGCCGACTTTATCATGGTGGCCGGCACGATCGTGCACCGCATGGCCCCCGTGCTCCGTCGCCTCTACGACCAGATGGCCGAGCCAAAATATGTGATAGCCACCGGTGCCTGTGCAGTGAGCGGCGGCCCGTTCCGTAACAGCTACCACGTGGTGCAGGGCGTCGACCAAATTATTCCCGTCGACGTGTATCTGCCCGGCTGCCCCCCGCGTCCCGAAGCCATGATCTACGCTATCATGCAGCTTTCGCGTAAGGTCAAGGTGGAGCGCTTCTTCGGCGGCGTCAACCGCCAGCAGAAGCAGCAGGAATTTCTGCGCGAGCATCCCGTTGAGGGAGTGAACGACAAGGCTCAGTTCAATAGCGAAACAGTGGCCGAAGCCGAGAAGCAGGCCTGAGAGTAGAAACCGTAACGATTATACACATTATTATATAATATGGCAACTCTGCAAGAAAAAATTGCCAAAATTTGCCCCGCGGCCACTGTAGCCGAAGTGGACGGCGCGCCGATGATCACCGTCGACGAAGCCCACTGGCACGATTTGGCCAAGGCTCTGCGCGACGACGAAGACCTGTCGATGGACTATCTCGTGACCATTGTGGGCTACGACCATGTCGACACCATGGGATGCGTCTACTATCTCATGTCCACGCGCCACAACACCAATCTCGGTGTCACCGTGGCCGCCACCGGCGACCGCACTCAGCCCATGCTCCATTCTGTGACCGACCTCTGGAATATTGCCGGGCTTTACGAGCGCGAAGTGTTCGACTTCTTCGGAATCATCTTTATCAACAACCCCGATATGCGCCGTCTCTTCCTCAGCATTGACTGGAAGGGATATCCCCTGCGCAAGGACTACGACGCATCTCCCAATATCAACCCCGTGCCCGTCGACAACGAGCGCCAGAGCGACTTCACGCAGAGCTGGGTGGAAGGCCCCGACGGCAAGGTGGAGGAAAAGCAGCTCGAAGTGTTCGGCCCCGACGATTTCGTGGTGAACATCGGCCCGCAGCACCCCGCCACCCACGGCGTGCTCCGTTTCCGCACCGCAGTCGATGGCGAGACCATCAAGAAAATCGACGTGTATATGGGTTATATCCATCGCGGTATCGAGAAACTGTGCGAGACACAGGGCTACCCCCAGACTCTCCACTACCTCGACCGCATGGACTACTTCTCGGCCCTCAACTACCACCATGGCCTGTGCATCCTCTACGAGCGTGCCGCCGGCATAGAAATTTCCCGCCGCGCCCAGGTTATCCGTGTGATGATGGACGAGCTTTCCCGCATCGCGTCGCACTGCCTGTTCATGGGCACCTTCTGCATGGACCTCGGCGCCACTTCGATGCTCTTCTACACCCTGCGCGTGCGTGAGCAGATTCTCGACATCCTGGAGCGCACCTGTGGCGCCCGCATGACCTTCAACTACGACTGCGTGGGTGGTGTGATGCAGGACCTGGATGCCAACTTCCAGCACGACGTGAAAGAGCTCCTCAAGGTGCTCCCTGCCAATATCAAGGAATACAACAAGGTGTTTGTGGGCAACGTGATTGCCAAGAACCGCATGGAAGGCGTGGGCGTGCTTTCGCGCGAAGATGCCATCAGCTATGGCGTCACCGGTCCCAACGGACGTGCTTCCGGCTGGGCTTGCGACATCCGCAAATGGCGTCCCTACAGCATCTATCCCGAGCTGCAGTTCGACGAGATCACACGCACCGAGGGCGACTCCATGGCACGCTTCAAGGTGCGCCTGGCCGAGATAGAGCAGAGTGCCCGCATTCTTGAGCAGCTCGTCGACAACATCCCCGAGGGCGAATACCTCGTGAAGGTGCCCAAGGTGCTTAAGCTTCCCGTGGGACAGTGGTTCCAGCTCGTAGAGGGTTGCCGCGGCGTCTTCGGCATGCATCTCGAGAGCGACGGCGGCACCAAGCCCGCGCGCCTCAAGTTTGCCACCCCGTCGCTTCCCGCGGCAGGAGTGGTGGACCACCTCACCCGCGGCGAGAAGATTGCCGACCTTATCACCATCGGCGGATCCATGGACTACATCGTGCCCGATATGGACCGCTAATCAATAATCAGCAATAAACCAATAATATCATAAAATTATGTACGATTTGTCGGTAATCACCGATGCGATACACTCCTTTCTCGCAGGCTTCATGCCCTCGTGGCTCACAGTCACGGTGGAGTGCGTGCTGATAGGTGTGGGCCTCCTGCTGGCCTATGCGCTTCTGGCCCTCTTCTACATATACTACGAGCGCAAATTCTGTGCCGCCATTCAGTGCCGCCTTGGTCCTAATCGCGTGGGTCCCTGGGGCTTGCTCCAGAGTTTCGCCGATATGTTCAAGATTCTTATCAAGGAGCTCATCTCGCTCAACAACACCGATAAGTTTCTCTTCGCGCTGGCTCCCTATCTGGTGATCCTCGCATCGATGCTTGCCTTTGCCGTGCTCCCCTGGGGCAATGGCCTGCAGATCATCGACTTCAATATCGGTATCTTCTTCCTGCTCGCAGTGTCGAGCATAGGCGTGCTGGGCATTCTGCTGGCAGGATGGTCGTCCAACAACAAATTCACCCTCATCGGTGCCATGCGTTCGGGTGCTCAGATGGTGAGCTATGAACTCTCCATCAGTCTCAGTGTCATCACCATGGTATGCCTTGCAGGCACAATGAGCGTGGGCGGTATCGTCAACGAGCAGGCCGACTGCTGGTTCATCTTCAAGGGCCACATCCCTGCCATCATCGCCTTCATCATCTATATGATTGCCGGCACCGCCGAGACAAACCGCGGCCCGTTCGACCTTCCCGAGGCCGAGAGCGAGCTCACCGCAGGCTACCACACCGAGTATTCCGGTATTCACTTCGGATTCTTCTACCTCGCCGAGTATCTGAATCTCTTCATCGTGGCCGGTGTGGCTTCGCTGCTTTTCTTCGGCGGCTGGATGCCCTTCCACGTGCCCGGATGGGACACCTTCAACCACATCATGGACTATATCCCCTCCGTAGTGTGGTTCCTGGGCAAGGCCATCGTGCTCAGCGGCATCATTATCTGGTTCAAGTGGACCTTCCCCCGCCTGCGTATCGACCAGGTGCTGGCTATGGAGTGGAAGTACCTCATGCCCATAGGTCTCTTCAACCTCGCCCTGATGACCTGCTGCGTGGTCTTCGGCTGGCACCTTTGATTAATAGACATAACTACTACAAACCTCCTTCCATAATAAACTCCAATGAGCGAAATTACCGGTAAAACCGCGCAAGTCATCGGCCCAGTAGTCGATGTGGTGTTCGACGATGGTGTGGCGCTTCCTCCCATCTTCACCGCTCTTAAAATCGACCGTCCCGACGGCACCGTGATCACCCTTGAAGTGGAGCAGCACATAGGCGAAAGCACCGTGCGCTGCCTGGCCATGGAGAGTACCGACGGCTTGCGCCGCGGTATGCCCGCTGTGAGCATGGGACATCCCATAGCCGTGCCCACCGGCGACCAGGTGAAGGGCCGTCTGCTCAATGTGCTCGGCCAGGCTATCGACAACCTGCCCGCACTCAGCGACACCGACCTGCGTTCGATCCACCAGCCTGCCCCTGAGTTCGACGACCTCACCATAGGCACCGAGATTCTCACCACCGGCATCAAGGTGATTGACCTGCTTGAGCCTTACAGCAAGGGCGGCAAGATCGGCCTGTTCGGCGGTGCCGGCGTGGGCAAGACCGTGCTCATCATGGAGCTGATCAACAATATTGCCAAGGGGCACGACGGCTTCTCGGTGTTCACCGGTGTGGGCGAACGCACCCGCGAGGGCAACGACCTGCTCCGCGAGATGATCGAGAGCGGCGTTATCCGCTATGGCAAGAAGTTTGAGGAAGGCATGGAGAAAGACCAGTGGAATCTTGCCGATGTGGATGTGGAGCACCTGCGCGACTCGCAGGCCACACTCGTGTTCGGTCAGATGAACGAACCACCGGGTGCACGTCTGCGCGTGGCTCTGAGCGGCCTCACCGTGGCCGAGCAGTTCCGCGATCAGGGTGCCGGCGGTAAAGACGTGCTGCTTTTTATCGACAACATCTTCCGCTTCACCCAGGCCGGTTCCGAGGTATCGGCGCTTCTCGGCCGCATGCCCTCCGCAGTAGGTTATCAGCCCACTCTGGCATCCGAAATGGGTGCCCTTCAGGAGCGCATCACTTCCACCAAGAACGGCTCTATCACCTCCGTGCAGGCCATCTATGTGCCTGCCGACGACCTCACCGACCCGGCTCCCGCCACTACTTTCAGCTTCCTCGACGCTACCACCGTGCTCAGCCGTAAGATCGCCGAGCTCGGCATCTATCCCGCTGTCGACCCGCTGGAATCCACCTCGCGTATTCTCGACCCGAATATCATTGGCGAAGACCACTACAACACCGCCCAGGCCGTGAAGCAGCTGCTGCAGAAGTACAACGAACTGCAGGATATCATCGCCATCCTCGGTGTGGACGAGCTATCGGACGAAGATAAGCTCGTGGTTGCCCGCGCGCGCCGCGCGCAGCGCTTCCTCTCGCAGCCTTTCCACGTGGCAGAGCAGTTCACGGGCCTTCCCGGCGTGATGGTGCCCCTGAGCGAGACTATCCGCGGCTTCAAGATGATTCTGAGCGGCGAGATGGACGAGTATCCCGAGCAGGCTTTCCTCAACGTCGGCACAATCGACGAGGCTATCGCCAAGGGACGCAAGATGCTCGACGAAGTAAAGTAAAAAGCCACTTACACCACCAACCGTTACACCAAAAGCAATGACACTGAAAATTATATCGGCCGTGGAAGTGCTCTTTGAAGGCGAGGCCACAGCAGTGACGCTGCCCGGCACCATGGGTGCGTTCACCGTGCTCCACAACCACGCTTCTCTCGTGGCTATGCTCGCCGCCGGCAATATCCTTTACCGGATGCCGGACGGCTCGGAGCACACCGCCGCTATTACCGGCGGCGTGGCCGATATCGACAGCAATATTATCAGTGTGTGCGTGTATTAATCAGGTTATGGATATGAAACGACTGCTCATCATTCTTGCCGCCATCTTCGCCGTTGTGCCTTTGCAGCTGCGTGCCGCCGGTCACGACGAAGAAGATAAGGGTGGCATAGATCCCAAGGAAATCATATTCGAGCACCTTGGCGACGGATATGACTGGGAGGTGCCGTTCGACCATCACCATCGCATCCCCCTGCCTTGCATCGTGTGGGGCTCGGACGGGCTGCACGTGTTCTCATAAGACCGCATCAACGGCGGTGAGCCGTACCGCGACGGTGATGTCACCTTTATGATTGCGG
>CAMWRI010000079.1 GCA_947176585.1 uncultured Porphyromonadaceae bacterium
GAAAGGTAGGTATCTGATAAACCGCGGGGTGCGCGCCATTAAGGCGCTTACCGCCACGGCTATACTCGGGACGCGCTCTACGGCGCGTCTATTTTTACAGGCTATTTCTACATTGCTCTATAGGTTATCGTCTATACTTACAGTAACAACCCGTCATGCTCTTTACTATTCGCTGAATAGTTACCTGAGTCAACATTGTATTTACCCGGGCCTCCACAATGCCGGAGGAGCGCTGTAGATATATTGGATATTTTTCAGTAACTTTGCTGCATGAACACACGCACACTATATGTAAGCGACATGGACGGCACCCTGCTGGGCGCCGATTCGAGGGTGAGCGAGCGCTCGCGCCTCATAATCAGCGACCTCACCGAGCAAGGCGCACTTATCACCGTGGCCACTGCCCGCACGCCCGCCACCGTGCAACCCCTGCTGGCCGGCGTGGCTATGGCGCCCCCTGCTATCGTGATGACCGGCGCCGCCCTCTGGACGCGACGCGCGGGCCACGGCAGCTACAGCCGCGTGTGCTACATGGACCCCGCTGATGTAGATGCCGTGGTGCGCGTGTGTGCCGCCTGCGATGTGCACCCCTTCGTCTACACCATGGGCACCGATGGCGGTGTGCTCGACGTGTATCACGACGCAGCAGAGATGAACCGCGCCGAGCAGAGTTTCTACGACCAGCGCCGCCATCTCCGGCTCAAGCACTTCCACACGCGCCGTGCGCTGCCCGCCGAAGCTCGCTGCCGCACAATCCTGTTCTGCGCCCTCGGCCGCCTGACCGACACCGATGCAGCTGCCCGCGAGCTCGCCGCCTGCACCGGATGCTCCGTGCAGAGCTATCCCGACGTGGTGCTACCCGACACCGGCGTGCTCGAAGTCTTTGCCCCCGGTGTATCGAAAGCCGCCGCAATAGAGCAGGTAAAGGCCCGGATGGGTGCGGAGCGCGTGGTGGTGTTCGGCGACAACCTCAACGACCTCCCCATGTTTGCCGTGGCCGACGTGGCCGTAGCCGTAGCCAACGCTCTTCCGCAGGTGCGCGAAGCCGCCCACGTGGTAATCGGCCCCAACACCGCCGACTCCGTGGCCCGCTTCATCGAATCCGACTTCCTGGATGGGTAGAAAATCCTAAAAATCAAAACCCGATAGCTTGATTTACAGGGGCTACCGGGAATCAACACTGCAAAAGTAGTGTTTATTTTCTAATTAGACAAATAGAATAGTATGCAACTCTCCCTCACTCAAGAATTTTTGCTTTTGATGCTGTGGCAAATGAAATGCTTGCCAGATAAATACGTAAAATCAAAGCAAGTAGTAATACGGTTCTTTTCGGAACTGGATGGCTACGTGTGCGATTCCTATTCAGCCGTGGTGCAAGAACTGTATGACCTGGCGCGGCCATGGAAAATAGAAACACCGCTCGTCGATGGTCAGGGCAACATCGGCGACCCGGCAGACCCGGTCTATATAATGGGCGCCGACCCTAAATACACCGAGGTCTGCCTATCCGAAGAAGGCGTGAAGTACATCAAGTCTCAAGGCTATGACAAAATAGACCGCCACACCCTACTGAGAAAATACGGCATAGACTATAATTAAGGGCTGCCGTGGTAATCATTGCCTATGGGCATCGCTTGGTTAAGAATTGAGCCTAAAGCCTCGACCGTAATGATTAAATTGCTAACTCATACCGCGAGCATCGGAAATGGCAATCACACGATCTTCAAGAACTTTCACCGTTCAGTATATGCCTTGAGTGATTGCACGGCTTCAGTTGCGGATGTTAGAACTGCCGGAGACTCGCTAAGTTATAAATAGTGTTCCGCCCTCCCGCCGCGATTGTTTTGCGGCCGGGTGGCGAACTATCGGGGGAGCGGGGTGTTGTAAATATAAACAACACACACGCATTATGCCTTCTCTCCGAAGATTTCAACTGTCAGTATTGGCGATACTCGTCGTGTTCCTGCCGTCGCAAGCGAGGCAGGTCACGGATTCCGTGAAGATACATTTCCGCCAGGCGGTGGACCGCATCGAGCCCTGGCCGGGCGATAATTTCGCGAAACTCGACAGCCTGCGGGCCGAGATGCGCGCACACTGCGGCATGCTCCGGGTGGTGGGCGCGGCCTCGCCCGAGGGCGGGGTGGCCTACAACCGCGGGCTCTCCACGCGGCGCGCACTGGCCGTTACGCGCTATCTGGGCATCCCTGACTCGATTGCGGACTATACTTTTCTGGGTCGCGACTGGCGCGGATTGCGCGAGCAGGTGCTGGCAGATTCCGCAGTGCCCTACCGCGACGATGTGCTGGCGCTGCTCGATGAGGTGACGGCGGATTATACTACCACGGAGCCCGACCATTCGGGGTATCTGCGCCGCCTGCGCGCGCTGCACGGCGGTGTGCCCTACGGCTACCTGTACCGCCGGGAGTTCCCGGACCTTCGCGCCACGCATGTGTATCTGCAGTGGCCGCTCGTGGTGCCTTTCGAGGCGCCGCAACCGCCGGTGGAATGGCCCGTCGTAATGGCCGGACGCCCTTCGGCGCCTGCACACGTGGCGCTTCCCGTGGAGAAGGCGAGGAAGCCCGTGTACTGGGCGCTCAAGACCAATCTGCTCTACGATGCACTGGCGCTGCCCACGGTGGGTGCCGAGGTGTATCTGGGCCGAGGCTGGAGCCTCTCGGGCGACTGGACTTACGGCTGGTGGGACAACGACCACAGCCACCGCTACTGGCGCGCCTACGGCGGCAACCTGGGCGTGCGCCGCTGGCTGGGCAGCCGTGCCGCCGCCAAGCCGCTCACGGGCCACCACGTGGGCGCCTTCGCCGGTGTGATCACCTACGACTTCGAGTTTGGCGGCGAGGGCGTGATGGGCGGACTGCCCCACCGCACGCTGTGGGACCGCTGCAACTTCGTGTGCGGCCTTGAATACGGCTACTCGGCTCCAATAGCCCGCCGCCTCAATCTCGACTTCGTGATAGGCGTGGGCTACATCGGAGGCAAATATCTGAAATATCGTCCCTATGGCAACGGATATGAATGGATGTCGACCCACCGGTTGCACTGGTTCGGTCCCGTCAAGGCCGAGGTGAGCCTCGTGTGGCTGCTGGGCCGGGATAACTATAATACGAAAGGAGGCCGCAGATGAAAACTAAACTTATCGTAGCAGCGCTGGCCGTTGCAGCCGTACCCGCGCTCACGGGCTGCCGCCACAAGGACCTGATGTATGATGTGCCGGTGCACACATCGCTACGCGTGGTGTTCGACTGGCGCAACGCACCGGATGCCGCACCCGGGTCGATGGGCCTGGGGATGTTCGACACGGAGAGCGGGCAATACCTGCGCTACACCTTCGCGGGTCGCGAAGGTGGCACCACCCACATCCCGTTCGGCAGCTACACAGGGGTATGCTTCAGCGACGACAACACCGACTGGGCCTACTTCTCGCACCACGACGATACCGACCTCTTCGAGATAAGCACGGCTGATGCCGAGGTGCTCCCTGCCTCCATGCTGGGCGCCCGCTCGGTGCCCCGCGCCGCCGGTGCCGAGAGCGAGCGTATGGCAGCCACTCCGCAGATGCTATGGACCGACCGCGTGGACGGCATCGTGCTGCCCGTGACCATGGGCGACACTACCATCACGCTCTATCCCGAGGAGCGTGTGTGTCACTACACCGTAGATGTCTACGACATAAGCAACTTCGACGACCTGGCCGGGCATCAGATCGATGCCACCATATCAGGCATGGCCGAGGGATTTCACCCCGGCCGCGAAAAGGCCAGCGACACTCCCGCCACCATGACCTTCGTGCTCGACCCCGACGAGACCACGCGCTCGCTCCACGCCGAGTTCCTCACCTTCGGCGAGACGCCGGAAACGGCGCGCAGCCATATGATGTCGATGTATCTCGTGGGGGCCGAAGGAGCCGGATACCACTACACGGCCGACGTGACCGACCAGGTGACGCAGGCTCCCGATCCTTGCCACGTGCATATCGTGCTGCGCGGCATCGACATTCCCGTGCCGCATCAGGGCACCGGCGGGATTGTGCCCGACGTGGAAGACTGGCAATCGGTGATCATCAACCTCAAGATGTAGGCTCTACCGTTAAAGGCCGTTAAAATCCTGAACCCTATCCACACCGTGATAGTTATAATAATAAAGATATAAAAAACACACACAACCACACATCAACTATGAACAAGTCTCTCCTCATCCTGTCATTTGCCGCGCTTGCACTCGCATCGTGCTCCGACGATGAACCGTTGAGTACACGCCGGGCGGTAGAAGAACCCATCAGTTTCCGTGCTTCCATGGGCAATCTTTCACGAGCCACCGAAACCACCAATGCCAATCTGGCTTCGATATATGTAACTTCGTTCATTGGCGACGAGACCGTGCCTTATTTCCACGATATGGAATACGCAAAGGGCAGCGACGGCTTCTTCAGCGCCACCGGCACAGCCTATGTATGGCCCGGCGACACATCCACGCTCCACTTCCAGAGTTATGCGCCCTCGCAGGATGCCCTTGGTGCCGACATCACGATGAACGGCAAGGAGCTCACCCTCGAAAACTATGTGACGCCTGAGCTTATCGCCGATCAAGTGGACTTCATCACCGCCGAAGGCAGCGGCACAAAGAAAGTGAACGAGACCGCAGGTGTGCCTCTCACTTTCAAGCACCGCCTGGCTCAGGTGGAGGTACGCGCCAAGACCGACAACACTGCCTACGTCTATAAGGTGGCAGGCATGCGCATAGGCCGCCCCGAGACCACCGGATCTTTCAGCTTCGCCACCAACGAGTGGACGCTCGACGACTGGCACGACACCTTCGTCTATGAAAGCAGCTGCGACACCATTACGCTTGAATCCACGCCTGCCAGCGTGATGGGCGAGAGCGGCAACGCAATGCTCATCCCGCAGACACTCACGGCATGGATGGCCAAAAACGACCCCGACAACGTGGCCCGCGGCGCCTACCTGAGCGTGGCCCTGAATATTTCAACCCCCGAGGGCGTGCAGATTTATCCTTTCCCCAGCGACAAGATTAAGGATGCATCGGGTAATCCCCGCAAATTCGCCTGGGCTTCGATTCCTCTGAGCGGCACCTGGGAGCAGGGCAAGAAATACATCTATATCCTCGACTTCACCGATGGAGCAGGCAATGTAGACCCCGATGATCCCACTCCCGGCGAACCCGTGCTGGGCGGAGCCATCAAGTTCACCGTCAACGTTGAGGACTGGCAGGAAGCCAATATCCCCACACCCATGACCCCCGTGGTGAAATAATCTACTTCAACAATATACGCGCGGGCCGGAAACGAAAATTTCCGGTCCGCGTGTATATTATATAAGACTTATACGATTTATAAGACTTATAAGAATTTATACCTCCTGTCTTTCCCTCAGCTGAACACGGTGCGGAAGGCGTCTTCCACCTTGGCTACTTCATGGAGGCGCAGGCCGGTGGCTGTGGTATCCACACCCTTGAGGTTGCCTGCCGGCACGAGCATGTCGGTCATGCCCAGTTTGGCAGCCTCGGAGATGCGCTGCTCGATGCGGGTGACCGGGCGGATTTCGCCCGTCAGGCCCACTTCGCCGGCCATGCACCAGCCGCGGGGCACTGCCATGTCGACATTGCTGCTGAGAATGGCGCAGATCACGCCCAGGTCGAGCGCGGGATCGTTCACGCGCAGGCCGCCGGCGATATTTAGAAACACATCTTTCTGGGCCAGCTTGAAGCCCACGCGCTTCTCGAGCACGGCCAGCAGCATGTTCATGCGCTTGGAGTCGAAGCCTGTGACGCTGCGCTGCGGGGTGCCGTAGGCCGCGGTGCTCACGAGTGCCTGCACCTCGATCAGGAAGGGGCGGGCGCCGTCCACCGTCACTCCTATGGCCACGCCGCTCAGGGCCTCACTGTCCGGCGCGTGGCTCAGAAGCATCTCCGATGGATTCGTCACCTCGCGCAGCCCCGTGCGGGCCATCTCGTAGATGCCCAGCTCGGAGGTGCTTCCGAAGCGGTTCTTGATGGGGCGCAGAATGCGGTACATATACTGCCGGTCGCCCTCGAATTGCAGCACGGCATCCACGATATGCTCCAGCACTTTGGGGCCTGCGAGCGCTCCTTCCTTGGTGATGTGGCCGATGAGCAGCACGGGCACATTCTGCTCCTTTGCGTACTTGAGCAGGCGCGCTGCGCATTCCCTCACCTGGCCCACGCTGCCCGGCGCCGAGTCGAGGGCATCGGAGGCTATCGTCTGTATGGAGTCCACCACGAGTATCGATGGCTGCACGGCTTCCACGTGGTCGAATATGGTTTCGAGCGATGTCTCGCACACGATGAACACGTTGTCGGAGCCACGGCCTATGCGGTCGGCGCGCAGCTTGAGCTGCGTGGCACTTTCCTCGCCGCTCACGTAGAGAATCGTGCGCGACTTGATCGCCAGCAGGTTCTGGAGCACCAGTGTGCTCTTGCCTATGCCGGGCTCGCCGCCCAGGAGCACGAGCGATCCCTGCACGAGGCCGCCACCCAGCACACGGTTAAGCTCCTTGCTGGGCATGAGGATGCGTGGCTCGTCGAGAGCCTCGATTTCGTTCACGGCCAGTGCACGGGCCGCCGGGTGCCTATGCCCGGTGCTCTTGCCGGCGGGAGCGGCGGGCGTCACGCGCTCCTCCACAAGGGTGTTCCACGCTCCGCAAGCCGGGCATCGTCCGGCCCATTTGGGCGATTCGGCCCCGCATTCTGTGCAGAACCACGCCGTTTTTACGTTTTTTTTAGCCATGTGCGCGATTGTTTTACGATAAAAATCGCGCAGATACGCAGAGGATTTTATTTTATCTCTGCGCCTCTGCGCGAGTTATTTAAATCCGGGAATGTGGTGCTACTTGGCGATTAGCAGCGTGTAGTTCTTTTTGCCGCGCTGCACGATGATATAGCGGTCCTGCAGGAGCATGTCGGTGGTGGCGGGAGCATAAGGGTCGGCCACCTTTTCCTTGTTGATGCTCAGGCCGCCGCCCTGCACCATCTTGCGCATCTCGCCCTTGGAGCTGAACACGGGCGCTGCATCCGTCAGTAGGTCGGCCAGCTTGATGCCGGCTTCTATATCGGCGCGGCTCACTTCGTGGCGGGGCACGCCGTCAAACACGGCCAGCAGCGTGGCCTCGTCGATGCGGTGAAGGATGTCGGCCGTGTTGTTGCTGAACAGGATTTTTGATGCCTCCACGGCGGCTTCGTAGTCGGCCTCGCTGTGCACCATCACCGTGAGCTCGCGTGCAAGGCGGCGCTGCAGGGCGCGCGCACCTGGATCGGCGGCCTGCTCGGCCTCGAGGGCTTCGATTTCTTCACGCGAGAGCGTGGTGAAGATACGTATATAGCGGGCGGCGTCGGCGTCGCTCACGTTGAGCCAGAACTGATAGAAGGCGTAGGGCGATGTGCGGGCCGGGTCGAGCCACACGTTGCCGCTCTCGGTCTTGCCGAACTTGCCGCCGTCGGCCTTGGTGATGAGCGGGCAGGTGATGGCGTAGGCGTCCTCGCCTCCGGCCACGCGGCGGATGAGCTCGGTGCCGGTGGTCATGTTGCCCCACTGGTCACTGCCGCCCAGCTGCAGATGGCAGTTCTTGTCGCGGTAGAGATGCAGGAAGTCGTAGCCCTGCAGCAGCTGATAGGAAAACTCGGTGAAGCTCATGCCCTCGCGGCTCTCGCCCGAGAGGCGCTTTTTCACGGAATCCTTGGCCATCATGTAGTTCACGGTGATGTGCTTGCCCACGTCGCGGATGAACTCCAGGAAGGAGAACTGCTTCATCCAGTCGTAGTTGTTCACGAGCTCTGCGGCGTTGGGCGCGTCGCTGTCGAAGTCGAGGAATTTGGCCAGCTGGCGCTTGATTGCCTCCTGATTGTGGCGCAGTGTGGGTTCGTCGATGAGCTTGCGCTCCTGGCTCTTCATGGAGGGGTCGCCTATCATGCCGGTGGCACCGCCCACGAGGGCGATGGGCTTGTGGCCGGCTCGCTGCAGGTGCTTGAGCATCATCACGCCCACGAGGTGGCCTATGTGGAGGCTGTCGGCCGTGGGATCGATGCCCAGGTAGGCCGTGGCCATGCCTTTTTTGAGTTCGTCTTCAACGCCCGGCATGTACTGGTGGAGCATGCCGCGCCATGTGAGTTCTTCAATAAAATCCATTATTTCGAGTTTTAATTATTTCTTTGCATATATGCTTCAAGCGCTTTTTCGAGCACCAGCAGGGCATCGGCCAGATCTTCCTTCTTGAGCACGTAGGCCACGCGCACCTGGTTGCGGCCCATGCCGGGGGTGGTGTAGAAGCCCGAGGCTGGAGCCATGAACACGGTGCGCCCCTCGTAGTCGAAGTCGGTGAGGCACCATGCGCAGAATTCGTCGGCGTCATCCACCGGCAGGCTCACCACCGTGTAGAACGCTCCCATGGGGATGGGTGTGTAGCAACCCGGGATGCGGTTGATACCGTCCACCAGGAATTTGCGCCGCTCCACGTATTCGTTGTAGGTCATGAGCATATATTCCGGCGGCGTGTCGATGCTCGCCTCGGCCACGAGCTGGCCCAGCAGAGGCGGGCTCAGGCGTGCCTGGCAGAACTTGAGGATGTTTTTCTTCAGCTCCTTGTGCTTGGTGATGAGCGCACCCACGCGGATGCCGCACTCGCTGTAGCGTTTACTCACGGAGTCGATGAGCACCACCTGCTCCTCGATGCCTTCCAGGTGGAATGCCGAGATATAGGGAGCACCCGTGTAGCAGTATTCGCGATACACCTCGTCGGAATAGAGGAAAAGGTCGTGGCGTTTCACCAGATCGCGCAGCTGGTTCATCTCGCGCTGAGTGTAGAGATAGCCCGTGGGGTTGTTGGGATTGCAGATGAGGATGCCCTTTGTGCGCGGAGTGATAAGTTGCTCGAATTTCTCCACCGGCGGCAGCGCGAAGCCCTCCTCGATAGTGGACGGAATGGTCACGATGCGTGCTCCCGCGCTGATGGCGAATGCCATATAGTTGGCATATGCAGGTTCGGGCACGATTATCTCGTCGCCCGGGTCGAGGGTGGCCATGAATGCGAAGAGCACGGCCTCCGAGCCTCCCGTGGTGATGATTATATCGTCCACGTCCACGTCGATGTTGAAGCGTTCATAGTAGCCCTTGAGTTTGCGTCGCAGCGAAAGCAGGCCCTCCGACGGGCTGTACTCCAGGATACTGCGGTCGAGATTGCGCATGGCGTCGAGCCCCACCTCCGGGGTGGGGATATCGGGCTGGCCTATATTGAGCCTGTGCACCTTGATGCCGCGTGCCATGGCGGCATTGGCCAGAGGCACGAGCTTGCGTATGGGCGAGGCGGGCATTATGTGCCCGCGGTGGGAAATAGTGGGCATATCAAGAATTTTGCACAAAGTTACATAAAAAACCGCGCTTGCGGGCTACGCGAGCGCGGTTTTTTGATATTTTGGACGGATTAGTGGCAGCCGTTGCAGCCACAGCCCTTTTCGGCGTGGTCTTCGCAGCCGCAGTCATCGCCACAGCCGCAACCGTCGCCGCAGCCACAGCCATGGGCCGGAGCCACTTCCTCGGGAGTGGCATCGCGCACGGTTTTGATCTCGCCGTCGAAGCGCACGGTCTTGTCAACGAGCGGGTGGTTGAAGTCCATCTTCACGGTGGTGGGGGTCACTTCCGTCACGAGGCCGTCGATGCGGTAGCCGTCGGCTGTCATCATCGGCAGGCGATTGCCCGCCTTGATATTTTCCTCGTCGAATTTACCGTCGATTTCAAACACCTCGCGGCCCAGCTCCACCACCTGCTCGGGGTCGTGGTGGCCGAAGGCTTCGTCGGCGGTGGCAGTGACGTTGAATTTTTCGCCTGCAGCGAGGCCGTCGAGTGCTTTTTCCAGCACAGGCAGCACGCCGCGGGTGACGCCGAACACGAGCTTCTCGGGCTCGGCCTCATCGCTCTCATACACGAGAGTTTCCTTACCGTCGGGCTCTATCTGATACAATCTGTACACAAGCTCGGTATATTTGCCGGGCTTTACGGTTTCGTTGTTTGCCATAATTTTCTTGCTTTATAATTTCGTTTTGTATCTATATAACAAATACCGTGCCAAAAAGTCGCATGACATGCGAACCATCTCCACGCCGCCCGTGTTATAATAGCATAAGAGCCGAAGAGCGCCGCAAATATCAGCAGCGGGCTTTCAGGGGCACCAAGCCCCCGGTGCGGTGGCTGAAAGTGCTGCCGGAATGTCGCGATGCAACCCTTATCTGAGCGCTCGGTCCTGACACAATCAACACCTCTCTCCTCGCAGCCAAAGCGGCGGCCCTGCAACAAGCAAGGCCGCCGCTTTGGGCTGCAATTTTATATTGGGGCAGTGTTAGGGCTTCGGACAAATAGTCCAAGTTGTGCAGTTGAGCACACCACCTTCACGCGCTACTTCGTTGTAGTCGATGGTTTCTATGGTCTTATCAGGGAAAACTTCTTTCAACTTTGCAAAAGCTTCAGCATCTTTATTGCCTGCAACTCCGAAAACGGGCATAACGATGAGGTTGCCCACCTCAAGGTAATTAATGTATATGCCTATTGCGGTGTCGGGGTGCTCTTTGTCCTTATACTCGAAAAACGGGAAGTTTACGAATTTTAGCTTAGCCACATCCAGAGCTTTTACAATCCCATTCTTCATGTACTTGAAATCTTGCTCCAGGTCGTTGACGAGAACGGTGTTGCTGTCGATGAAACGAATCATCCCGTCGGCGTGGCCTGTGAAATCGTAGTCGGTCTTGTAGGCCGGAATGATGATTATATCACATTCGAGAGCGCGTGATAGCTCGGTCACGAGTTTTTCTTTATCCCAATCGGGGTTTTCAGAGAATATGCGATCGGTGATAATTGCCTTATTTCCTTTCATCACCACGTTACCTCCATCAAGATTGATATTTGAGAAAACCGGATTTAGACCATTGAGATTGTCAACCATTGCTACGTCCGACCGGGAATCAGAGTATTTAGGAGCTTGCAGATACGATGGGTTATACTTGAATTGTATCAGGTGCCCGCTCGGGGTCTGTACCGGCATATAATCCCTGCACCAGATATCTTTGGTACCTTTCAGAAAGGCGAAGGGCACACCATGCTTAGTCAATATATCCGTCAGACGCTTGCAGGCATCCGGAAATTTCGAAGCCAGGAGTTCCGACATGTACACGACCGGCGTTCCTGCACCATAATCGGCTGTCGACTGGGGTATTGATTCCTCACGAGGTCGGTCGGACACAGTACCTTTAGACTTATCAATGTGCCTTGATATCCATTCGCTTCTGAATTTGGGCTCGTCATAGCCCATTAGCAGATGGCATATCACTGAGGTCGGTTCTATAGCATTTTTATTGCAAATATCATGAAATATGACCGATTTTGAGCGGCCATCGGAATGAAAGTTGCTTATGTACGACGAGGAAATGCCATGTCCCGACAGAGCCAAACTTTTGTCGATAATTCGCAGAATGTTATGCTGGCGCTTGAGCGACGTGTTTTTATCCGCCAGCTCATTCATCAGAGCAGTGAGCGGTTTTTTCTTCAACCACTTATAACCGCCCCAAATCGCTCCGCCAATCGCAATCACGCTGGCGGCAATACTTAAAGCCGATTCTATGCTCATGTCGTCTTATTTAGGCATATATGCACTGTGATCACGCTCGATATGATGCGACGCCGTCGTTGACATCGGCATCGATAATGGCAGATTTTGATTTACCAATTCGTCCAACAGGCGATTCGTTTCTTCTTGTATTTGTACGCTTTTGTTGATTTTGAAATACCAGAGGATGTAAGCACGGAAAATTAGTGAGATCACGGCCCAAAATAAGACTCCGATAATAACAAAAAGAATAATAATTCCTAAATAAAGCGAACCCCAAAAGGCTCCTGCGCTTAAGGTAATCATATATTGTTAATTAGCAAGCTGCTCGTCACCTTCAGCATCTTATGTGGTTAAGGTTAGTAATTAAAAAGCGCGGGACGATTCTACTGAATATTTCTATCGAGGCATCGCCAAACGCCTTAAAGGTAATAAACAGTCCGCTCCCACGCCTTATCGGATATCGATACCCCTTGCCGGGGGAGCGGATACACGACAAGCATGAGCGTTTATGACTGCTTATCCAACCTTTAGAAATATTGGCGATTTTCGATAGATGGATCAAGCAAAAACTCTAACTTTGCAGTAGCAAATAGGAGAATGGTAAATTTGCCTTAAAAAAGCCGAGAGAGGCGGGCAGATTTTGACTTAAATCTTATTAAGCTAAGTCAGTCTTTACTACCTTTGTTGTAAAAAG
>CAMWRI010000080.1 GCA_947176585.1 uncultured Porphyromonadaceae bacterium
ACGTTCCAGTCGATATCGCGGATATCGTCGCCGTACTGATACTCGCGCACCTCCGAGAACATCATGCCACGCCCCTTGAAGGCCGAGTGATACTCGCCGGCAAAGATGTTCTGCGACAGTCCGCGCGTCTTGATTTCGATCTTGCGAACCTTTTTGAGGAGGTCTTTTGCGTCCATTTATCAGGGTACCTGTACTTTATCGAGAATTTCCGTGATAATCTCGTCGGTGGTGATATTATTTGCCTCTGCCTCGTAGGTTACGCCGATACGATGACGGAGCACATCGTGGCTCACAGCGATAACGTCTTCCGGAATCACATAGCCGCGCTGATGCAGGAAGGCGTATGCACGGGCGGCACGGGCAAGCGAAATCGAAGCACGGGGCGATGCGCCGAAGGCAATAATGCTCGTGAGGTCGTTGAGGCCGTAGTCGGCGGGGAAGCGGGTGGCGAACACTATATCGACGATATAGCGCTCGATCTTCTCATCCACATAGATCTGCTCCACAACCTTCTGGGCTTCGATCACCTCCTCGGGCTTGAGCAGGGGCTCTATGCGCGGACGGTCGCCGGCGATATTCTGCCGTATGATAATCTTTTCTTCTTCCTTGCTGGGATAGCCGATCACAACCTTAAGCAGGAAGCGGTCCACCTGTGCCTCAGGCAGAGGATACGTGCCCTCCTGCTCGATGGGGTTCTGCGTGGCCATAACCATGAAGGGCTCGTCGAGGGCGAAAGTGTTGTCGCCGATAGTGACCTGACGCTCCTGCATGGCCTCGAGCAATGCGCTCTGCACCTTGGCGGGGGCACGGTTGATTTCGTCGGCCAGCACGAAGTTGGCGAATATCGGGCCCTTCTTTACCTGGAATGTTTCGTTCTTAACGCTGTAGACCATGGTGCCCACGACATCGGCAGGAAGCAGGTCCGGGGTAAACTGGATGCGGCTGTAGCGTGCGTCGATGAGCTGTGCAAGGGTCTTGATGGCGAGAGTCTTTGCAAGACCGGGAACCCCCTCAAGCAGCACATGGCCGTTGCTGAGGAGTGCGATGAGAAGGCTTTCCACGAGGTGCTTCTGTCCCACGATGGTCTTGTCCATGCCATGGGTCACGAGGTTGATAAAATCGGCCTTAGAGGCTACCAGAGCATTGAGCTCGCGGATATTTACGGATTCTCCCATAATGTATTTATAGTGTATTTGTTGTTTTTCTGATTTCGAGTACAAAGTTACTACTATAACAACAAATTGTTAAACGCGGAGTGTTAATTAAATCTATTTTTGAGCCCCGCGGAGGGCCGTTTAACTTAATTTATGACTTAATTGTGAAATGGCCGCCATATGCACATTTTTATAAGGGATGCGAAAGAGTATGCGACAATATTTTTTTGTACCTTTGCAGCCGATATGAAAGAAGCCCTCAACCTCACGCAGCAGCAGCGCCTGCAGCAACGGTTGCACCCGGAGCAAATGCTCTACGGGCGCCTGCTGGAGATGTCGGCACCCGAGATTGAGGATGAGGTGCGCCGCGTAGTGGATGAGAATCCGGCGCTGATAGAGCAACCGGCAGATACAAGGGCGGAACACTCAGGAGATTCCGAGAGCGGATCAGACCACTTCGGCGAGAGCGCCGAGGAACTTCAGCGGGCCGACTATGGCAGCGACGACGAAGTGCCGTTCTACCGCTATGACGGAGGCAACCGCGGGGCGGAGGCTCCGGGATTCGATATGCCGGCACCAGCCCCGGGACTCACTCTGGCAGAATCGCTGAAGGCCCAGCTCGCGGATTGTCATCTTTCGCCGCAAGACAGAGTGGTGGCGGAGTATGTTGTGGACAATCTTGACGACAACGGCTATCTCACACGCTCGCCACGCGCCATGGCCGACGATATGAGCGCCACGTCAGGTGTGGAGATGGAGGCGGATGCGTTCAGGCGCATGCTTGACGTGGTGCGCAGCCTCGACCCTGCCGGCGTAGGCGCCGTGGACCTGCGCGACTGTATGCTGCTGCAGCTCGAGCGTATCGAGCCTGTCACGCCCGCGGTGGAGAATGCCATAAAGATTGTGCGCGACCATTTCGATGCCTTCTCCAAGCGCCATGCAGAGCGCATAAAGACTTCCATGGGCATTGACGAAAAGGATCTGGCAGAAGCTGTGGATGTGATTCGCTCGCTCGATCCCAAGCCCGGGGCCGGCGCCGACAACAGTACGGACAGCCGCACACGATATATCGTGCCTGACTTCACCGTTGAAGTGGAAGCCGACGGCCGCACAACTGTAGCGCTCAACGGCCGTACGCCCGAGCTGGCGATAGAGGAGTCTTTCATGCCCGACGAGAATATGGCGGCAGGCAGCCGGCGCGACCGCGAAGCCTATGCCTTCGTGCGTGCCCGCTACGATGAAGCACGCAGTTTCATAAAGATGCTGGACGCTCGCGGGCGCACTCTCATGGACGTTATGCGGGCCATCGCCGCCAGGCAGCACCGCTTCTTCATAACTGCCGATCCCGGCGATATCCGGCCTATGATCCTGCGCGACATCGCTGCCGATACCGGCTACGACCTGAGTGTGATTTCACGCGCCACCGCCGGAAAATATGTGGCCACCCCCGCAGGAATCTATCCCGTGAAAATGTTCTTCAACGAAAGCCCGGTGGACGATGCGGACACATCGTCGCACGAGCTCATGGAAAAAATAAAACAACTTATATCAGCCGAAGACAAAGGCCATCCCCTAAGCGATGAGGCTCTGCGCGACGCACTTGCGGCCGAGGGCTATGATATAGCCCGGCGCACGGTGGCAAAATATCGCGAAAGAATGGGTGTGCCTGTGGCCCGGCTCAGAAAAGAATTCAAATGAACAACACCACAGTCCCTGCCCCTCGACCGGTGCTCGATCGTGTGGCTCAGATAGTGAGCGACGTGCTCTCACCTCTGGCCGTTCCCACATACTGCATGGCAATGGCCATGTGGATCACCCCCCTGCAGATTCTCCCTGAGCGCACCAGAATGGGAGCCACACTGGGTGTGGCGTTCATCACGGGTATCGTGCCATTGTGCGTGCTTCTGCTGATGTTGCGTGCCGGGATGGTGAGCGATCTCAGCCTCAGCCGCAGGAGGCAGCGCCTCGTGCCTATGCTCGTGACGGTGGCGGCTTATCTCGGAGCCGCGCTATACCTGCATCTGCTGCACGCCCCGGTGTGGCTGGTGGCATTTTTCATAGGAGCCTCACTCGCCACGACTGTGGCCGGCATCATCACAATAAAATGGAAAATAAGCGCCCACGGATGCGCCATGGGTGGGATGGCCGGCATGATGCTGTGGCTCACGGCAGCACGCATGGCCACGGTCAACGCCATGCTGTGGCTGTCGATCGTGATCGTGCTCGGCGGCATTGTGGGCACCTCACGCCTGATTCTCGACCGGCACACGCCGGCACAGGTGGCATGCGGATGGCTCCTCGGTGCCGTGGCCATATTTCTCACAACTAATTTCCTGCAATCATGAACAGAATGGATTATAGCCGCCGGCCCACTTCGGAAGCGCACATAGGCGGAATAGCCGTGGGCGGCGACAATCCCGTGCGCGTGCAGTCTATGACAAATACCCCTACCCTCGACACCGGGGCGAGCGTGGAGCAATGCGCTGCGCTCGCGGCTGCAGGTGCCGAAATAATCCGGCTCACGGCACAAGGCGTGGCACATGCGCGCAATCTGGGTAATATACGCCGCGAACTGCGGGCCCGCGGCATAGACACACCTCTGGTCGCCGATATCCATTTCAATCCCGCGGCTGCATTCGCTGCGGCGGAAGAAGTGGAGAAAGTGCGGATAAATCCGGGAAATTTTATTGATCCCGGGCGCACGTTCAAACATCTCGAATATACCGACGAAGAGTATCACGCCGAGCTCGAGCGCCTGCGCGACAAGCTGGTGCCTCTGCTCGATCTATGCCGCGAGCGAGGTACGGCGCTGCGTATTGGCGTGAACCACGGTTCGCTAAGCGATCGAATCATGAGCCGCTACGGCGACACACCGGCCGGCATGGTGGAATCGGCTATGGAGTTCCTGCGGGTGTGCCGCGACGAAAAATTCAACGACGTGGTTATCAGCATCAAAGCCTCGAACGTACTGGTTATGACCGAGACCGTGCGCCGCCTTGTGGCAGCCATGGACGCCGAGGGAATGCATTATCCGCTGCACCTAGGCGTAACTGAGGCCGGTAACGAACTTGAAGGCCGTATAAAGTCGGCAGTGGGTATTGGTTCTCTTCTTGTAGACGGCATCGGCGACACTATCCGTGTGTCGCTGAGCGAAGACCCGGTGGCCGAGATTCCCGTGGCCCGCCTGCTTCGCGATTATGTGGGGCGGATATCGCATGCCGCTCCCACCGGAGCCACACTTGCGGCAGGCTACAATCCCATAGCACCCGCGCGGCGAAGCACCCGCGCCATCGAGAATGTTGGCGGCACGCAACCACCCGTGGCAGTGGGCGTAGATTATGAAAATATTGAAAGCCTGCCCGCAGGTGTGCTTGTGGCGGAGGCTTCGCCAGATACTATTAATCCTATTGCAGAGATACGTGCGCGCATGCATGCTCTTATGACCGCCGGAGATGATACTCCCGTGGTGATCCGCAGGAGCTATCCGGCATCCATGGCGGCCGACGAAGTGGCTGTGGTAGCCTCGGTTGAGCTGGGCACATTGCTGCTCGACGGATTTGCCGACGGTATTGCCATCGAGGCGCCGTCGCTGTCGGCGGAGCAGTTGAAGGAGCTGTCTTTGGGCATTCTCCAGGCAACACGTCTGAGATTCTCGCGCACGGAGTACATAGCCTGCCCCGGCTGCGGACGCACTCTATTCGACCTGCAGAACACGTTGGCCGAAATCAAAAAAGCCACCTCGCACCTTACCGGCCTGAAGATAGGTGTGATGGGTTGTATAGTGAACGGCCCCGGCGAAATGGCCGATGCTGATTACGGCTACGTGGGCGCGGCTGCCGGCAACGTGAGCCTGTACAAAAATAAAGAATGCGTGGTGAAAAATATTCCTGCTGCGGAAGCTCTCCCGCGTCTCATATCTCTTATTAAAGAAAACGGCGACTGGAAAGATGCGCAAGAATGAGGGCAACGTGACCTATCACACACTGCCGTGCGGAATGCGCATGGTACACGTGCACACCCCTGGCACTGCCACTGCCATATCCGGTGTGACCGTGGGCACGGGAAGCCGCGACGACGATGAAGGCGTGCACGGCATGGCCCACATGGTGGAACACACCATATTCAAGGGCACTGCGAGGCGTAATGCCGGCCATATCATCAACCGCATGGAGGTGGTGGGTGGTGAGCTCAACGCCTTCACCACAAAGGAGGAAACCGTTGTGTACAGCATATACCCCGCCGGCAATACGGCACGGGCGATGGAATTGCTGGCCGACCTTATCCAGAACTCGCAATTTCCGAAGAAAGAGCTCGACAAGGAGCGCCAGGTGGTGGCCGAAGAAATAGATTCGTATCTCGACTCGCCGGCAGATGCCGTGTTTGATGATTTCGACGATCTGCTGTTCGCAGGGTCGCAACTCGGACACAACATCCTCGGCAGCAAAACTGCGCTCGACCGTATAGACAGCGAAGCCTGCCGCGCGTACGTGCGCAAGCACTACACGTGCGGCAACATGGTGGTTTTCTACAGCGGGCCTGAAAGCGCGTTTCGGGTTTTGGCCGTCGCGTCAGCTCGTTTCAATCCTCCTCATGGCGACGGCTTGGCGGCTTGCCGACGGATTCCTGAAGTGATGAAGCCGTTTGAATTGCGCAGGTGCATCGATTCGCATCAGGACCATACGGTGGCCGGAGCGCGCCTGCCGGGATTTTTCTCTGCCGACCGTCACGCATATGCGCTGATCACCAACATTCTCGGCGGCCCCGGGATGAACTCGCTGCTCAACGTGGCCCTGCGGGAACGCCGCGGGCTTGTTTACAGTGTGGACGCTTCATGCGCCTGGTACACTGACTGCGGCGCTTTCACCGTCTACTATGGCTGCGATCCTGCCGATACCGCATTGTGTACGCGTCTGGTGCGCAGCACTATCGAACGCGTTGCCGATGGCTCTGCGATCTCGGAGCGGGCGCTTGAAAAGGCCAAGAAGCAATATCTGGGCCAGCTCGTGGTGGCGAGCGACAACAGGGAGAACAACGCTCTCTCCATCGCCCGCTCGACCCTGCTGGCGGGAAGAGCGGCAACGCCCTCCGAGACCACACAGCGTATCCTGGAGGTGGACATGCCGGCGATCAGACGAGTGGCCGAGACATTGCTGCCCTGCTCAATCCTTACTTTCGGGCCCTCCGGTGATGCATAAAATAAAGATATTTGTGCAAACGTGCGGCACAATCCACACAAATTGACTAAATTTGCACCGCTTTCAAAATATCCTTTCAAATATCATTGAAAAAAATGACTGAAGAAATTGACTGGGCGTCGCTGCCATTCGGATACGTTCCCACCGACTACAACGTACGTTGCACATTCCGCGACGGCAAGTGGGGAGAGATCGAAGTGACAACCTCCGACACCATCAACATCCATATGGCGGCCACAGCGCTCCACTACGGCCAGGAACTGTTTGAAGGAGCAAAGGCCTTTCGCGGCAAGGACGGAAAAATTAGAATGTTCCGTATCGAGGAAAACGCACGCCGCGCCTACGACTCGGCTGAGGGAATTCTGATGGAACCCGTGCCTGAAGAGCTCTTCATCAAGATGTGCACCATGGCCGTGAAGCTCAACGAACGGTTCATTCCTCCTTATGGCAGCGGCGCATCGCTGTATATCCGGCCTTTTGAACTCGGCATTTCGCCGCGTGTGGGTGTATCTCCCGCCACGGAATATATGTTCGTCGTGCTGGTTACTCCGGTAGGACCGTATTTCAAAGGCGGATTCCAGAACACCAAAATATGCATCATGCGTGAGTTCGACCGTGTGGCTCCGCGCGGCACCGGACGCTTCAAAGTGGGTGGCAACTATGCTGCCTCTCTGCGTGCCGGCAAAATGGCCCACGATGGCGGCTACTCGGCAGTACTTTTCCTCGACCCTAAAGAGAAGAAATATCTCGACGAATGCGGCCCTGCCAATTTCTATGCCATAAAAGACGGAAAATATATCACCCCCGCATCAGAGTCTATTCTGCCGTCGATCACCAATATGAGCCTTCAGCAGCTCGCGCGCGACATGGGTCTTGACGTCGAATGCCGCCACATCACAGTAGACGAGCTCGACACCATCGACGAAGCCGCCGCATGCGGCACCGCTGCGGTGTGCTCCCCCATCGGCCAGATCGACGATCTCGACACCGGGAAAAAATATATCATCTCTAAAGACGGCAAACCCGGCCCCGTGACCACGGCGCTCTACAATAAACTGAATGCCATCCGCCTGGGTGAAGAACCCGACGTGCACGGATGGAACACCATCATCGAGTGATGGAGGGTTGCAATACAGCTGTCTGGAAGTCGATAATCGACCGTTACTACACAGAAGATAAACTTCGCGACATACTTGTGGGTCATAGCCGCCAGGTGGCGGATATGGCCCTTGCTATTGCCTCCGGGCAGCAACTCGACATTCCGCGCGATAATATCGAAACCGCAGCGATGCTCCACGACATCGGTATCATCGCCACCCACGCACCCGGCATTTGCTGTTTCGGCACTCAGCCGTATCTGATGCACGGCTCCATTGGCGCGACCATGCTGCGCGAAGCGGGGGCGCCGGACTGGGCATGCGACGTGGCCGAGCGCCACACAGGGGCCGGACTTCTGCGCAATGACATCATTGCCGCCGGCCTTCCGGATCCCGGTCACGACCTATTGCCCCGCACCGTACTCGAACGTCTTATCTGCTACGCCGACAAGTTCTTCAGCAAAACACACATTGGCGCCCCCGCCAAGCCGATAGAACGCGTGCGCGCATCCATCGCAAAATTCGGCGCAGAGGCCCTCGCCCGATTCGATGCTCTGCACGCTGAGTTCGGGGGTGTTCTTAACTTATGAGCTCCTTTATCTGATCTGGATCAACGCTTTTTGAGTACTATCGCGGCATCGTTGAATGAAGCGCTCGCGTCCATTATCTGCAACTTTGACTCCCAGTCGTCTACAGGTATAACGTAGGTATTGTAGCGCTCGTTCATACGCACGCGCACATCCCCGTTCTCCGTGATTTCCGCTCCGGAATGGAATGATCCGTACTTGTTGCTCACCATCTTTTTCACCGACTCCAGCGATTCTTCGTCGGCAAAGTAACCTTCGGGAATTCTGAAAGTGATATCGTAGGATATCTGGAGAGGCGAGGTCTCAAAAGCATCCAGCTGGCGCTCGCGCTCCTTGCCCTCTATTCTAGTATTATCGGCAAAAAATTTGCCCACGTTCAGCAGCACGTCATTTCCGGCATCCACCACGCACCCGTCTACAGATACCACAGCATCAATGACCGTTTGGGCTGCCGACGGAACAGAACCAGGACTCACAACCGTTACTGAGTCGGCACTTGCATCCGGTGATACTACCATATGGAAAAATTCCTTGTATCCTTCATCAAGGGCTTTGCGTAGGGCTTCTGAATCAACTGATTTATCGGAATACCTCTGTTTATCCGGGATTCCCAGATAGTCTTCCACATGTTGCGCCCAGGTGTTTTTATCTATAAGCGCTCCGGGTATATATTTGGCTGCACCCGTTGCTGTGAACGTCATCTCGTCCTTTGCCACGGCATCCTCCACATTCACGTCCACGGTCGCGGTCATGATGAAACGATTACTGTTGCTTCTGCTCACGGGCACCGTGAAAAGCGTGGGCATGGTCGTCGCCGTAATGGACGCTCTGTTTCCCGGGAATGAGGCACCTTCCTCGCCCTGATAATCACCGCTCACCTCACCGGAAGCCATGTACCTTATACCGTCGGGCAGATAGAGCACTCCGTTGAGAAGTACGCCATAGTCGGGTTGGCGCCACGACATAATTTCCTTTGTTGAAACAGAATTACGGGAGTTCACGAACGCAATCACGGCTTCTTCATCTGCAATTTTTAGCTTGTTCATGAGCTCTGCCATCATCACAGCCATAGCGTAGTCGGAATACCCGCCTTCGGGATCCGTGCTATTGGCATATACCGCGGCGAGCCAGCAGGCATCGGCAAGCTGCCGGCTGTCGGCCTCCGGGTGTTGCTTGCGATAGTCGCCGAATATTTTCTTTACCTTTTTAATGAGGTCGTCCTCGTATCTCAAACCGACTATGGCATTCTTGATGTCACGATATATTGTGCCGGGCGCCACGTTGCCGTACAGTCCTCCCTGCCGCAGACTTTCGGGATAGAAGCGATAGGGCGATGTGTTGTTGAGGGTGCTAATACTCAGGAACGGCAACTGACGCAGTTCCTTCAGGTATATTTTATCTGTAAGCGTACCTATGTTTCTCAAATCGAGCGAAAGGGTATTATTGCCTTTTGCAGTTTTGCCGCGTTCGGGCACTTTGAAATCATTGTAGCAATGAAATTCAGCTGTGATTTCGGGAGAGAATTCGGCATCAATCACCAGGCGCATCACACCGTATTTGTCAAAAGGAATAATATTGACCGACGGGAGGTCATACTCATCCACCCATTCCTCATTATAGTCAAAATATTCAAGCACGTCGCCGGGCTCAAGTCCCGGAATGGCAACCTTTTTGCTCGCGGCATCTTTTTCCCGGTCTTTCTTGCCTTCCGTCACAGCCACAGCCTCGGATAGATCCACGTCTACCACCCTGCCGTCCGGCTTGTGTATTCTTGCGCCGAATGCGTTGTCGGCGCCTCCGAAGGTATAGCGTTCGGTTGCAAGACGCACGCGATTGCCGAATTCATGCTCGGAAAAATCCTCTATCGCTTTGTTGTCGTACAGCTTCACCATCCGCCGATTCCATCGTGTACGCCTCGTGCGTGTGGTCTCGCGGTGAAGATTCCTCACTGTCTCGTACTGCGCCATCACGCGGTAATAATCGGCTATAAAAACCGCCGAAGCACCATCGCTTATTGAGTCGGGGATATCTACCGAAGCATCGAAGATATCATTTCTTTCGGCCCACACTTTCTTGGCGGCAGCCTTTTGAAATTTGGCATCGGATATTGCGTGGACCTCCGTCATGGACACCGCCAGCAGAGCAAGGATCAAGAGAACTCTATTTTTCATATTTCAAAACTATTTGTGCCTGCGACATACGTCTGAGCATTTTCACGGCATTATTATATTCCTTGAGTTCTTCCATCGGAACAGTCACGCTGCGAGGTTTCAGGGTCGCTCGGGCGGTAACGCTGTCTTCCGTTGCAGTATATTCCAGATTGGCACAGAACCATTGATTCTCAACCGCACGGTTTTCAGGCAATTGATCCAATGAATAGCCTTCCGAAATCTCAACTTTCACTTCCGATTCGTAATTAGACACCGGCTTGGCCGACAGTCCGCGCTCGCGGCTCTCTACATCCACAACATCAAAGCCTAAAGCCCTAATCGGCCTCAAATCAAGGTAACATTTGTTGCCCGCATGTCTTGCAGCGCCATTATCAACTGCGTCTACCGACTCAACCGCACACTCCGCATCAGAAAGATTGTTCAGCCTCAAGGACGCGTCAGCCGCCACAAGGTTTTTCTTTGGGTATGTAAGCAGCCGTTCAAGCAAATCTTTGCGCTTATCAGCTGTACTACTGTAGTAAAGGTTGGCAATATATGCGCGATTGTGGCCGGTATACGTCCTCGACAGAGCGCCTCTGAGGTTATCGCCGTCTATTACGAAGTCACCTTTCAATGATTCTTTGTCGGGATGGCGCGATGTATTCGGGATTTCGCGGAGGATGTAGTCGTCGCCATTCTCTATCAGCGCTTCCCGGCCCCGTATTCCCCATGGTAAATATCCGTCGGGAGCGTACGATGAAGTACCGTCTACATATATGATTGAATCGTTTACCACTGCGCAAGCGATCTGATGATTGCCCGACTGCAGAGACGGAATTTCACTCCATTGCGTGGGGACCTCACCGCGCGTGCCCACCCACACCAGCCTACCGTCTATCCCTACATCTCGCAGCATCGCTTTGATAAGATTGGCACTTCCTTTGCAATCGCCGAATCGTTTCGACAGCACTTCGCCGGCACTTGCGGGCCTCAGCGCGTAATCGCCGTTCTCCACTGCAACGTAACGGATATTGTTTCTCACCCAGGCCGCGATAGAATCAACTTTCTCTTCTTCGGATTTGCATGACGCCGTGAGCCGCCTTGCCATCTCGGCCACGGAATCATCATTATCCGTCTCGTCAGCCTCGAAACTCCTGAAATAATTATAGAGAGCCTTAAGGTCATTGAAATGCCCGGTGATAAACAACTGCGGAGCATCTTCAGCCACAGTGGGCGCACCATCCTCGGCCTTTCGGGAAGTGATATCCGAGGCAGTGAGAGTATAGCACACGTCACCGTTCTTCTCAACAACTTTCTGCAAAAGCATCTGCTGCGGCAGATTGCGGGGCTCCACGGAATATCTGCCGGCAAGCGCGGCAGGTATGTGTATCTTTACCATGGCTTCCTTTACATAATATGGCCATGCCAGAGCCACACCGCAGAATTGCTCGGGCCACTTGTTGCGGGTTGCGAACGTAACTTTTACTTCCTTACCTTTCTTGACGGGAACCTGAAATGCACATATCTTTGATCCCGTGTGAAACATCCCGTCGGGCTCCCACGACATATAATGAGGTTTAACTCCGGGAGCCGATGCTTTCACCATCTCCACATAGTCACCATACAATTTCGTGGCCACCACTTCGTCATCTGCTCGGATAGCCGTATATACCGTTTCATATTCGCTCTTTACAGCTATGGCACGATCTCCTTCCGCCACGAGCGTGTGCACTGCTATGTCTCTGGTTGCCACGATATTATCCTCTATTACTGCAGCCTTGACACTACACACAAATGCAGCGTAGAACAAGATAGCACAGGCAATATTTATAGCAGTACATCGATTCACAAGATTAATTTCTGAATTATCAACCACGCAAATATAATGCAAATAGTTGACAATACAAAAATGCGTATGAAAATCATCAGCGATACGGATATAAAAAGAGTCCCGCTCTTCCTTTCGGAGGAGCGGGACTCATGATAGGGGGCGGTT
>CAMWRI010000081.1 GCA_947176585.1 uncultured Porphyromonadaceae bacterium
GTTCCAGGAACTATCCGCGGCGACTTCGGTATGAGCGGTCAGGAAAATATCGTCCATGCTTCCGATTCGCCCGAGAATGCCGTGATTGAAATCAACCGTTTCTTCAAGCCTGAGGAAATTTTTGATTACGAGCCCTGCAACCTTCGTCAACTCTACGCTCCCGACGAGCTTTAATTGTGATTATGATGATTCTCTCTCAATACATTAAAAACATCAGTGCGTCGCTGCTCCTGCTTATGGCAGGCGGCGCTATCGCCACTGCACAGAACTACCAGCTGCCCGGCCAGCACAGCCGCCAGCACGGCGACCTGCTTGCCAATCAGAGCAATACCGCAGCTCAGGTGGACAACACCACGAAATATCTTGAAACTCTCTTCAACGAAGAGGAAGAACCCGAATTCGATATCTATACCGAAGGCTGGGAGAGCCAGCATGTGAACTGCTACGCAGGGATAGAGGTGCCCGAAACGGCCGAAATCGATGTTTCGAAATTCGCCATGCCCGTTCCGGGATATCTCACTTCTCCCTATGGCTATCGCCGCCGTTTCCGCCGCATGCACAAAGGTGTGGATCTGAAAGTCAACATCGGCGACACCGTGTATGCCGCATTCGACGGTCGTGTGCGAATCACCAATTTTGAGCGCCGCGGCTACGGCTACTATGTGGTTCTGCGCCACACCAACGATCTTGAAACCGTCTACGGCCACCTTTCGAAATTCCTCGTGGAGCCCGATCAATATGTGAAAGCCGGCCAGCCTATCGCTCTTGGCGGCAACACCGGCCGCTCCACCGGTCCGCATCTGCATTTCGAGACGCGCTACATGGGTTATGCTATCAACCCCAGTGCAATTTTCGACTTCGCCAACCAGACCACGCACACCGACATCTACGTCTTCGACAAGCGCACATATCAGAACGCACGTAACTTCTCGCCCGAGGCTAATGAAGAATATGCCAAGGCCTACCGCGCGAAACATCCCTATGTGGCTCCTCCCAAGGCTTCCGGCTCCAAGAGCAGCGGCGGCAGTAAGACCTACGTAGTGCGCAAGGGCGACACCCTGGGACGCATCGCAGCCAAGAACGGCACAAAGGTCGCTACTATCTGCAAGCTCAACGGCATCTCCTCGAAGAGCACGCTGCGTCCAGGCCAGAAATTGCGTCTGCGCTGAGTGTAGGCTGAAAAATTCATAAATGCACGTCGCCAATCGGTGACGTGCATTTTTTTATTTGGCCGAGAACCACTTGCCGTGTTCTGCGTTATAAAGGCATAAACTATTTATTTATGGATAAGCCTGAAAAAGAAAAATTAGTGATAATCGGTGCCGGATTCGGCGGCCTGAACCTCGCCAAGCATCTCGACAAGAAAAAATACGAGATAGTGATTGTGGACAGGCGAAACTACCATAGTTTTCCTCCGCTGTTTTATCAGGTGGCATCAAGCGGTCTGGAACCGTCAAATATCGCGTTTCCGATACGTCGCGAACTGCGTGTGCAGAAAATGAAAGGTGCATCCTTCCATTATGGAAAAGTCACGGCCATAGACATGGCCGAGCGGCAGGTGGTGACACAATATGAACGGATAGATTTCGATAAGCTGGTGATCGCCGCCGGCACCACAAACAATTTTTTCGGAATTGAAGGTCTTGATGAACATGTGTACACGATGAAAACCGTGCCCGAGGCCGTGCGTGCCCGCAATGCCATTCTGGGACGTCTTGAGCGTGGCAGTATCGAGCTGGATCCTGAAAAAAGGCGCGCATTGCTCACGTTCGTAGTGGTGGGTGGCGGCCCTGCCGGCGTGGAAGTAGCAGGCGCGCTGGGCGAAATGAAGCGCTATATCGTGCCCCGTGAATATCCCGGAATGACATCGGACGACGTGAAGGTGATACTCGCGGAGGGTACGGACAAACTGCTCGGCACAATGTCAGAGGCGTCGAGCCGCGACGCCCTCAAGTCTCTCAAGGAGCTTATGGTTGACATAGAACTGCAACGCACCGTTAAGTCTGTGGCGGATGGGGTGGTATCCTTCGCTGATGGTTCCGAACTTCACGCGGAGACCGTGATTTGGACCGCCGGAGTGACCGGGGTGCCCTTTGAAATCACCGGCACTGATGTGAAAGCCGGTCGGGGCGGCAGATTCACGGTGGATGAGTATAACCGCGTGGAAGGCCTCGATGGAGTATATGCCATAGGCGATATCGCCATGCATGCCGACGAGCGCTATCCCCGCGGATGCCCGCAGGTGGCGCAGCCGGCAATCCAGCAGGCACGCACGCTCGCGCGCAATCTCAACAGCGACGGATTCCGCTATAAATTTGTCTATAACGACAAAGGCTCCATGGCCACGATCGGGCGCAACCGTGCGGTGGTGGACATGGGCAAGACCCACTTCAGCGGTTTTCCGGCATGGGTGCTGTGGATGGCAGTGCACCTGATGAGCCTTATGGGTATGCGCAACAAGGCCATGGTGTTCTTCAACTGGATTCTCAACTATTTCAACTTCGGCTCGCCGCTGCGTGTGCTCATGCGTCCGTCGCGTCTGCCCATGCCTCCGTATCGCGACGATTGAGCAGCGGCAGAATCACTCGTGGTAGTAGATGCGGCGCACTCGCGGACTTATGCTCGTGAGCACCTCGTAGGGGATAGTGCCTAAAGATTCGGCCAGCCGTTCGATGGGCAGCGAGGGACCGAATATTTCCACGGTATCGCCAATGGACACGTCCGGCACGTCCGTTACGTCGATCATGCACATATCCATGCATATATTTCCCACGGTGGGACACTCAGTGCCTCTCACCCTGAAATTTGCTGCACCGCAACCCAGCCGGCGGTCAATGCCGTCGGCATAGCCTATGGGCAGCGTGGCCACTACCGATGCGCGCGTGAGCTTTCCGCGGCGTCCGTAGCCCACGGTGGTGCCTGCCGGATAGTGCCGCAGTGCTATTATAGTGGTGGACAGAGTTGCAACAGGCATAAGTTGCACGTTTGTGTGCTCCGCAGGCAGCGGCGAAATACCGTAAAGCCCGATTCCCAGGCGTCCCATGTCGTAGGCACACGCCTGTTTCCCGAATCTCATCATGCCGGCAGTGTTGAGGATATGGCGGCGCACCCTTTGGCCAAGCCCGGCAGCCAGGCTGTTGCTCATTTCCTCGAAGCGCTGCAGCTGAAGCTGCGTGTAGTCGTCCTGGTCGAGACAATCCGCCGTGGCGAGATGACTGAATGTGGACGACACGTGAATATGGGGCAGCCTCTTCAGTTCGTGCACGAGATCTTCAATATCCTCCGGACAGAATCCTGTGCGGTGCATTCCTGTGTCGAGCTTGATGTGGATATTCACATTGTGGCATCCAGCCATAGAGGCTTCCTCGGCAATGTGGCGGAGCTCCGAGAGCGAGAAAACCGACGGCTCGAGGTGATAGTTGAACAAGGCTCTGAAATTGGTAGTGATAGGATTCATCACCATTACGGGCATTGTGATTCCCGCATCCCGTAAAGCCACGCCCTCGTCCACTACCGCCACCGCCAGATATGTGGCTCCGTGGCTCTGCAGCGTCTTCGATGCTTCGATGGAACCTATGCCGTAGGCCGAGGCTTTGACCATGGCCACGATGCCGGTATCGGGAGGAAGCAATGTACGGAAAGCATTGAAATTGTGGACCATCGCATCGAGATTGATTTCCAGCACTGTGTCGTGGGCTGCATTTGCCAGCATATTCTTGATCGGTCGCATCACCTTGGAGTCGCCGTGCAGCAGAATCAGCTCATGATCGAAATCTCCTCCGGAGTAGCGGCTGATAAACGCATCAGCATTATCAATAAACTCCGAAGCCGTGAGCGGATCAAATTCATTGCGGTGGGCGGCAATCTCGCGACCTACGCCTATGAGGCGGTTTATCTCGCGATGACGAAGTGTGAGAGCCAGTTTTGAGTATAGGGTGGATATTTCCTCCCGCGTGGCACCCGCCGCATGCATGAGGTCTCCCAGAATGAGGGTGGGGGTGCGTCCGGCTGTGGCCCGGCGCTCCATAAAGTCGAGCGCTGCATCGAGCGAAGGGAAATCCGGCGTGAAATTGTCGAGCAGCACGAGACTTCCGCTCATGCCTTCGTTCACGTCTATGCGGGTGGAAACGTCCCGCACTCTCGACATCGCATCAAAAGCTCTCTCATCTATGCTTTTGCCTAAAATATTGAGCACATGAGCCACAATCTGCTCCTTGCCGTGCACATCCACGATTTCAGCATCTGGGCGAAGCGACCGCAGGGTGGCGGCCACTTCCGGAACGTTGTTGTCGCACACCACTACATCGCAGTTTCCGAAAAGGCGCGCTTTTTCGTTGATTTTCTGCTCGCGCGAACGGAATCCTGCATCGTGCTCGGTGGTTACGGCAGTGAATATGCCCAAGTCGGGCTTTATCATGCGCGCAAGTATCTCCATTTGCCCGGGGCCGTCGATGCCTGCTTCGATTATCGCATATTTGCTTTCGGGATCAATGGAATACAGACTCAGCGGCACCCCTATCTGAGAGTTCCATGAGCGGGGCGAGCGCCATGCATCCGGCATCAGGGCGGCGTAGAGCAGTTCCTTCACCTGCGTTTTGCCGCGGCTGCCCGTAACGCCGATCACTGTGCCTTTATAAGCCGCACGGGCGGCCTCTCCCAGTTGGCGAAGCGCCTCCAGGGTGTCGGGCACCACAAGGAATGTGGCGTCCGATACGGCTGCCATCACCGGAGGCACTTCATCAACAATGAAGGCACGCACACCGCGGCGGTAGGCATCCTTGATGAAGCGGTGGCCGTCGCCGCTACCGGTGCGGAGCGCGATGAAGAGCGGACTTGTGGTGGGGTCCACGGTCGTGCGGCTGTCGGTAAGCAGCGTGTCGATGGTGGGTGCGGAGGGCGCTCCTTCCACCCGTGATCCGGTGATTCCGGAAATATCTTCAAGAGTGAATTTCATAATGTGTTGTTTCCCGGGCGGTGGGCTTCACGGAGGATAGCCGCACGCCGCTGTCTGAGTATTTCTTTTGTAGCCGTCGTGAAATAAGCGTCGGCGAAAATTTCGTATATGTATTCCACTGCATCGTCGGACGGATGCTTCAGGTCGCTGCCGTAGAAGCGGTAGTCGCGCAAATCGTCGCACAATATCTCGAATGACGGAAAGTATTCGGCATCGAGCGCTTCGGTGGCCAGCATAAGTGTGGCTTTGCTCAGGTTATTGCCATGCAGGCCGTCGGCTGTGTGTCGCACAGGGCTCACGGTGACCACCACCCGCTTTCCGGCATGCTTGAGGCGCGCAATGATTGGTTGCCAGATTGAAACGATGTCGATGGGAGTCAAACGTTCGCGACTGAACTCGCACGCTGCCAGCTTATGGCAATTACCCACGATTTCCCCGCTCTCTATCAGTCGGTAGACCCAAGCGGTGCCGAATGTAATGAACAGCACATCGGCAGCTGCGATTGCGTCGCAAAGCTCGGCAAAGCGTCCGTTAAGCTCCGCCAGAAGTACATCCGCGTTGTGGTTCTGAAACCGCAGCGGCCATTCAAGAGCGTGGAAAACGCCGTCGCGCATCACGAGGTCGGCCTCGGTGTAGAACTCCCGGTCGAGCGCACGGCGCATTATGCGCGCCATGGATGCGGGGTTGAACAGCGGCCCCATCGGATTATGGCACACATCCATGCCCTGAGCACTGAGACGCGCGCCCATGTTGTCGGCAAAGCACGAACCCAGAAATACCATGCGCGAATCTGCGTCGATAGGCTTCGCCTTAAGAGGTTCTATCTCAGTGCGGAATTTCATGTCAATACATCTGGTAGTCTATTGAAAGCACTTGGAATTCGGTGCGACGGTTGATCTGGTCCGCCGCATCCTGATCTTCCGGAGACAAAGCTTCGATAAATTCCTCCGTGAGCACGTCGCCTTCCTTGAACTGCGGATATTCCCGGGCGAGTTTCTTCGTGATGGTCTTAGGCCGTGATTCTCCGTAGCCCTGAGATTGAAGCCTGTCCGGTGCGATGCCCACGCTGATAAGATAGTCGATCACCGACTGCGCCCTGCGGCCGCTCAGGTTCACGTTGTACTCATCGCTGCCATGACGGTCGGTGTGGGAAGCCATCTCAATCGTCACATTAGGATTGTCGCGGAGCACCTGAGCCATCTCGTCGAGTGCGGTCTTGCTCTCCGGGCGGAGCGTGGCGCGGTCGAAGTCGTAGAAAATATTGTCGATCACCACGGGTTTTGTGATAGAGGCGAGTATGAAGTCTACGTCGTACACGGCGTCCTCCTCGGCCTCATCACTGGTGAACTCCTGCTTGGCGTTGAGATATCCCTTGGCGCCCGCAAGCATCACATAGCTCACTCCCCGCTGAAGCGGAAATGAGAAGGAACCGTCCGGACGGGCCACCTGCTTCTGATTGCTGCCGTCGCGGCCCACAATGCGTATCACGGCGTTGGGCACGGGTTCTTCGTCGCGGTCAAGCACCCAGCCCTGGATGGTGATCTTCAGGTCGGGAAGTTCAAAGGAGTAGATATGGTCGTAGCCACGCCCGTCGCGACGGTTGCTGCTGAAGAATCCGTTTTCGCCGTTAGTGAAAGTGATGCCGAAGTCGTCGCCGGCCGAATTCATGGGTTTGCCCATATTCGTCACCTGCCATCCTCCCGATGGCATCAGGCGAGCACAGAAAATATCAAGGCCTCCATAGCCCGGATGGCCGTCGCTTGCAAAGTACAGAAGGGAATCGGAACGCACGTAGGGGAAGGATTCATTGCCCGGCGTGTTGATCCATTCGCCCAGATTCTCCAGCGATCCGCGACGCTCGTTCAGGTTGATGCGCCAGATATCGAGACCGCCGCTACCGCCGGGCATGTCGCTTGTGAAATACAGCCAGCGTCCGTCCGGCGACACTGCAGGATGTCCGTAGCTGCTCAGTGTATCGGCCGTAATCTCGAATTTCACCGGTGCACTCCACTTCGCCTCAGAGCGCTGCGAGGTGAATATCTCCACGCCGGTAGGGGCATTGGGCTCGCGGCGTGCCCTGGTGAGATACATGGTCTGGCCGTCGGGAGAAAAACTCACGATGCCCTCGTCAAGTTCGGTGTTGAGTTCGCCTTCGGCAGGCTCAGGGCGTTGCCATTCTCCCCGTTCGTTCTTGGACGCCACCCACACGTCGCCGTTTTTCATTCCGGTGATTTCGCTCTTGCGCTCTCCGGTTGATTTCTCGCTGGTGGTGGTGAAGAACAGCTGCTCCTGCGGCTCCGTGCGATACATGGGAGCGTAGTCGGAACGGCTGCTGTTGAACAGTTTGGGCTGACGCACGATATAGCGCGTGTTGGAGCCCTTGGTCTGTTCGGCCAGTCTCGCGCCTTCAAGCCTTGTGCGAGCGTCGTTGTCGTCCGGGTGATATTTCAGATGTTCCTCATAGGCCTTGATGGCTGCGCCGTATTTGCCATCAGCGTGCTGCATTCGCGCGATGCGCAACCGCAAGGTGGAATCGGCATAGCCGTAGCGCGCCGCGTTTTGATATGCGGCTGCCGCGCGTGCATATTGATTGAGCTTTTCGCTACATTCTCCTATATGGAAAGCCACCTCGCCTCGCAAGGGGCGTTCTTCCGGCTTCTTCAGCTTGTTGTATATCTTCCTGTAGGTTTTTGATGCATCGAAATATTCGCCGCGGGCCTGCTGCTCCCTGGCAGTCGACAGCTTCGAGCCTCCACAGCCTGCGAGCAGGGTGGCGACCGCCAACATTAAAATGCTGCGATATAGTATTTTTCTCATATATTAATATAACGATACAAAATTAGCAATATTTTGGGGGCAATCAAAAAAAAGCGCCGATTCTTCGCGAGTCGGCGCCTCTATCTATTTTACTCTATTTTGTACTTGGTTTTTGAAGCTTGTACTAATAAGACGCTTCCGGCGTCAAATAGTTTAAAGTGGTATATGAATTTAACGTTACTTTGATAATCTGGCGCAAAATGTTAATTGAAGTTAATTATAGTACTATGTATTGCATAGTATTATGCAAGTAGCTAAATTTGCATCGTGAAACAAAAACATATCCCTACAATCTATATCGAAAGATGAACATAGAAAATCTAAAATCACAGATGCGCAAGGGGATGCTGGAATATTGCGTGCTGCTCCTGCTCAAGCATGGCGATGCCTATGCCTCGGAGATTATCAGCCGCATGAAAGACGCACACCTGATAGTGATGGAAGGAACGCTATATCCCTTGCTCACGCGCCTTAAGAACGACGGGCTGCTGGCCTATCGCTGGCAGGAATCGCCCTCGGGTCCTCCCCGCAAGTATTATTCGCTCACTCCGTTGGGCGAAGAATTTTCGGAACAGCTTGATGCTGCATGGGCAGAAATCAGTCATTCAATCAATCACCTGCAAAACTTTGAACAATGAAACGTACTTTCCCGGCAAATATAAATGGCAAGATCTTCTACATCGATGAAGATGCATATAACCTGCTCCAGAACTACTTCACTCAGCTTCGATCCGCATTTCCGGGGGCTGAAGGCATTGAGATTGTGGACGACATCGAAGCCCGCATTTCGGAAATTTTCGATGACAAGGTGGGCCGTAGCGGGGTTCCCATCGTAATTGCCGACGTGAACGAAGTGATCGAGCGCATGGGCTCGCCCGAGGCTCTTTCCGGCCACGAACATGTGGAGGCTCAAGCTCCCGAGCAGAAAGAAGAGGACCAACCTTTCATATCCATCAACCTGCCACGGAAGAAGACCCTCTACCGCGATGTGCAGCACCGTGTGCTCGGAGGCGTGGTGAGCGGATTGTCCAATTATCTGGGCTGGAACTGCAACCTGATGCGCCTCTTCCTCGTGGTGCTGGTATTCGTGCCATATACGATGCCGTGGCTGCTGATACTCTATCTGCTGGCATGGATGATTGTGCCGCCGGCACAGAACTCGCGCCAGATTCTCGAGATGCAGGGACGCTCCGTCACGGTTGACGGGGTGGGGCGCACGGTGCTGGACGAGACGGTGCCCCCGCCATACAACGGCAACACCAACCAGTCGCGAGGCTTCTGGGGCTTCGTCGGTAGTTTTCTGAGCGTGCTGGGCAAATGCGCCATGATTCTTCTCCTGGTGATAGGCGGATGCCTGGCGATAGCCTCGGTGCTCTTCCTGATATGCACCACCGTGGCACTTGTGATGGCTGCGTTCTTCAGTAACTACGCGCTGGCCGACGGCCTTGGATTCGACATAATTCAGAGCATGCCTTATATGGAATTGTGGTGCGGTATCATTGGTTCGCTAGTGGCTTTCGTGCCTGCGATTGCGATGATGTGGACGGCGGCCTGCGTGCTGTTCAATCGCAAAGGCGCAACGCTCCCCACGATAATTACGGCTGTGGTTATTGAAATCTTGCTTGTTGCAGCGCTCATAATCGTGGCGAATCTGGCCGCAAATGCTCCCGTAGCCTGTGTGGTCACATCTATGCCTGTGGTGGCATATCTGGCCTGACCCCCTGAATAATCTACAATCTGATATTCTGATATATTGTCCAAAAAGGCGGACTGCACAGAGATGTGCGGTCCGTTTTGTGTGCGTTTGCACAACTGATGTTTATTTACTAACTTTGCATAAGAGCCCGTTCCCCAATATATGTTAAAAACAGGGCGGCCAGGCATTGAATGATTTTATTCACGCAGTGAGGGAGTTATGCGGTGGCATAACGACAGAAACAAGTGGATAAAAGCATCAATGGATGGCCGAGGGGACGGAAACATGACCCGTTTTACAAATTGAAATAGAATAAACGTTAAATAAAATCACATCAATAATACCCGGTAACTCAATATATGTTAGCAACGGAGCGCATCTCACGGACACCTTTTGCGCTGTGCATCAGTCACAGTGCTATAGCACTGCTCCATCTACACACCGCAAAATCTATTCCGTGATATGCGGCCCTGTTTTTAACAGATATTGGGGAACGGGCTCTAAAGCCACATTGACATGAAAGATTTCTGGTCGCTTCTACGCCGTTTTGTTCCTCCATATAAGAAATATCTGCTGCTGAATATCGTGTTCAATATTCTTGCAGCTGTTCTCACGTTGTTCTCCTTTGCGCTTATAGTGCCTATTCTCGAAATGCTTTTCGGTATATCCGAGGGGCATTACGCCTATATGAGTATGGCCGACGGAAGTCTGAAGGACGTGGCCGTGAACAACTTCTATTATTACACGCAGGAATCCATCCTGCACCTCGGGCAGAGCAAGACGCTGGCGCTGCTGGCTGCGGCGCTCGTGTTCATGACCGGCCTGAAAACCGGGGCGACATACCTTAGCGCCTATTTCATCATTCCATTGCGCTCAGGCATAGTGCGCGACATCCGCAACTATCTCTACGACAAGATCACCCGCCTGCCAATATCCTTCTTCACCACCGAGCGCAAGGGCGACATCATGGCTCGCATGAGCGGAGATGTGGCCGAAATCGAAAACTCCGTGATGGCCTCGCTTGACATGATGTTCAAGAATCCCGTGATGATAGTGGTGTGCATCGCGGCCATGCTCATGATATCGTGGCAGCTCACGGTGTTCGTGTTCATTTTGCTTCCTGTGGCCGGTCTGATTATGGGCAATGTGGGCAAGAAACTGAAGCGCAAGTCGCTGGAGGGGCAGACACAGTGGGGAGTGCTAATGGCCAATATCGAGGAAACTTTAGGCGGACTGCGCATAATCAAGGCGTTCAACGCCGAGGAAAAGGTGCGCCGTCGCTTCCGTGCCGAGAACCAGGTGTTCTACCACCTGAGCAACAAGGTGGCACGGCGCCAGTCGCTGGCCCATCCAATGAGCGAATTTCTCGGTACCGCTGCGATAGCGATAGTGCTGTGGTTCGGCGGTTCGCTCATCCTTTCGGGCTATTCAAGTATGAATGCTGCCTCGTTCATATACTATATGGTGATTTTCTACTCCATCATCAATCCGGCCAAGGAGCTGTCGAAAGCCGCCTATGCCATTCAGAAAGGATTGGCATCCATGCAGCGCATCGACGTGATACTCAACGCGCCCAATCCCATTAAGGACCCTGCCGAGCCCAGGCTGCTTCCGGCCGAGGTAGGCGCTATCGACTATAAGGGCGTGTCGTTCAGCTACGGCGAGCGCGAGGTGCTTCATGATGTGGACCTGCATGTGCCCGCCGGAGCCACCGTTGCTCTCGTGGGGCAGAGCGGCTCCGGCAAGAGCACCCTGGCCGATCTCTTGCCTCGTTTCTATGACGTGGCCAAGGGCAGTATATCAGTGGGTGGAGTGGACGTGCGCGATCTGCTTGTACACGACCTGCGCTCGCTAATGGGCAATGTGAACCAGGAAGCAATACTTTTCAACGACTCGTTCTATAACAATATCACCTTCGGCGTGGAGCATGCCACGATGGAGCAGGTGGAAGCTGCGGCGCGCATTGCCAACGCCCACGACTTCATTATGGAATCAGAGAACGGCTACGACACTATGATAGGCGACCGCGGCTGCCGTCTCTCGGGAGGCCAGCGTCAGCGCCTGAGCATCGCGCGCGCCATTCTGAAGAATCCTCCCATCCTCATTCTCGACGAAGCCACATCCGCCCTCGACACCGAGAGTGAAGTGCTTGTGCAGCAAGCCTTGGAGCGGCTGATGGAAAACCGCACCACCATCGTGATCGCACACCGCCTCAGTACTATCCGCAACGCATCCATGATATGTGTGATGCACGAGGGAGAGATTGTGGAACGAGGCACTCACGACGAGCTCATGGCGCTTGGTGGCTACTACCGCCGCCTCGTGGAAATGCAGAATGTGCAGCCGGAATGAAGCGGAATGGCGCATGTCGTGCGCTTATACTCAAAAAAATACGATAAAGTTTTGCAGTACTGAAAAAAAATCGTACCTTTGCGGTCGCAAAACAATACAAAACCAACCAACAAACTCATTCATTAACTTTTATGGCAACAAAGATTAGATTGCAACGCCATGGTCGCAAGAACTATGCGTTCTATCCTATTGTTATCGCCGATAGCAGGGCACCACGAGATGGTAGATTTATTGAAAGGATAGGTTCCTATAATCCGA
>CAMWRI010000082.1 GCA_947176585.1 uncultured Porphyromonadaceae bacterium
TTCTTCCGCAAGGTAGCGGAGAGCTGCGGGGGTGATGTCAAGTTCCACACCGTTGGTGGCAAGCATCTTCTTGAGACGCTTGATCTGCAGGCCAACGATTTCCTCAATTTCTTTTTCATTGAGCGGTGTGAACATGATGATTTCGTCAATTCGGTTCAGGAATTCCGGACGGATAGTCTGCTTGAGCATATCAAGCACCTGTTCCTTGGTCTCCTCCACCACCTCATCATGGTTATCGGGAGTCATCTTGGCGAAATTGTCGCGGATGAGAGCCGAACCCATATTGGAGGTCATGATGATGATCGTGTTCTTGAAGTTCACGTTTCGGCCTTTATTGTCGGTGAGGTGACCGTCGTCAAGCACCTGCAGCAGGATGTTGAACACATCCGGATGAGCCTTCTCGATTTCATCGAATAGCACCACGCTGTAAGGCTTGCGGCGCACAGCCTCTGTGAGCTGGCCTCCCTCGTCGTAGCCCACATAACCGGGAGGCGCTCCCACGAGCCTGCTCACGGCATACTTCTCCTGATATTCGCTCATGTCGATGCGGGTCATCATGTTCTCATCGTCGAAGAGGTACTCTGCCAGAGCCTTGGCAAGCTCGGTTTTACCCACACCCGTGGTACCCAGGAAGATGAACGAGCCGATAGGACGTTTGGGGTCGTTAAGGCCCGCACGCGAGCGGCGCACTGCATCGGCGATCGCACGGATTGCTTCATCCTGACCCACCACGCGGCTGTGCAGTTCTTCCTCGAGATGCAGCAGCTTCTCTTTTTCACTCTGCACCATCTTGTTCACGGGGATTCCGGTCCAGCGGCTCACCACGTCGGCGATATCCTCGGCATCCACTTCCTCTTTGATCAGAGCCTTTTCTCCCTGCATGGCGCGCAGCTGCTCCTGGATTTCCTTGTTTTCTTCTTCCTTGGCTTTGAGTGTGGAATAGCGGATTTCCGCCACGCGGGCATAATCGCCCTCGCGCTCGGCCTTAGAAGCCTCGAAGTTAAGCTGCTCGATATCCACCTTGTTCTGTTGGATACGGTCGATCAGATCCTTCTCGGTCTTCCACTTGGCTGCATATTCCTTTTCCTCCTCGCGCATCTGCGCCAGTTCTTTCTCGATTTCGGCCACGTGCTCCTTGTCGCCCTCGCGCTTGATAGCTTCGCGCTCGATTTCCTTCTGGGCTATGCGGCGTGTGATATCGTCGAGTGCCTGCGGCACGGAATCAATTTCCAGTTTCAACTTGGCGGCGGCTTCGTCCACAAGGTCGATGGCCTTGTCGGGCAGGAAGCGATCGGTGATATAGCGCTCGCTCAGCTGCACGGCGGCGATAATAGCCTCGTCGCGGATGCGCACGTGGTGGTGGTTTTCGTAGCGCTCCTTCAGGCCGCGGAGGATTGCGATAGCGCTTGCCTCATCCGGCTCGTTCACCATCACCTTCTGAAAGCGGCGCTCCAGGGCCTTGTCTTTCTCGAAATATTTCTGATACTCGTCGAGGGTCGTCGCACCTATGCTGCGGAGCTCGCCGCGGGCAAGCGCGGGCTTCAGGATATTGGCGGCATCCATGGCTCCTTCGCCTTTACCGGCACCCACGAGCGTATGGATTTCATCTATAAAGAGGATAATCTCGCCGTCGGAGGCCTGAACCTCGTTTACGATGGCTTTCAGGCGTTCCTCAAATTCGCCTTTGTACTTGGCACCGGCCACGAGAGCACCCATGTCCAGTGAATATATCTGCTTGGTGCGCAGGTTCTCGGGCACGTCGCCGCGCACGATGCGGTGGGCAAGACCTTCTGCAATCGCGGTCTTACCGGTACCGGGCTCACCTATGAGCATAGGGTTGTTCTTGGTGCGACGGCTGAGGATCTGAAGCACGCGGCGAATTTCCTCATCGCGACCGATCACGGGGTCGAGCTTACCCTGGCGGGCGCGCTCATTGAGATTGATAGCGTATTTCGATAGAGCATTGTACGTGTCTTCAGCGCTCTGATCGGTGGCTTTACGGCCTTTGCGCAGTTCCTCGATTGCTGCCGCAAGCTCCTTGCTGCTCAGGCCTGCATCCTTCAGGAGGGCCGAAGCGGGAGACTGCACTTCAAATATAGCTACGAGCAGAGCCTCAAGAGTCACATACTGGTCGCCCATCTTCTTTGCCACATCCAGTGCTTTCTGAAGCACATCGTTACTTGTGCGGCTCAGATAAGGCTCACCGCCGCTCACCTTGGGCTGAGCGGCGATTTCACGCTCTATACCGGCGGCCAGGGTGGCCGGATTTGCTCCTATTTTCTGAAAAATGAACTTCACCAGCGAGTCGCCTTCTTCCACCACTCCTTTGAGCAGGTGGATAGGTTCGATGCTCTGCGAGCCTCCTGCACGCGTCAGTTCCACGGCCTTCTGGATGGCCTCCTGCGCTTTGATTGTGAAATTGTTGAAATTCATATCTTATATAATGTGTTGAAATTACTTGAAAAATACTTGAATTTTGGAATTACACTATTACAACAATCGTGCCGGCCTTTTGGTTTGATGGCAGCGGCACCCCATCAGTGATAACCATTTTTTTTATTAACTTTGCGGCATGATACTGTTTCCTAACGCCAAAATTAATCTCGGGCTCAACATCTGCCGCAAGAGGCCCGACGGCTACCACGATATCGAGTCCGTGATGGTGCCGATAGGATGGAGCGACGTGCTCGAAATTGTGCCTGCACCGGAGGGAAGCCCCACTACCCTCTCCGTCACCGGCCGCCGTGTGGATTGCCCCGTGGAGAAAAACCTGGTTATGAAAGCATTCACAGCCATGGCCCGCGAATTTCCCGGGATGCCGCAAGCGTCTGTTTATCTGCGCAAGATAGTGCCCGACGGGGCCGGCCTGGGAGGCGGTTCGTCCGACGCCGCCTTCACGCTTATTGGTCTCAACAGCGTGTTCAATCTGGGCGCGTCGCCCGAAAAGCTGGCCGCCATAGCGGCGGGCCTAGGCGCCGACTGTCCTTTCTTTATATATAACCGTCCCATGTTGGCCACCGGCACCGGCACCTCTCTCGAACCATATCCCCTCGATTTGAACGGTCTGTTTATCGCCGTGGCCAAGCCCGAGGGCGCCAGCGTGAGCACCGCTGCGGCCTATGCCGGCGTGCGGCCCGCTGTAGCCTATCCGCCTGTGTCAGAGGCCGCAGCAATGACAATAGACCGATGGCAAGACATGCTCCGCAACGATTTTGAGCCCACCGTGGCCAGTGCTGTGCCTCAGATTATAGATATAAAGGAGCATTTCGTCCGTTGCGGCGCCGTCTACGCGTCGATGAGCGGTTCAGGCTCGGCTGTCTACGGCCTGTTCGCGACTGCCAAAATGGCAGACGCCGCCCTGAAAGGACTTGACGGCTGCGCCTGCTTCAGCGGCCCTATGGTGCAATGAACGATATCGGCAGTTTTTTGTTATAATTTAAGAAATCGGTCAAAAAGCACCGGTTTGGCAAAATTTTTGCATTTAAATTATGAGCAGAAAATACAAACGATTTAAATTCTACAATAAAGTGAAACCCGAAGATATCAACCCCCAGGACTATGTTGAACCCATCGCTGACGAAAACGTCAACGACCGGTCCGAAACCGAAACTATCGCCGAGGAAGCCGACCAAGACATGCTGCGCATCGAAACCCTTCAGCAACAGCTTTCCGAAGCCAAGGCAGCCGTAGAAAAGGAAAAGAAAGAATATCTCTTCCTGATGGCTGATTTCGACAATTTCCGCAAGCGCACCATCAAAGAGAAGGCGGAAATTCTGCGCAACGGCGCCGAGAAGGTGCTGGCCGGACTCCTGCCCATCGTGGACGACTTCGAGCGCGGGCTTCAGGCCACTGCCGGATCCGACAATGCTGAAGGCGTGCGCGAAGGAATGGAATTGATCTATAATAAACTCGTGAAATATCTGGCCGACAACGGCGTAAAGCCTATCGAAAGCACCGGCACGGATTTCGATGCCGACGTCCACGAGGCAATCGCCACCGTGCCCGCAGCTCCCGAGCAGAAAGGCAAGGTTGTGGATACAGTGCAGAAAGGCTACATGATAAACGACAAGGTTCTGCGCCACGCCAAGGTTGCCGTAGGCGAATAAGAGCCGGTTCAAAATACCACACCACATGGATAATAAACGTGACTATTATGAGGTGCTCGGAGTCGACAAGAAAGCCGACGCCGACACTATAAAAAAGGCCTACCGCAAGCTCGCCATCAAATATCACCCGGACAAGAATCCCGGCGATAAGGAGGCGGAAGAAAAATTCAAGGAGGCTGCCGAAGCATACGATGTGCTCAGCAACCCCGAGTAACGTGAGAAATACGACCAGTTCGGCCACTCCATGGGCCCGCAGGGCTTCCCCGGAGGCGGTGCCGGCGACTTCTACTCGGGCGGCGGCATGTCGATGGACGATATTTTCTCCATGTTCGGCGACATTTTCGGAGGCCGCAGGGGTGGTAGCGCTTTCAGCGGAGCCACGGGTGGTTCGCCCCGCCGCAGGCAGCGCCGCGGTTCCGACCTGCGCATCCGCATCAAGATGACTCTCGAGGAAATTGCCAAGGGTGTGGACAAGACACTCAAGGTGCCCACTTATGTGAAGTGCGAGCATTGCGACGGCACGGGAGCCAAGAACGGCACCGCATTCGCCACCTGCAACACCTGCCACGGCACCGGCGTGGTCACATCCGTGGAGCAAAGTTTCCTGGGTATGCAGCACGTCCAGAGCGTGTGCCCCACCTGTGAGGGCACCGGCAAGGTCATCACCGAGCGTTGCACATATTGCAACGGTGAGGGAGTGCAGCGCAAGGACGAGCAGATTTCGTTCCACGTTCCTGCCGGCGTGCAGGACGGCCAGACACTCACCGTCAAAGGTCGCGGCAACGCACCGCGGGGCGGAGGTGTCAACGGCGACCTGCTTGTGGTGATCGAGGAAATCAAGCATCCGCAGCTCATCCGCGACGGCAACGACGTGATATACAACCTCATGCTCGACATACCCACCGCCACGCTGGGCGGAAGCGCCGAGGTTCCCACAATCACCGGACGCGCGCGCCTGAATATCGCCCCCGGCACACAGCCCGGCAAGATTCTGCGAATGAGAGGCAAAGGCCTTCCCTCCATGGATGGCAGCCCCACGGGCGACGAGCTCATCAACGTGATGGTCTACATCCCCGAGAAGCTCTCCGAGGCAGAGAAATCGGCAATCGAAAGCCTCAGGAATTCGCCCAACATGCAGCCCACCGAGGCTGAGAAAAACAAGATTTTCTCCAAGCTCAACCATCTTTTTGAATAATCGCATATGCCGCGGTCCGGTCCTTATGGCCGGATTGCGGCATTTTTGTGAACAAAACCAATCATAAGAGCGTTTTTCTCAACACTCTCATCACATTATACCCCTGTTATGAAATTTCCCCTGAAAGCTGTCGCCCGCATCCGGCCCGCCGGATGGATAGCCATTGCCGCGTGCGTAATCATCGTCGTGGCCCTTTACGTCTTATTATCGCGGCCCAAGCCTCAGGCGGTAGAATTGCCGGTGGTGGCTGTGCAACCTGTTGAGAAAGACGACGTGAATATCTACGCCGAATTTGCCGGACGCATCCGCGCCCAGCAGTTTGTGGAAGTGCACGCGCGCGTGGAAGGCTACCTGCAGAGCATGAACTTCAAGGAAGGCAGCTATGTGGAGAAAGGCGACCTGCTTTTCACCATCGACCCCACCGTGTATCAGGCAAGGGCCGAGCGTGCGCGCGCCGCTCTCGCCAAGGCTAAGGCAGTGGCACAGAAAGCCGAGCGCGACCTCAACCGCATCCGTCCTCTCTATGCCCAGAACGCGGCGTCTCAGCTCGACCTCGACAATGCCGTAGCAGCCTACGAGACAGCCAACGCGGATGTCACGGTGGCCGAGGCGGATGTGAAACAGGCCGCGCTCACCCTCAGCTATACCCGCGTCACGGCCCCCGCTTCCGGCTACATTTCCGAGACCGGTGCCGATATGGGCACACTTGTGGGCCCCGGAGCCAAATCGCTCTTGGCCACGATAGTAAAAAGCGATTCGGTGCGCATTGATTTTTCAATGACTGCCCTCGACTACCTCCGCAGCAAGGAGCGCAACGTGAATCTCGGACACGACGACGACCTGCGCGAATGGGACCCCTACGTGACCGTCACGCTTGCCGATGGCTCCGTTTATCGGCATCGCGGACTGCTCGACTTCGCTTCGCCGCAGGTGGATCCCAAGACTGGCACCTTCAGTGTACGTGCCGAAATGCCCAACCCCGAGCGCGCTCTTCTGCCCGGCGAGTTCACGAAGGTGAAACTTCTCATGGATGTCCGCTCGGGAGCTATCCAGGTGCCGTCGAAAGCGCTTGTGGTGGAAAAAGGTGCCGCATATGTCTACGTGGTACTCCCCGACAGTTTTGTAGAGAAGCGTTTCGTCGAGACCGGCCCTGAGAGCGGCAACCTCGTGATCGTTGAACGCGGTCTGAGATCCGGCGAGAAAATCGTGGTGGAGGGCTACCACAAGCTGCGCCACGGAATGAAAGTGAGCCCTGTATCCACCCCTGCCGACAGCATTCGCTGACCTATGAAAAAGAATTTCTTCCTCGACCACCCGGTATTTTCCATCGTGGTCTCGATAGTGATAGTATTGCTGGGCTGCATAGGTCTGGTGATGCTTCCCGTGGATCAGTACCCTTCGATAGTCCCTCCTGTGGTGCGCGTCTCGGCCTCCTACCCCGGCGCCGATGCCCTTACCGTTACACAGGCCGTGGCCACTCCCATCGAGCAGGAACTGAACGGTACGCCCGGAATGCTGTATATGGACAGCAAGAGCACGAACAGCGGCGGATTCTCGGCCCTCGTGACCTTTGATATTGACGTTGACCCCGAACTGGCAGCCGTCGACGTGCAGAACCGCATCAAGAAAGCCGAGGCACGCCTTCCGGCCGAGGTCGTGCAGAACGGTATTTCGGTGGAGAAAGAGACCGCCAACAAGCTCATGACCATAACGGTGCTCTCGCTCGACCCCAAATTCGACGAGGCATATCTCAGCAACTACGTCACGCTCAACGTCGTCGACCTGCTGCGTCGAGTGCCGGGCGTTGGCTCGGTGAGCAACGTGGGCAGCCGATACTATTCGATGCAGATACACGTGATGCCGGATAAGCTCGCCGACCTGGGACTCACCGTGAGCGACATTCGCCGCGCGCTTCTCGACCAGAACCGGGAATCCGCCGCCGGCGTTCTCGGACAGGCTCCCCTCACGGATGTGGACCTGACCATGCCTATTATAGCACGCGGGCGCCTGTCGTCGCCGGAAGAATTCGGACAGATAGTGCTCCGGGCGGATGATGAGGGCTCGGTGATACGCCTCAGAGATGTGGCGGACATTCGCCTCGACGCCCAGAGCTACGCCACGGAGAGCGGCATCAACCGCGGAAATGCCGCCGTGTTGAATATCAACATGTTGCCCGGAGCCAACGCCCTCGATGTTGCGGCCAACGTTAAGAAAGAATTGCGCGAGATCAGCCGCAACTTCCCGGACGGCATGTCGTATGTGATTCCTTTCGACATGACGGAATATATTTCCGACTCCATCCACCATGTGTATCGCACCTTCTTCGAGGCCCTCGTGATCGTGATTCTCGTGGTGTTCCTTTCGTTGCAGAACTGGCGCGCTACGGTGATTCCCATCATTGCCGTGCCCATATCGCTCATAGGCACGTTCGGCGTGATGCTCGTGTTTGGTTTCTCGCTCAATATGCTCACGCTGCTGGGCCTTATCCTCGCCATAGGTATTGTGGTGGACGATGCTATCGTGGTGGTCGAGAACGTAGACCGCATCATGGAGAGCGACCATGTGGACGCCCCGGAGGCCACGCGGCGCGCCATGAACGGCCTGGGGTCGGCGCTCGTGGCCATGTCGCTGGTGCTCTGCGCCGTGTTTGTGCCGGTGAGTTTCCTGCCTGGCATCACCGGCAGCCTATACCGCCAGTTCACAATCACCATTGCAGTGTCGGTGATAATCTCGACGATTGTCGCTCTCACGCTTTCGCCGGTGATGTGCGCGGCACTTCTCCGGCCCGCCGGCAGGCACAGGAAAGCGCGCATATTCCGCCTTATAAACTACTGGCTGGCCCGAGGCAACAATTTCTATTGCCGCATGATTCTTCGCGCGGTCAATGCTCCGCGCCGCATGATTGCCGCGTTCGGCATTGTGCTTGCAATGATATGGATGCTCAACCGCTTCGTTCCCACGAGCTTCATGAGTCCAGAAGACCAGGGCTACTTCACCGTGGAACTTGAATTGCCCGAAGGCGCCACTATCGAACGCACGCGCCGCGTGACCGACCGCGCCATGGAATTCCTGATGGCCGACCGCGATGTGGAATATGTGCTGAACGTCACGGGTTCCTCGGCACGCACGGGCACGAACCAGGCCCACGCCACCCTAACGGTGATACTGAAGCCCGCCGGAGAGCGCGGCTCTAATTCGCTGGCCGAGTTGCGCAGCCGCGTGCTCAAGGAATTCGCCGGATATCCCGAGTGCAAGGCCTACATATCCACCCCGCCGATTATCCCGGGTATGGGACAATCGGGCGGCTTCGAGATGGTGCTGGAGGCGAGAGGCGACGCATCCTACGACGACTTGTCGAAGGCTGTCGACACACTGCGCGCATATGCCGCCAACTATCCTGCGCTGGCCGAAATATCGTCGTCGCTGCAGGAAGATATTCCGCAGGTGTTCTTCGACGTGGACCGCGATCGCGCGCAGCAGCTCGGTATCCCGGTGAGCGACATTTTCTCCACCATGAAGGCCTTCACGGGATCTGTCTACATCAACGACTTCAACATGTTCAACCGCATCTACCGCGTGTATGTGCAGGCCGATGCCCCATACCGCGCCCATCGCGACAACCTCAATCTGTTCTTCCTGCGCAGCGCCGGAGGCGTGATGGTGCCGGTCACTTCGGTGGGCACCACCCACTACGTCACGGGCTCGGGCACAATCTCGCGCTTCAACATGTTCAACGCAGCCACAATCAGCGGCGAGGCGGCGCAGGGCCACAGCACCGGCGAGGCCATGAAGGCACTCCAGGAAATTGTGGACAAGCATCTGCCCGACAACATTGGAGTGGAATGGAGCGGTCTCAGCTATCAGCAGAAGCACGAAACGGCCAACACCGGGATGGTGCTGGGACTCGCGTTCCTATTCGTGTTCCTCGTGCTTGCCGCACAATACGAGAGCTGGAGCATCCCCATGGCGGTGCTCCTGTCGCTGCCCGTAGCCGGAATGGGTGCTTATGCAGGCATCTGGATGTGCGGCCTCGAAAACAACGTTTATTTCCAGATTGGCCTCGTAATGCTCGTGGGCCTGGTGGCTAAGAACGCGATCCTCATCGTGGAATTCGCATCGGAAGCCACGGCGCGAGGCGCGGATGCCGTAGCTGCGGCCGTGGAAGCCGCCCGCCTGCGCTTCCGCCCCATCGTGATGACGTCCCTTGCCTTCACCCTGGGCCTGCTGCCGCTTGTATTTGCTTCGGGCCCCGGCTCGGCGGCTCGCCGCGACATAGGCACGGGTGTGTTCTTCGGAATGCTCGTGGCCATCACGGTGGGCATAATCTTCGTACCCTTCTTCTTCGTAATGATCACCCGCATTAAACAACGGATAGCCTCGCGCCGCATCTCTGGCGCCGCTATACTGGCGCTTCCCCTGGCCGTCGCGTTCATGCAATCATGCTCAGGAGTGAAAAACTGCGCCGCTCCGCAACTTGAGCCCATGCCTGAATCAGTGCCGGGAATAGAAGCCGCGGCCACAGCTGCTGATTCTCTCACGCTGGCCGACATGGAGTGGTGGCGTGTCTATACCGATCCTGCACTCTCGGCCATGATCACGGAGGCGCTCGCCCACAACCGCGACCTCAACGCTGCTATGGCACGCCTTGAGGAGGCCCGCCGCCTCTACGGCGTGGCAGCTCTAAATATCGCGCCGCAGGTCACGGGAATCGTTGGTGGCACCTACGAGACAAACGACTACTACGGCGAAAAAGCCGTGCGCGATCCCGAGCTTAGTCTCAAGGCCACGGTGGCCTGGGAAATCGACCTTTTCGGCGCAGGAAAATGGGAGCGCGCGGCGGCGAAGGCTTCATGGCTCGCGAGCGAATACGATGCCCGCGCGGCGCAAATGAGTCTTGTAGCCGAGGTGGCGCGGCTGTACTACACGCTCGTGGCTCTCGACAACGAGCTTGATATCGTTAACCGCACGCTTGAGACACGACAGGAGAGCCTGCGCATGGCCAAGCTCAGATTTGAAGGTGGCCTCACCCATGAAACACCGTATCGTCAGGCGCAGGTGGAGCTCGCCACCACGGCGGCCCTCGTTCCGGGCCTTGAAAGCCGCATCACGGCAGCCCGGAATGCACTCTCGCTGCTCATGGGTCGCTATCCAGCCGAGTATCTCGAGCGCGGCACGCTCCAGCTCGCGCCGGTCGACTTCTCCCACCTCCCCGTGACGCTGCCATCGACCCTGCTCACCAGACGTCCCGACGTGCAGGCAGCGGAGCAACGCCTCAAAGGCGCGCTGGCAAATGCCGGCGTAAGCTATGCCGACCGTTTTCCGAGGCTGCGCCTCGCCCTCACCGGCGGCTGGGAAAACGATGAGCTGCAAGGCTTCTTCAGCTCACCGTTCAGCTACACGCTGGGCAACATCGCCGGATCAATCTTCGACTTTGGACGCAAGAAGCGCAAATATCAGGCTTCAATCGCGGCATACGACCGCGCACGCGCGCAGTATGAGCAGGCCGTGCTTGCCGCGTTCCGCGATGTAAGCGACGCCGCCACAGCGTTCAGCAAGACGGCTATGACAGTGACGCTGCGGCGCGACCTGCGCGACGCAGCACTGAAATACATGGAACTGGCCCACACTCAGTATCGCGCGGGCACGCTCAACTATATCGACGTACTCGATGCGCAACGGCGCTATTTTGATGCGCAGATCGGGCTGAGCAATGCCGTGCGCGACCAGTATCTCGCCCTCGCTACTCTTTACAAGGCTCTTGGAGGAGGCTGGGAGTAACCTGTTTGGAATATGGCAAAGAAACACGCTACAAAATCACTGTTCTCATCCTCTCCCAAAGAGCATATCCTGCAACTTATCGAATGGATGTCGCAGGGCGTCTATGAAAAGGAACAGATTATTGCCGTGGCATTGCTTTGTGCCGTAGCCGGAGAAAATATGTTCCTGCTCGGCCCTCCTGGCACGGCAAAAAGTATGGTCGCAAGTCGTGTGAAGATGGTTTTTAAGGATGGCAAGTCCTTTGATTATCTTATGTCGCGATTCTCAACACCCGATGAGATATTCGGCCCTATTTCAATTTCCCGATTAAAGAACAACGATCGATATGAGCGACTTACCGCCGGATATTTGCCGGAGGCGGATGTCGTGTTCCTCGATGAGATTTGGAAAGCAGGGCCATCAATTCAAAACACCCTTCTGACCGCAATAAACGAGCATATCTTCCACAACGGAGGAATGATAATGCGCACCCCTATGAAGCTGCTGATTGCTGCGTCCAATGAGCTTCCGGCAAAGGATGAAGGTCTTGAAGCGCTGTGGGACCGATTTCTCGTGCGAATGGTCTCAAACTGCGTAGAGAGTGATACTGCGTTCTTCAATATGATAAAGGGTGCCGGCGGTGAAATGTCGGAATTGCCGGAAGCGCTCTACATAACCGACGAACTGTATTCCTGCTGGCAAAACGAATCAAAGACGGTGGGCATTCAGCCTTCGGTGGTGCGGGCTATAAAAGCTATCCGGAAAATTTTTGCCGCTCTGGAGAAAGAGGACGGCAATCGGCTTCGGTACTATATCTCCGATCGCCGCTGGCGCAAAGCCTACAGACTGATGCAGACCTCCGCCTACCTCAATGGACGAAGTGAGATAAATCTTTCCGACTATATTCTGCTTATCCATAGTTTCTGGTATGTTGTAGAGTGTATTCGCTGCGTTCTTAATGCTTTTAGTTCAAGTA
>CAMWRI010000083.1 GCA_947176585.1 uncultured Porphyromonadaceae bacterium
CCGGGGGCACGCTGGTAGAGGGGGGGGGGCAAGGAGCTGCCAGTGGGGGGGCGCAGGAACGCGCCGAGCTCGCGGCGCAGGCAATAGCGAGTGGTCATTACGCGCATAGGGCCCGCTGTGGGCTGCACCTCCACTGCGCGTTGTTCAACATGTGCGCCTGCATTCGTGTAGAATTTGGCTGCCAGCGAATTGGCCACATTGTCGTGATATGTGGTGGTAATGCCTTCCATGAGCCTCGGCGACACGTCTATGCGGCGGCGCAAGTCGAAAGGATAAGCGGCCCGCCACGTGCGGTCGAGCGTCTCCACTGCCTCGCGGCGCAACGCAGTGAGAGCGCTCGCGGGAATAAACACGTTGCCGAGACGGTCGTCGAGATTACCGGGACGGTAGATGGTACCACCCAACTTGAAAAGAGTGCGCCGCCGTGCATCCTCCTGAGGCGAATTTGCCTCCTGAAGGGGCATCTCGCGGCAGATTTCCGCGGAGCATCCGCGCTCGTCGCTCAGCCTAAGCGACACGCGGCCGGGTGATATCGCCCGTAGTTCCATGTCCACAGCAATAGTGCGCACAGGGCAGGCGGAAGCTACGGAATCGGAGTATATTTTGTCGGCATTGCGGTAGAGCTTGGCACCGGCAGGAACAGCCACGTCGGAGGCTGCGAACAGCCTGTTGCCTTCGGCTTTGTTGAGGCGGAAGCCGCAGTAGTGCCCTTCGGCATCGAAATATCCGAGGCCGTCGCCGTTGGCAAGCGTTTCCGTGAGCTTTGCTTCAATCACTCTGCCGCGGCAGGAACGCACGGTGCCAACGGGCAGGCCGGTGTTTTTGGGCGAGGCAAGCGAAGCAATCGTGCCGGGCGCGCGGCGCGGAGTATTAAGAAAATACGATGTGTAGCCGCGATTGAAAACCTTGGTCGGCAGGGGCGCGAAGCCGGCCTCGGCGCGGCCGTACGACGAGCGCACATAGCGGCCCCCGCCAGCCGCCACAACGCGGTCGAGAGCAGCGGAGTAGGCGGCCACGATGGTGCGCACATAAGCAGCATCCTTGAGGCGTCCCTCGATTTTGAACGACGAAATACCTGCATCGGCCATATCGGCCAGCAGGTCGATGCGGTTCATGTCGCGCAGCGAGAGGTAGTGACGCTCCGGCGCCAGATCGGTGCCGGCGGCATCCGTGAGACGGTAGGGCAGGCGACACATCTGCGGACATTCGCCGCGGTTGGCGCTTCGGCCTGTGGCCACGAATCCGGCCTGGCAATCACCGCTGTAGCTCACGCACAATGCTCCGTGCACGAAGGCTTCGAGCGGCACCGTGGTGACGGCGCGCACCCGGCGAATCTCGTCGAGCGTGAGTTCGCGGGCAAGCACGAGCTGCGAGAATCCGGCTTTTTCGAGCATTTCGGCACGGGCGGGTGTGTGGATGTCGCACTGCGTGCTGGCATGGAGCGCTATGGGCGGCAGGTCCATTTCCAGGTAGGCCATGTCCTGCACAATCAGGGCGTCCACGCCGGCTTTGTAGAGGTTGCGCACCAGGTCCCGCGCCTGCGTGAGCTCGTGTTCATAGAGAATCGTGTTCATCGTCACGTACACGCGCGCACCGAATCGGTGAGCCGTTTCCACCACTCGGGCGATATCGGCCACGTCGTTGCCGGCGGCGGCGCGTGCGCCGAAAGCCGGGGCACCCATATACACGGCATCGGCGCCACACATCAGCGCGTCGATGGCGATTTCGGCATTGCGGGCCGGGGCGAGCAGTTCAAGTCGGGTGGGTTTCATCTCAGCGAATCAAGCAGGTTGAAAGCCTCGGGGCGCGAGGCATCCGTGAGCGCCGGATCGTGGGCATCACTGTTGACCACAACCGGCACTCCGGCTTTCTTGAGCAATGGCCACCAGCGCGATGCGGGAAAGAAGCGTCCGCGGCGCGCGCAGGCCTTGGTGTTGATTTCGGCTGTGATACCGGCGGCGGCGATAGCATCGACCACGCCGGCGATGTGGCGGCCGTACCACGGCTCATCCTCGATACCCGGCTGCACGAAAGATGTGTTAAGGCCTATTTTGTCGAAATGCCCCACGATGTCGAGGCCTCCGGCTTCTATCATGGCTATGGTCTGCGAGAAGAACGTGTCCACCACGTAGCGGAGATCGTTGTGGAACTCCGTGGCCACATATCCGGCGAAGCGCTCGGAGGGGCCGTCGGTGTCGATGAATCTGCCGTCCTGCGAGGGCACGAAGTGCACGCTGCCTATCACGTAGTCGAGGCCATATGATGCCACGGCATCCGACGCGGGTCCCCATTGCGGCCCCAGATAATCCACTTCCATGGATTTGTACAGCCTGATGCGGTGGCCGTAAACATCTCTAAGGCGCTCTACCTCGGCCGCATATGCAGGCACGTCGCACGCGCTCATGTTGCACGGCGACTGGATGGGCAGCGGGCTGTGGGGCGAAAACCCGTAGTGGGTGATCCCGGCGGCAATGGCACCCTCCACCATCTGCTGCATTGGCGCGTGGCCGTCGCAGAATTGGGTGTGGCTGTGGAGATTATAGCGGCGCGTGCTGCGCAACTCGTCGTATATTTCCTTGAATCGGCTCATGCGGCGTCGGTCTCGAGCGGTGATTTATCACGGGCCACCATGCGGGCAAACGCGCCGGTGCATAGCGCTGTGAATCCTAAGGCAATGAGTATGGCCGTGGTCCAGTCAAGGCCGAAACCCTCGGGGGTGGGGGCGTATAGTAAGTAGCACACGCACACCGTGGTCATGAACATAGCCGGAATCATCGTGAGGGCGTATGCGCGTCCATGTCGGTAGAGCCACGCAGTGGCAGCCCACAGGGTGAATACGGCCAGCGTCTGGTTGCTCCAGGCAAAGTAGCGCCACAGCACGTTGAAATCTATCATCATCACTCCGGCTGTGAGAGCGAAAATAGGTATCGACACAGCCAGGCGTTTAAGTATCGGCTTCTGGTCGATGTGCAGGAAGTCTGCCGCGATGAGACGCGCCGAACGCAGGGCGGTGTCGCCCGTGGTGATGGGGGCCGCCACCACTCCCAGGATAGCGAGGATACCGCCGAAGGTGCCAAGCCACTGCAGCGAGATATCGTGCACAAGAGCTCCGGCGCTGTTGCCGTGGGCGGCCATGTAGTCGCGCAGGCCGTCGTAACCGCCTGTGAAAGCTATGGCCGCAGCCGCCCAGATAAGAGCCACGAGACCCTCGGCCACCATGGCGCCGTAGAACACCGGACGCGCCAGCCGCTCGTTCTTGAGGCAACGGGCCATCATGGGGCTCTGCGTGGCATGGAAGCCGCTGATCGCTCCGCAGGCTATGCTCACGAACATCATGGGGAATATAGGATGCGCGCTGTCGGTGAAGCGGCTTCCCAGCCCGTTTTCAAAGCCGGCGGGAATAGTGCTGTTGCCGAAGAGCAGCACGCCCAGAAGACCGGCGGCCATGAACAGCAGCGCGAAACCGAATACGGGGTAGAACCGCGCGATTAGCTTGTCGACGGGCAGCAGCGTGGCCAGTATGTAGTAGAGGAAAATGATTCCTATCCAGAACGCCGACGTGAGAATGTCGGGAGTCATGGTGGCCAGCAGCCCGGCCGGAGTGAGTACGAACACGGCACCCACCAATATGAGAAGCAGCATCGAGAATGCGCGCATCAGTTGTTTGATGCCACCGCCCAACTGGTTGCCCACAATCTCCGGCAGCGATTCTCCGCCGGAGCGGATGCTCATCATGGCCGAAATGAAGTCGTGAACGGCGCCGGCGAATATCGTGCCGAACACAATCCATATAAAAGCGGCAGGCCCGAACATGATACCCATGATGGCTCCGAAAATGGGGCCGAGGCCGGCGATATTCAGAAACTGGATGAGGAACACGCGCCACGTGGGCAGAGGCATGAAGTCAACGTCGTCGCGCATTGTCTCTGCCGGCATTTTGCGCGACGGATCCACGCCGAACACGCGCTCGGCGATGGCGCCGTAGATGATGTAGCCCACTATCAGTGTGGCCAGTGCAATAAGGAATGAAGTCATGTGATATGATTGAAGAGAGATTATTTTTCCAGTCTGACCACCTTGCGCAAGGCAGTGGCGCGGCGTGCGCGGGCTTTGTCGAGGTCAGTCTCAAGAGCCGTGATACGGCGTGCCACGGCCTTGTTGCCGCCGCGATACATTTCGCGCAGTTTGTCGAGATCGGCTCCGATGGCCGCTATTTCATCATCGATGCCCAGCACGCTCTCCATGGCTCTGCGGGCATCGCTGTTGCGGAAATCGGAAAGCGACGTGCGCACGCTGCCGTCGCTCATGGCCACAGCGAAGCTGCGCTCATCGCCAGGGTGTGAGGTGTGGGCCACAGCCAGGGAATTGATTCGGCGGCGCAGGCTGTCGTAGTCTTTGCCGGGTTCCTGCGTGGCGGCAATCGACGTCACTCTCGCGCGGGCGGCGATATCGTCGGCTTCCGGGTCTACATTCACGCGCATAGCTGAGGGGATGAAGGTGTAGACTGTCACTTTACCCTCGGGAGCGTTGCGGTCGGTAGCCCACCAGCCCAGGCCGGCGCTCTCGTCGATAGCGAGCATGTAGTCGTTGGCCGGGGAGTTGTAGGGCATACCCACGTTCTGGGGCTGCAGATAGTCGCCGTCGTCGGTGCGGCGGGTCATGAATATATCATATCCTCCGAGGCTCGAAGGTGTTTCGGCTGCGTAATACAGGGTGATTCCGTCAGGCATCAGAAACGGGAATGAAAGAGCCGTGGCCTCGCTGTCGATATCAATGGCCTTTACGTTGTCGAGCGTGCCGTCGTCGAGTATTCCCGCTTCCATGAGCTGCATGCGCCCGGTGTCTTCATCGGGAGCTGCCCATATAATCTCGCGTCCGCACTGCGGCTTGAACGCGATAGCAGCTTCTTCAATTCCTGATTTCGCGCCTTTTACGATCGCTCCCGCTTCCGGCGACATGCGGTAGTGGGAGAAGAAATCGAGCTTGTCTACAGATATGGAGTCGATTATTTCGATTTTTTCCACACGGTCCATCATGTTGCGCATGGCAATCGACAGCTGCTGCAACTCGTCGAGCTCGTCGGGAATCGTGGCTTTGCGGTTTTTCTTCAGCGCAGATTCCCATTTGTCCAGATGCTCGGCCGCATCATCGGGGCGGTAATCGGCCAGAGCCACCTCGGCCAGCAGTCTCGAGGCATCCGCCACTCCGCGGGATTCCGCCACGGCAAGAGGTGCCACGGCATCGCCGCCGCGGTCGAGGGCCACGAGTGTGGCGCCCAGATAATAGGCGGTGTTGCCGTCGCGCGGTGTCTTTTTATGCAGAGACTCCAGCAGGGGGAGCGCCTCCTCGTACTGGCCGTCGAGATAGAGCCGCTTGGCGTTGTCTATGGGAGCGGCTGCTGCGCCGAGCGCAACAGCGAGCGCCGCGGCAGCCGTAATCAGCTTTCTATACATATAATTAATGTGGTTTGAAATGCAAAATTAGGCAATTTTCCGCAAAAATGCCTATATTTGCACAAAATTTGTGTTTGTGTGCCGCATTGCACAAATCACGCAAATCAAGCTAAGATGACGAAGGAAGAAGTGAAAAGTATCATACCGTTTATTGAAAACAGTATCCGCGACAACTGGGAACGCCCCGCGCTGACCAACTTTCGCGGCGTGTCGTATCAGTACCGCGATGTGGCCCGCAAGATCGCCAAGCTGCATCTGCTGTTTGAGTACGCCGGTCTCAAGCGTGGCGAGCGTATAGCGCTGTGCGGACGCAACTCGGCTCAATGGGGCACGGCGATGCTCGCCATCGTGACCTACGGCTGTGTGGCTGTGCCTATATTGCCGGATTTCAAGCCTGATTCCATCCATCATCTCGTTTGCCACAGCGACGCGCGCCTGCTAATGGCCGACAACAGCATATGGGAAAACCTCGATCCTTCGCAGATGCCCGGTATAGGGGGCGTGATGCGCGTGGCCGATTTTACGGTGCTCTACTCGCGCAGCGATGCGCTTTCGGCGGCCCGTTCGCGCCTTAACGAGCTTTTCGGCTGCCGCTATCCCGAGCGATTCACGCCGGCCGACGTGAAGTATTTCCGCCCCGATCCTTCTGATCTCATGCTCATCAACTACACCAGCGGATCCACCGGTTTCAGCAAGGGCGTGATGCTGTCCCACAAGGCGTTGTGGAGCAATGTGGTGTTCTCGCAGGAGTCGATAGGCTGGCTCAAGGCCGGCGACCCCGTGGTGAGCCTGCTCCCGCTCGGCCACATGTACGGGCTCACGGTGGAATTGTTCTACCCGGTGTGCACCGGCTGCCATATCACGTTCCTTACCCGCACTCCGGCGCCTCGCATAATCATGGAGGCCATGGCGGATATACAGCCCAAGTTTATATCGGCAGTGCCTCTTGTGGTGGAAAAGATCATCCGCACGCGCATTTTGCCCATGTTTGACCGCCGCCTCGTGCGCATGCTGCTGCACGTGCCGGGATTCGACACAAGGGTGCTGGCGCGGGTGCGTGAAGCGCTCATCAATGCATTCGGCGGAAATGTGCGCGAGCTCATGGTGGGCGGTGCTTCGCTCAACCGCGAGATCGAAGAACTGCTGCTGCGCATAGGTTTTCCCTATGCCAACGGCTACGGCATGACCGAGTGCGGCCCCTTCATAGCATATATGTCTACGCGCCACGATGTGCGCACCGGCTCCTGCGGGCGCCCTGCGGATCGCATGGAGTTTCGTATCGACACGTCGGATCCGGCCACAGTTCCCGGTGTGCTGTGGGTGCGCGGCGATAATCTGATGGACGGATATTTCAAAAATCCGGAGGCCACGGAGGCCGTGATGCGCGACGGCTGGATGTGCACCGGCGACGTGTGCACCATTGATGCCGACGGCTACCTGTTTATACGCGGCCGCGACAAAAACATGATTCTCGGCGCCAACGGCCAGAATATATATCCCGAAGAGATTGAGTCCAAGCTGAATAATATGCCTTATGTGGCCGAAAGTATTATTGTGGACGAGGACGGTCGCCTCGTGGCTCTGGTCTATCCCGATTTCACAGCCGCCCGCGAGCAAGGGCTCGATGCCGCTGCGCTTGAGGCGGCGCTGCGCGAGAATCTCGTGACTCTCAACGCCGAATTGCCCGGCTATAGCCGCGTGGCCGATGTGCGCATCTATCAGGAGGAATTCGAGAAAACGGCCAAGCGCTCTATCAAGCGCTATCTCTACAAGGCTTAGGCGCTTGTGGCAATTGCGGGATTTATCTGCTTGAGATGCGCGATAAATCCGTCGCGGTCTTTGGGCGAGATTTCCAGCGGCATGGAGCTTTTCATCACGCTGCGGTCTGTGAATTTTATTGACACCCTCTTGCGCGAGGCTCCTGCCGTGGCAAGATAGCCCGTGGTCTTGCCCACTTCCTTGATCTTGTCGATGGGGAAGACGTGCGGGCGGAAGAATTGATACACAATCAGCCGGTTGCCGCATATTTCGTAGTGGCATCCGAAAATGCCGAACACAAACAGCCCTGTTAGCAGTGCGCCATACAGCAGGCATAGCCACCAATAGGATCCTATGGTGGCCACCACTATCACGGCGAGTCCCATAATCATCACGCACCACACCCACAGGTCGATGCGCGAGTGATATACGGTTTTTATCTCGTTGCTCATGATTATTTACTAAAGAGGGCCGCACGCGGGGTGCGGCCCTCACATATTATATATTAATAAAGTTTATTTAACCAGAGCCGCGGTGTCGCGTGCGATCATCAGTTCCTCATCGGTGGGAACCACCACCACTTTCACCTTGCTCGCAGCGGTGGAAATAACGGCTTCCTCGCCGCGCACCTTGTTGGCCTCGGGGTCGATTTCCACGCCCATGAAGGCGAGGGGAGCGCACACATCGGCGCGCAGTCCGCACTGATTTTCGCCTACGCCTCCGGTGAACACGATGATGTCTACGCCGCCCATCTCGGCCGCATATGCGCCTATATATTTGGTGATTCGCTGCTCATACATCTCGAGTCCCAGACGCGCACGTTCGTTGCCGGCATTTACGGCTGCTTCGATTTCGCGCATGTCGCTGCTGATGCCGCTCACTCCGGCCATGCCGCTCTCCTTGTTGATCATGCGCTGCACGTCGTCGGCAGTGAGATGGTGCTTGGTCATGAGATATGTGAGCGCACCCGGGTCGATGTCGCCCACGCGGGTGCCCATCATCAGGCCCTCGGTGGGGGTGAGGCCCATCGACGTGTCCACGCTGCGGCCGCCGTCCACGGCGGTGATGCTGCCGCCGTTGCCCACATGGCAAGTGATGATTTTCACATCCTTGATGTCTACGCCCAGGATTTCGCATACGCGCTGCGACACGTAGCGGTGGCTGGTGCCATGGAAGCCGTAGCGGCGCACGCCGTCTTCCTCATAATATTTATAGGGCAGGGCATACATGAAGCTCTTGGCGGGCATCGTCTGGTGGAATGCCGTGTCGAACACACCCACCTGAGGCACGCCGGGCAGAAGCTGCTCCATGGCCTCGATGCCGGTCATGTTGGCCGGATTGTGCAGGGGCGCGATGTCGTAGCACTGGCGTATCATTTCTTTCACGGCATCGTCGATAATCACGCTCTTGGCGAATTTCTCGCCGCCGTGCACCACGCGGTGACCCACGGCGTTGATTTCGTCGTAGCTCTTGATGCAGCCGTCAGCAGGGTCGGTGAGGCGGCGAAGCACAGCCTCGATGGCGCCTTTGTGGTCGGTGAGGCCCAGCTCCACGATGCCCTTGCTGCCATCGGCTTTCTTATATTTAAGGAAGCTGTCGGGGAGGCCTATCTTTTCCACACCGCCCTCGGCCAGCACGAGCTCGCCGTCGGTGTCGATGAGTTTGTATTTAACCGAGCTGCTGCCCGAGTTGAGAACGAGTATTTTCATGATTTATGCGTTTTCTTTCAAGCCGATGGCCTGGTTGGCGGTAATGATTATGGTCTTGTAGATATCTTCGGGGAACGCTCCGCGGCTGAGGTCGTTGACCGGAGCTGCCAGGCCCTGAAGCACGGGGCCCACTGCCTGTACGTTGCCCAGGCGCTGCACCAGCTTGTAGGCGATGTTGCCCACTTCGAGCGAGGGAAAAACGAGCACATTGGCGCGACCGCTAAGAGGACTGTTGGGAGCTTTTGTGGCTGCCACGGCGGGCACGATGGCGGCATCTGCCTGCAGCTCGGCGTCGAGGATGAGCTTGGGTGCCATTTCATGCGCGATGCGTCCGGCTTCGATCACTTTGTCTACGCGCGGACTCTTGGCCGAGCCCTTGGTGGAAAACGAAAGAAGTGCCACACGCGGTTCTATACCGGCGATGTCGCGCGCGGTTTGGGCTGCGCTCACGGCAATCTGGGCGAGCTCTTCGGCGGTTGGGTCGGGCACCACGGCGCAGTCGGCAAACACCAGGATGCCGTTGGTGCCGAAGTTCAGCCCCTCGGGAAGCAGCATGAGGAACGCTCCGCTCACCACGCTGATGCCGGGCTGTGTCTTGATCACCTGGAATGCCGCACGCAGCACGTTGCCGGTGGTGTTCATGGCTCCTGCTACCTGGCCGTCGGCATCGCCGGCTTTCACCATCAGGCAGCCGAGATATAGAGGATTGGCAGCCGTGAGGCGCGACTCTTCCTCGGTCATGCCCTTGCTGCGGCGCAGCTCGAGCAGCAGGGGAGCGTAGCGGTCGATCACAGCCTCGTCGGCGGGATTCACGATGGTGGCTTTTTCAATGTGCGCCAGGTTAAGCTCGGCAGCCATGTGCTTGATCTCGTCGGGTGCACCTATAAGTATTATATCGGCCAGGCCGTCGCCCAGAATACGGTCGGCAGCGGTGAGAGTGCGGGGCTCCGTGCCTTCGGGCAGAACTATGCGCTGCGGAAAAGATTTGGCGCGGGCCGAGAGTTTATCAAATAACGACATTGTGTGGATGATTTTGGTTTTCTTAGCGCAAAATTACACTTTTCGCTTCAATCGCGAAAACCTTTCGTCGGGATATTTGTTATAATTTCAAAGATTCATCACAAAAACGCTTAAGAAATGAGTAAGAACAGCAAAAAAGACAAGACAAACAAGACGAGCGCATGGGTGGCAGCAGGTGCCATATTCCTGATTATCCTCCTGCTCGTGTGGCTCACCTACGCCGATCTTCTCGGCGACACCGACGTGGCTGCCTATATAGGCAATGCCGTCGGCAACCTGGCTTGACCGGGCAGTTTAATGGTATTGGTATAGCGGCAGGGCGTGATTCGTAAGAGTCGCGCCCGCTCTATGCTTTCCCTCGAGCTTAGTTCCGCTTTACACCGTTTAATCTCGATTAATCCCTCTTCTCGAAAAAAAACTTCATAATTCATTGCTGTTTAAACAAAAAATTGTAACTTTGCAGGCCGATTATGTCCAATTAAAGCTTCAGCGGCAGTCGGGCGATGTGCTTTTGGCCGAGCAGCGCCTCGTTGTCGCACGTTTAATTAACAACTAATCAAGAAATTACTAAAGTGGATACTTTAAGCTACAAAACCCTTACCCCCAACGCACAGAGCGTAGAGCACCAGTGGGTGGTGATCGACGCTACCGACCAGCCCCTGGGCCGTCTGTGCTCTAAGGTTGCTCTGCTGCTCCGCGGCAAGAACAAGCCCAGCTACTCCCCCAACGTGGAGTGCGGCGACAATGTTATCATCATCAACGCCGAAAAGGTGCGTCTCACCGGCAAGAAGCTGACCGATCGCATCTATCTCAACTACACCGGCTACCCCGGCGGCCAGCGTGAGCTCACCCCCGAGGTTCTCATCAAGAAGAGCTTCAACAAGCACCTCAAGCCCGGCATGAACCCCCTGTTCATCCGCGTTATGAAAGGCATGCTGCCCAAGAACCGTCTGGGTCGTCGCCTCATCGAGAACATGCACGTGTACAACGGTCCCGAGCATCCCCATGCAGCTCAGAACCCCGTAGTTGTAGATGTTAACACCCTGAAATAATCGAAAGAATGGAAAATATCAATGCAGTTGGCCGTCGTAAGGCCGCCGTGGCACGCGTAATCGTCAAGGAAGGCACCGGCGTCATCACTATCAACAAGCGCCCCCTCGAAGTGTACTTCCCCTCTTCGATTCTTCAGTTCATCGTGAAGCAGCCCCTCGCCGCTCTCGACGCAGTAGAAAAATACGACATCCATGTGAACCTCGACGGCGGTGGCTACAAAGGCCAGGCCGAAGCTCTTCGCCTGGGTATCGCCCGCGCACTTGTTAAAATCAACCCCGACGACAAGGCTGTGCTCCGCAAAGCCGGCTTCATGACTCGCGACGCACGCGCCGTAGAGCGTAAGAAACCCGGTCAGCCCAAGGCACGCAAGCGCTTCCAGTTCAGCAAACGTTAAGATTTTCTCCTGTGCTGTCTTTCGCGGCGGCATGAGATTGTCTTGCACTATACAGTGTTTAGTATCTAAACCGCGTGGATGGACACGTTCCCTACCGCTCGGTTGCATTTCCCACAAGAACGTAAACAACTATCTAAAAGTATGGCAACACCCACTTTTGATCAACTCCTCGAGGCAGGATGCCATTTCGGCCACCTCAAACGCAAATGGAATCCCGCTATGGCTCCTTATATCTTCATGGAGCGCAATGGTATCCACATTATCGACCTCTATAAGACAGCTGCCAAGCTCGACGAAGCCGCAGCTGCTCTCAAAAACATCGCCAAGCAGGGCAAGAAAGTGCTCTTCGTGGCAACCAAGAAACAGGCCAAGCAGGTCGTAGCCGACAAGGCTGCTGCCGTAAACATGCCCTACGTGATCGAGCGCTGGCCCGGTGGCATGCTCACCAACTTCCCCACTATCCGCAAGGCTG
>CAMWRI010000084.1 GCA_947176585.1 uncultured Porphyromonadaceae bacterium
TGATCTTACGGTACAAAGGTTTTATATATATACTGATTCGATAAAAGACGAATATGGCAGGTGATGGTATAATAACCTTAATGGTGTTGATGAGGAGAAGCATTCGGCCTACGTGGTAACGCCTGAAATTCCCAAGGGAGCACTGTATCTCACCGATGGCATCTACCGGTTGCTTGCCGAATTTTTGGGTGGCCTGCGGGTAAAGGTCGACATCCCGGAGGTTGATTCGGAGAAAGACGATGACGATGATGAATATGGTGCCCGGCCAGAGTGGACATTCAGCGAGATTGATTTCAAGAATTTAAAGACGCTGGAGAAATACATTCAGGCAGTGTATGACCACTGGGGCGGCTACTGGTGGTTTACTTCATTTCCGGCCATTCTTGATTTTTACTATGCCAACGACATGATTTACGTGGATAAGAAGTACGGTTTCAGTTCCGGGCAAGCTTGTGTGTATAATAAGGTTGATGGTAAATTCGTCAAGGATCCGAGGCCCGTGGGTGTGTGGATACAATAACGCCCGAAATTGGGAGATTAAACAGAAAGAGGCTGCATCGCAGCCTCTTTCTGTTTAATCTCCCAATCAGTTTTCGGCCTGATGGCGGCGCGCTATTTCAGGGCTATCTTGATGATATTCACTGAATAAGCCGGAACGTCGAAGAGCACTTCGCCGGCGTTTCCTGCCCGGATGCTACCCGGGGTGGGGTAGATGTGGCGCGGGTCAGGGATGGAATTTTCCTCGTTGCCGTTCTCGGCCGAGAGGCGGATCAGCTGCAGGGCGTCGTCCTTGTCGGTATCAATCGCGCAGTTCGCAAGATTCACGATGCCGTCGGCGTGGCCGTCGCCCAGATTCACGACCTTGACGTACATAATCTTTGCTGCATCGTCTATTGTGGTGGAGGCGAACACTCCTTCCATCGCACTTCCGGCGAGAGCCTTGCACTCGAGGTCGAGACGTCCGTCGAGGTAGCAACGGATGCTGTCGCCGGCCACGTCCACCTGCAGATCGTACCAGCGCCCGGGCTCCACGCTGAAGCGCTGCTCGCGGCACAGCGGCACGCGGTTGCCGTCGATGGCCTGCTCCACGTTGTTCTGCGAGTTGCCCCAGCCGCCCACATTGTACCACATATAATTATCCGGATTCTTATAGCCGAACATTGCCATGAAGCCCTCAAGGCCGGCGTTCTTGCGCGCCTGAACCTTGAAGGTGTAGCTCTCGGCGTCGATGAGCTCCGGGCACGCGATCATAGCAGGCTGCGCATTACCCGTCTGTGACATTTCTCCGGCCGTTGCTTCCCATTGGCCGCTCACCTTTTCCCACGCCTGATAGTTGCCGAGGTCAATTACCTTGCCGTCTACGATGAGTTGCGGGTTGCGGTAGGATGATTCCGTGCCCCATGAGGAGAATCCCACGCGCACGGGTTGCTTCATCTCCTCCTCGGCTGCCTGCGGCTTCGTGAGATCGTAGGTCCAGTCGGTCTTCACAACCTGCGTGCCAATGTTGTTGGCAAAGAGCTGCTGCACGTAGTACGACGGCGTGCCCATCGCCTCCGACGAATTGAAGCGTATCATGTCCGGGCGCCAGCGCGCGTCGTTCTCATTCACGAAAATAGGGGCATAAGAGTTCATCACCACCACGTCGGAGTTGTTTTCCATGCCCATCATGTACACGGCCTCGCCCAGAGCGGCATTCAGGTTGCCCAGGTCGCCGAAGTTGCTCGTCACGGCATATTCACCCACGTACACCTTGTGCTTCGACCGGTCGTAGCCGTCGTATTTGTCGAATCTGTCGGCAAACCACTTGGGATTGCGGTAGTAATGCTCGTCCACCATCTCCACCGGGTAGTCGTTGCGCCACGAAGGGAAATCGGTGGACCACGACTCCACGTTGCCTATGCAATGCACATCGGGGTAGCGTGCCTTGATGGCGTTGTAGAACTGTATGTAGCGTTCGGGATAATGGTCGCTCTGGTCGGAATTGTCCTGCATGTTGTAGTTGTAATTCTCGTTGCCTATCTCGATGTACTCCAGATTGAAAGGCTCGGGGTGGCCGTTCAGCGCGCGCATCTTGCCGTAGCGGGTGGTCACGTCGCCGTTGGCGTATTCGAGAGCGTCGAGGCACTCCTCTATCCAGCTGCCGATGCTGTCGTAGGGAGTGCAGCCGCCGTGCCAGATGCCCACGTTCACCACAAACAGCGGTTTTGCTCCCAGGTCTTCGGCCAGTTGCAGATACTCATGGAATCCTATGCCGTCGCTGGTGCGGTAGCCCCAGTTCACGTTCTGATGTCCCTCGCGTTGCTCGATGGGACCGATGGTGCGTTTCCACCTGAAGGCGTTGTCCGGGCTGTCCTGGCCTTCCACGAAGCATCCGCCGGGAAAGCGCATGAACGTGGGATGCATGTCGGCGAGCATCTGTGCCAGGTCCGGACGCATGCCGTTCTCGCGGTTCTTGAATGTGGGCGGAAAGAGGCTCACCACGTCCAGCCGGAATTCGCCGGGTTTGTCGGCCGTGAGCGTGAACTCGGCTTTAGGGTCGTCGGCGGTAGCCGTGATGGTGGCTGTGTACTTTTCCCAATCCTTTGTGAGCGCCACCTTCACCTCCGTTTCGCCCAGCGTGCGGCCATCGGTCGATTGGAGTCGGGCGGTGAAAGTGCCCTTGTATTTCCGGTCGCTCTTCGCCCAGAACGAAAGTTTATACTCACGTCCTTCCACGGCGTTGATGCCCCAGAAACCCTCGTTGCGCACTCCGTCGCCGTGGCGTGTGATATTGACGCCCAGGGCCCGGTGCTGCACATCGTTCAGCAGACCGTCGCTCACGATCTCCATGCGCGTATCCCCCACGGCATGCCAGTTGCCGTGCACCGGGTCGTCCTCAAACGAGCGGTTTCGGATCAGCTCGGCATATAGGCCACCGTCCGCGGCATGATTGCTATCTTCATAGAAAATTCCGGAATGGGGGGGGCTTACCACTGGCCCTCTTTGTGCGGCGGCAATATTAATTACCACCTGCGCATTCACGGCGGGAGCCAGTGCAATCAGCGCGGTTGCGAGCACATGTTTGATCTTCATAAATCTAAATTTACATTTTATCTGCAAAGCTAATAAAAACTCTTTAATAATCCGTATTTTACAATCTTGAAAATATCTGATGCCAGTAAAATGTCCACCCGGATATTTTTCGCCCACAGTTGAAAATTTCGATGTTTTGTGGTATTTTTTCGACCGTAGTCGAAAATTCTTCTCAAATTATGAATTATATTAGCATAAATAACCTGTCGGACATTGAAAACTTGGCTCAGGCATAATTTCCAAGAGCATGAGGCCGAATTTGAAGAGCTTGCCGTGATAGCCCTGAGCGTACCTCTCGACGATTATTATGTGTATCCCGGGTCAGCGCAGTGGGGTGCGCCGATACTGTGGCTCGCTGGTCTGTTCCGTACGCGCATTATCGACCGCATCTGGTATGTGGCCGAGAGCTGGAGCCGCCGGGAATCTGCTCCGCTTCATTCGCCGCGCGGTATGATCCCCCGGAACGAGCTCTAAAAACCGTGGCTATTTGGTATTTTGGTCTTTTTTTGATACTTTTGCGCTGCAAAACACATAAAATACTGATCTAACTTATTTTTACCTTAAGTCTCCACTAAATGAAAAAAGTCGTATTATTGGCTCTTGCAAGCCTTTCTGCGCTCTTTGCCTCCGCGGAGGATCTGAAAAATTATGAGCAGGGCAACCCTTCCGATCCCAATTATGCTTATCTGAAGGACTTTGCCGCGCTTAAGAAATATATCGACTACGACAAGTATCCCAATTTCAAGCTTGGCATAGGCACCACCGTGAGCGAATACCTGTCGAATTCATCCATCGCAGGACTCACCAACGACAACTTCACCGAAACCGTTGCAGGCAACGCCATGAAAATGGCGAGCTGTGTCAATAACAACGGCGACATGGATTTTTCGACGGTTACCAGATATGTGAATGCCGCCGAGAAAGCCGGTATCAACGTCTACGGCCACACTCTCGCGTGGCACTCGCAACAGCCCAACGGATGGCTGCGCGGGCTTATCAAGGACAAGCCCGCCGTGCCTTTTGAGCACCCCGACACTCTCGTGAATATGGTTGTGGCCTCGAAGGATTTCCGCGTGCAGCAGAATGTGGGATGGACCGCCGACCAATCACAGTATGGCTTCAATCTCAGCTACTCGTCGGCCGACGGCCTCCGCATCCACACCACCAAGCGTGTGCAATCATGGGAGGTGCAGTTTGTGGCCTATGGCGACATCCCCGTGGAAGCCGGCAAGACCTATGACTTCACCTACGAGATCAAGGGGTCGGCCAACGGCACGATGCACTCGAAGCTGGGCGACTGGGGCAGCGGCGAGAACAAGGACTTCTCGTTCACCACGTCGTGGAAAGAAGTGAAAGTGTCGTACACAAGTCCCGTCGACGGTCCGTTCATGCTTCTTCAGTGCGGCGACTTCGTGGGCGACATCTATATCCGCAACATTAAGGTTGAGGAAAAAGTGGGTGCCATGAAGAACAATGAAGAGCGCCGCTACCTCAAGGTCGAGGCCTCGGCCAAGCAGTCGGAGGTGTGGGACAACCAGTTCTGGGTGCTTGCATCCTCGCAGTTCTCCGCCGGCCAGAGCTTCGTGTTCACCGCCGATGTGCGGGCCGATAAGCCGGCCACGGCGTCGACGCAGATCCACAACGAGCCCGGCAGCTATGTGGATTATCGCGCGTTCGGCAATATCAACTTTACCACCGAGTGGAAGACCATCACGGTGTCGGGCAATTTCGCAGTGAGCGGCAAGTCTGTAGCGTTCAACCTCAGCGAGCTCGCCGATGCCAATACCTATTACTTCGACAATCTCAGCCTCAAGGTCAACGGCGTGGAAAAACTTGTCAACGGCTCCGTCGAGGGCTCCGACCTCTCATCCTTCAAGATGAAGAAAGCCGGAGGCGGCGTGGTGGCTCCCCAAATTGAGCACAGCTACTTCACTCTCGTGCTCCCGCAGAGCACACCTCTCACCCGTGAAGAGAAAATCGAAAAACTCGGAGGCGCCATGGAATCGTGGATCAAGGGAATGATGGCGGCCTGCGGGGGAAAGGTGAAGGCCTGGGATGTGGTGAACGAAGCTATCTCCGGAGGCGGCGACGATGGCAGCGGCAACTATACACTCCAGCATTCCGACGGCTACAATGGCGAAGCCACATGGGATGTGGGCGGCGATGCGTTCTTCTGGCAGGACCACATGGGCGATCTCGAATACGTGCGCAGCGCCGTGCGCTATGCCCGCAAGTATGGCCCCAAGGATATCAAGCTCTTCATCAACGACTATAACCTCGAGAGCGACTGGGACGGCAATAAGAAGCTCAAGTCGCTGATCAACTGGATCAAGAAGTGGGAGGCCGACGGCGAGACCTTTATCGACGGTATCGGCACCCAGATGCATATTTCGTATTACGAAAATTCCGGCACGCTCACAAGCAAGAAGAACGCCATCACCAATATGTTCACGCTTATGGCGGCTTCCGGCAAGCTCGTGCGTGTGAGCGAATTCGACATGGGATATGTCGATGCATCCGGTCGCGACGTGCCCACGGCGCAGATGACCGAGACGCAGCACAAGAACATGGCCGACTTCTACGAGTGGATTCTCAAGGAATATTTCCGCCTTATCCCCGCCGATCAGCAATGGGGCATATGCTTCTGGTGCGCCACGGACTCTCCCGCCAATAGCGGCTGGCGCGCAAACACACCCGTGGGTATATGGACTCTCGGCACCCTCTACCGCAAGCACGCCTATGCAGGCGTGGTACGCGGCCTTGGCGGAGTTATCTCCGGCATCGAAGACGTAACCGTCGACGAATCCTCGGCTGTGCCCGCGCGCCTCAAGGGTATCTACAACATCAGCGGCTACCGCTATCCCGACCACATCACCCTCTCCGACCTTCCCGCAGGAGTCTACATCGTCGATGGCCGGAAGGTGAAGAAATAATCACGCACTACTATGCCTTAAGCGGCTGCAGGTCCACGACTTGCAGCCGCTTCTGTGTTTTTTTTCAAAAAAAAGTGCATTTGTGCGCGATTATAGGTTATCGGGGTATTATTGTGTCGTAACTTTGCAGTGTAAAACGAACAACGCCACTGAGCTCATGGCGTTCCCCCGGCCGGGATTTTACACACATGAGATAATCAACCGTATTTACTAACCCATTAATCTACTAATCATCTTAAATATGTTTCATCATTCATCACATCTACCGCGCGACCAGCCGCGCCGCCGGGACCGCTTCCGCAAGCTTCGACAATCGCGCTTCCTCGCAGCTGCGGAAAACGTCCCTCCCCGCAATCCGTTGTTTTTATCCGGAATGCCAACCCGATACCGATTGGCTCCCTTCGTTCTCAGCTTCTGACCCACTCCTCTCCGGGGGCGCGCCATGGATCGCCCCTGGTTTTCGAAGCGGGCGGCTGTCATTCGTATCGTTGCTCATCTTATTCCGATATATAAATGCACAGGCAATAACCCTGCGCACACTCCAGCATATCCTTTTCCATATGTCTGACGAAAAAAGGTTAGTCGAATTGTGTACGGCAACTGGTAGGAAAGGATATAAAAAGCCTCAGAACTTATTGAAAGTCTGAGGTTTGACTTGTTTTGTCTGACTCGCGTCTGACAAGGTTGCGGAAAGACAGGGATTCTTTCTGCGCTGCGAAAGCGCTTCGCGATAACGGACCCTCGGGTTCCCCGCAACCTTTCCGTCCGAGTTAACAATAAAAGCCCTCCCGAATGGGAGAGCTTTTATTGTTGGCGGAAAGACAGGGATTCGAACCCTGGGTACCCGTAAGAGTACAACGGTTTTCGAGACCGTCCCGATCGACCGCTCCGGCATCTTTCCTTGCGGTTGCGGGTGCAAATCTACAACTTTTTTCCGACCCGGCCAAATATTTCCGCTGATTTTTCCTTTCTTTTTTTGAGGCATGATATTGCAGGGTCGTGTTATTTTCAGTAATTTTGCCGTGATAATAGTCCCTCTACGTCTCGACTTTCATGAAACTATATACTTACCCTCAAATTCAGGCTATTGAAGCCGCTACGCTGGCCGAAACAGGCATGACGGCGGCTGCGCTCGACGAGCACTTTGGCGCAGGAGCGGCTGCCGCTATAGGTGCCGCGCTCGCGGATTACCGCTGCAATGTGGTGGTGTTTGCCGGCCCGGGTCGCTGCGGCGCGATTGCGCTCGCTGCGGCGCGGATGCTCGCGACCGATGGCCGTCGCCCGTCGGTGTTTTTCTTCAATATCCGCGGCACTACGGCAACGGCCGAGACTGTGGCTGCACGGGATGCATATCTGCAGACCTGCGGGCAGGAGGGATTTCAGGAAGTGACCGGTACTTTTTCGATGCCCGACCTCTCAGGCCGCGACCTCGTGGTTGACGGCCTTTTCGGCAGCGAGATGCAGCGTCCGCTGGGCGGGGCATATCAGGCGCTCGTGCAGCGGATCAACGAGAGCGGCGCCCGCATCGTCGCCATCGACATGCCCTCGGGCCTGCCTGCCGACGGTGCTCCCGGCTTGATCAACCGCAATATTATCCACGCCGATATCACCCTGGCGCTGGGCGCCCCGCGCCTTGCCTATTTCCCGCCGGAGAATGCCGAGCTCGTGGGCCAGTGGCAGACGCTCGAAGGCGGCTTCTCGCGCTCGGCCACTGCTGCAGTGGAGGCCGACTATTTCCTGATAGAACGCAAGCAGGTGCGCCGCCTGCTGCCCGCCCGCCGGCCGGACACCTCCAAGGCCGACTACGGCAGCGCCGTGATATTTGCCGGCAGCTACGGTATGATGGGTGCGGCTCTGCTGGCCACCCGCGCGGCCGTGCGCTCCGGATGCGGGAAGGTCACGTGCCATGCCCCGCGCTGCGGCTATTATGTGATGCAGTCCGGCGCGCCCGAGGCTTTGTTTGAGGCCGACAGCGACAATTTCAACATACACGAGATAGAGTTGCGCCGCAACTATAACGCCGTGGCCATAGGCCCGGGTCTGGGCACGGCCGACACCACCGTGGACGCTCTCGAATCGTTTCTGAAGGTGGCCAACAGCAACAGCCGTGCCGTGGTGCTGGATGCCGACGCGCTCAACTGCATAGCGCTCCGCCCCACGATGCTCGACTATATACCGGTGCGCAGCGTGATCACGCCGCACGCAGGAGAGTTCGACCGCATTTTTGGCCGGCAGCCCGGCTCAGACGCACGTCTGGCCAAGGCTATAGAGGTGGCCATGTTCCACCAGATAATTATCGTGCTGAAAGGCCACAACACGGCGGTGGTGCGACCCGACGGTAAAGTGTGCTACAATTCCACAGGCACGCCCGCGCTGGCAACTGCCGGCACCGGCGACGTGCTCACCGGCGTGATCGCCGGATTCATGGCCCAGGGCCTTAATCCCGAGCTGGCGGCTTCGGCGGCTGTGTATGTGCATGGCCTCGCCGGTTCGCTGGCCGAGAAAACCCACGGCTCCTACGGAGTGGCCGCCGGAGATGTGGTCGACAACATAGGACGCGCCATTGCGTCCATAATCAAATGATTATGAAAAAGATATTTATATACTCGGCCCTCGCGGCCCTCGTGGCATGCCCGGCTGCGGCCCAGAACACCCAGCGCCTCACAGCCAACAAGGCGTCGGAGTACGCCCTGATATATTCTCTGCCCAAGACCGCTCTGGATATCACTCTCGAGGCGGAGCTCACGGAGAGCACCCCCGGAGAGTTCTACAATTACGCGAACCGCTATCTGGGCATCACCGATGCGATCCGCAAGCCCGCACGCACGGCCACGCTGCGCTCCGTGACGCTGCGCACCCACGGAGAACCGGACGAGGCCTCGCGCTGGCAGGTGCAGTTCAAGAGCAATTCGTCGCCGTATATCGAGCTCGACAGCCGTGGGGTGCCTGTGGCTGTCAACACCGAGGCGCCCGAGCGCGTGGCTCCTGCGCTGCCGGTGGCGCAGCCTGCCGCTCCCACCGCCCTCGAGACCGAGGCCGCGCGCCAGGCTGTGACGCAGGACATGACCCGCAGCTCGTCCACCTCGAAGCGTGCCGAGCTGGCCGCTCAGCGTGTGTTTGAACTCCGCGAGATGCGCAGCGACCTGCTGAGCGGACAGGCCGAAAATACCCCGCCCGACGGTCGCGCCATGCAGCTTGTGCTCGACAATATCGCGGCGCAGGAGGCTGCACTTACGGCCATGTTTGCCGGTACCACCAAGACGTCCACGGCAGTGCGCACCATCACCGTCGTGCCGGACAGCACCGAGATAGACCGTATGGTGATCGCTCGTCTTTCGCCCGTCGACGGCATCGTGGCGCCCGACGACCTCGGAGGCGCCCCCGTCACGCTCTCGCTGCGCATCGACCGCCGCGCCACGTTGCCCGTCACCGACAAAGGCGACACCAAGCGCTTCCCCAAGGGCGGTTTCGCCTATAATATCCCCGGCGATGCCACCGTGGAGGTGAGCTATGGCGGCCGTGTGGTGGCCACCGTGCCCGTGCAGCTGTCGCAGCTGGGTGTGACCTTCGGCATAGATCCGGATGTGTTCACCGACAAAAAAGTGCCCTCGCTACTCGAGCTCGATCCGGCCACTGGGGCCATACTTCGCCTTGCGCCTATAGCGAAATAGGACCACGATGTTCGAGACCCTCGCCACATACCTCGGCTACGGCTGGATGTACTACATCCTGGTGTCGGTCTATGCCTTCACCGTGGTGGCCATTGTGGGGGTCATCATCTCCGAAAACCGCAATCCCGTCAAGTCGCTGGCGTGGGTCACGGTGCTCCTGCTTCTGCCTCTTGCCGGCCTCGTGCTGTATCTGTTCTTCGGCCGCAACATCAAGAACACCCGCATGATATCGCGCCGCAACCGCCGCCGCCTCAAGAAACGCGAACTGCGCCATCCCAGGGGTGCCCGCACCGACGGCCTCGCCGCCGAGAGCCGCCAGACGCTCCGCCTGGGCCATTCTCTCACCGGTGCGCCATTCCATCCCGGCAACAGCATCGAGGTGTTCACCTCCGGCGCCGAGAAACTCGAAGCCCTGAAGTCCGATCTGCGCGCTGCACGCAAGTCGATATGCATCCAATACTATATAATAGCCGACGACGATACCGGCCACGAACTGCGCGATATCCTCATCGAGCGCGCCCGCGCAGGAGTGGATGTGAAACTCATCTACGACCATGTGGGGTCGTGGACCACCCGATCGTCGTTCTTCAAGGAGATGCGCCGCGCAGGCATCAAGGCATATCCGTTCTTCAAGGTCACGTTTCCGCAGCTGGGCACGAAACTCAACTGGCGCAACCACCGCAAGATATGCGTGATAGACGGCGCCGTGGGCTACATCGGCGGCATGAACATCGCCCGCCGCTATATAGACGGAGGCAAGAAATTCCCCGCCTGGCGCGATACGCATGCCCGCGTGCAGGGGCCCATTGTGGCCTCGCTGCTGCGTGCCTTCGCAGTGGACTGGGCATTCATGGGACAGCCGCTCATCGATGATGTGGCGCAGATTCCGGATCTGCCGGACACGGCCGACGTGGGCATGCAGGTGCTCACATCCGGCCCCACATCGCAGTGGAGCGACATCGAGCTCGTTTTCCACAAGGCCATAGCCTCGGCCAAGGAACGCATATATATCCAGACCCCATACTTCCTGCCCACCGACAGCCTGCTCAAATCTCTGCAGGCTGCGGCTCTGTCGCACGTGGATGTGCGTGTGATGATACCGCGGCGCAGCGACTCGGCCATGCTCACCTATGCCTCCGAGAGCTACGTAGCCGAGTGTCTGCGTGCCGGAATAAAGTTCTACCAGTACACCGCCGGAATGCTCCACAGCAAAACCATGGTGGTGGACGGCGAGATGTGCTCCATCGGTTCATGCAACTTCGATTTCCGCAGCTTCGAACACAACTTCGAGGCCAATCTCTTCATCTACTCCCCGCGCATCAACGCCCGGATGACCGAGATTTTCCGCGCCGACATCGCGCAGTGCCACCGCATCGAGCCCGCCGAGTGGCGCCGTCGCCCGCTGGCCCGCAAGGCCATGCAGTCGCTCCTGCGCCTGCTCAGCCCCATTCTCTGAGGCTTTATCAGTCCTTTCGGGCCCTTGTTTTTCTTTTTTTTGGGTAGTTAAGGAATTTGTGCTATTTTTGTGCCAAATTGGGATACTATGAACGCCGATAATAAAAATGCCGATGCCAAGGCCGCGCCTCTGAAACTCACGCCCGAGCAGGAGGATGCCATGGTGCAGGAGGCCTTCGACGAGGTGCTTCAGGGCTACCTGCGCAGCAACCACCGCAAGAAGGTGGAAGTGATAGAGCGGGCATTCCGCTTTGCGCGCGAAGCCCACAAGGGTGTGCGCCGCCGCTCTGGCGAGCCTTATATTCTCCACCCCATAGCCGTGGCGCGTATCGCCAGTCAGGAAATAGGGCTGGGTTCTACTTCAATATGCGCAGCTCTTCTGCATGATGTGGTGGAGGATACGGACTACACCGTGGAGGACATCGAGCGGGCTTTCGGTCCCAAGGTGGCCCAGATCGTGGAGGGCCTTACCAAGATTTCGGGCGGCATATTCGGCGACAAGGCCTCGGCACAGGCCGAGAATTTCCGCAAGCTGCTGCTCACCATGAGCGAAGACATACGGGTGGTGCTTATCAAGA
>CAMWRI010000085.1 GCA_947176585.1 uncultured Porphyromonadaceae bacterium
TTTTTAATGAATACAAATACGAATGCAAAACCAATAAATTAGTGCCATTAAGCGATAATCCTGATTATTCTTTCCGAATCAGTAAAGACGGCCATTCTTGGGATGGAAAACGTAAACTTCAAGACGGTACAATTATCGAGAGTAATGGTTCTAATAAATATGTAATTAAAAAGTCCGGGAAAGAGTATCGTGGGAGTTTAATTGATCCTATGCAACCGGTGAGACAAGATGTAACACGATTTGAAGATTTGAAATTTAAAACCGGCAGACTTTCACGAAATAATTATAATAATAACGATAATATAAAATATCTGAATGGAGAAACTGAACACGACATCAGAAATCGCATGAAAAGTCAAAATATCAATGACGACCTAATTGATTCTGTGATAGACGAAAAGACAACAGAATCGGATGCGGTAACCAAACAAAAAAAGCGCAACGAAGAAAAAGCTCGCCAGGAAGCTGAAAATAAAGAACTCGCAGATATTATAAAATCAAAATGGAATTGTGAGCAGGTTGGGTTCTCCGGCCCTATCTATGGGACTAAGGAAGGCGATGAGGTCTTTCGGATGATTCTAAACCTCGACCATACTTATTTTTCGGGTAAAGTAATGCTTGCTCTGCAAGCTGATGGTAAGGGTGTATTAGTTGTAGCTGTAGAACCTTCAGAAAAGATTAACAGAATGAGTCGCCCGCGAGCCATGCAAGTATATGATGCTTGCGAAAAACTCAACAAAACCATTAATGGCCGATGGAAATTGGATGGTAATGATGTTCTTATTAACGGGAAAAAGGTGGCAACACTTAGTAAGGATGGAAAAACAGCCAAATACGAGGGCATGATTGGCTCTACGATGAAGATCATATTGAAGAAATAAGGACGAAAGCATTTGCGTCAACTGGGGATTGCCGGTAGCGCGTCGGAGACGCGATGTATCCTCAACCCCGGGTCGTAAGGCCCGGGGGCATAGGCTCCAACTCGAGATGGCGCCTCGGAGAGCGTGCCGATTATTACAATCAAAAACTGCACCTCTCCGAGGCGCGCGACCTTGCGCGGCGCCGGCCCCCATGCCTACACTACGTTCCGTCATGGGGTTGAGCACATGTCGCGTCTCCGACGCTCGAGCAGGCGGGGTGGACGCTTTGAAAAGCGTCCGTACTGCCTTGTCGGTCAATTCCGCTCGTGCTTTCCATGAACTGTCGCGAATATTTGCTAAATTTGCCGAATGATGAGAATGAGCAACAAAGTTTTTATGGTTGTGATTGCGATGCTGGCCGCAACCGTCGCCGCCGGGGCGCGGGTGATACGAATGGAGGGAAAGATAGGCAATGCTTATCCCATAGTGATGGAGCTGGAAGAGGAGGCGCCCGGAGTGTTTTCGGGACGATACGCCTATAGCAAGACGCTGCAGCGCAGTGGCGATGTGGCATGCTCGTGGCTCTATATCGCGCCGGATGAGAATGATCCATACTCCAGATGGACCGTCAAGGATTGCCACGGCAAAGCGGTGGAATGGTGGTACGACGTGCGATATACGGGCGGCGCCACGCTTTCTGCATGCATGAGGAATGCTCGCGGAAAGCACTACGACGTGACCGCCGGCACTACGGAGGCCGCGCACGAGTCGCTCACGCCCTACTACAGGCAGCATCTGGGCGAATACGTGAGCGAGTTCAGCATGTGGGACGACCCGCGGGTGAATGCCCGCCTCTCGGCGATGATGGGCATAATGAACTTTCTCTATCTGAAAGAGATCTATCAGGTAGAGCATCCCGTCGAATACCACAAAGGCATGTTCTGGAGCTCGGGATTCGTGGCGCATCAGTGCTGCGACCCGGCTGCGTTGTGGGCCTACGACACATCAAAGAACTCGTTCTACGTGTGGATCCGCAAGGACGACCGCGACTACTGGTGGAGCGAAACAGGCGAGGTGCCCGTGGAGTTTCAGTGGTTCGTGCAGGAGCAGTTCTGAACTAAAAGGCAATTTTCGGGCGGTTTTATTTCGCCATACCGCGCTTTTTTAGTAGCTTTGCGTGTCAAAAAAACGAATGAACCTTGAATCTGACACCGCGTGGCGGGCGGCTCCGGCAGAGTTCCCGCGTCGCGTATCACGCAGGGGCTCCTTCAACGAAATGTAATTCAATAATATATGTCTGAAGAACATCAGGTAAAAACCCTCGACAAAGTAGTGGTGCGCTTCTCCGGCGACTCCGGCGACGGCATGCAGCTCGCCGGCAACATCTTCACCAACGTATCGGCCGCCCTGGGCTGCCAGGTGTCGACTTTCCCCGACTATCCGGCCGAAATCCGCGCCCCGCAGGGCTCGCTCAGCGGAGTGAGCGGCTTCCAGGTGAGCGTGGGCATGAACGTGCACACTCCCGGCGACAGCTGCGATGTGCTCGTGGCCATGAATCCCGCAGCCCTGAAGCAGAACATCCGCTTCCTCAAGCCCGGTGGCATCGTGATCGTGGATATCGACGCCTTCAAGCCCACCGACCTGCGCAAGGCTCTCTTTGAAACAGACGATGCTCTGGCCGAGCTGGGCATCGACGAGAAATACGTGCTGCAGGTGCCCATCACGCAGCTCACACGCAACGCCCTGGCCGAGACCGGCCTCGACAACAAGAGCATGCTCAAGTGCCGCAACATCTTTGCCCTGGGCCTGGTGTGCTGGCTTTTCGACCGTCCGCTCGAGGAGGCTGTGGCCCACCTCGGCAGCAAGTTTGCCCGCAAGCCCGCAATCTTCGAGGCCAACAAGCTCGTGCTGCAGGCCGGCTTTGACTACGGCCACAACGTGCACGCATCCGTGCCCACATACCGCATCGAGAGCATGGAAGCCCGTCCGGGCATCTACACCGATATCAACGGCAACACCGCCACCGCCTGGGGCCTGATAATGGCCGCCGAGAAGAGCGGCCTGCCCCTCTTCCTGGGCTCCTATCCCATCACCCCCGCCACCGACATCCTCCACGAACTTGCCAAGCGTAAAGACCTGGGCGTAAAAGCCGTGCAAATGGAAGACGAGATTGCCGGCGTGTGCTCGGCCATCGGCGCCTCCTTTGCGGGCAATCTGGCAGTGACCTCCACGTCCGGCCCCGGTCTCGCGCTCAAGAGCGAGGGCATAGGCCTGGCCGTGATGGCCGAGCTGCCTCTGGTGGTAATCGACGTTCAGCGCGGAGGCCCCTCCACCGGCTTGCCCACCAAGACCGAGCAGACCGACCTGATGCAGGCGCTCTACGGCCGCAACGGCGAGAGCCCGCTGGCCGTGGTGGCCCCGGCCACGCCTACCGACTGCTTCGATATGGCTTTCGAGGCATGCCGCATCGCCGTGGAGCACATGACGCCCGTGATACTGCTTAGCGACGCCTTCATAGGCAACGGCGCATCGGCATGGCGCGTGCCCGAGGCATCGGAATATCCCGAAATCAAGCCCCGCCGCGTGCCCGAGGAGCTTAAAGCCTCCGGCGAGTGGCAGCCCTACTGCCGCGATGCCGAGAGCCTCGTGCGCTACTGGGCCGTTCCTGGCACCGAAGGCCTGGGCCATCGCGTGGGCGGTCTCGAAAAAGACTGCAACACCGGCGCCATCTCCACCGATCCGGTAAACCACGAGAAGATGGTGCACACGCGCCGCGAGAAGATCGCCCGCATCGCCCGCGACATCCCCGAGCTCGAAGTGCTCTGCGACAAGGATGCCGACACCCTGCTCATTGGCTGGGGCGGAACCTACGGCCACCTCTACGCTGCAGCTTCCGAGCTCTGCGCCAAGGGAGTGTCCACGGCCTTTGCCCACTTCCGCTACATCAACCCGCTGCCCGCCAACACCCTCGACGTGCTCCGCCGCTACAAGCGCGTGATCGTGGCCGAGCTCAACACCGGCATGTTTGCCGACTGGCTCCAGTGCCGCGTGCCCGATATATTCATCCACCGTATCAACAAAGTGCAAGGCCAGCCCTTCCTCGTGGGAGAACTTGTCAAAGCCGTAGAAAAAATCGTAGCCGAATAAGAGACGGTTCAAAAATGGAAAACGAAACCAAGACATATACCCCGGCCGACTATAAGAACGGCCAGAGCGTGCGCTGGTGCCCCGGATGCGGCGACCACGCAATCCTCAACACCCTCCACAAAGCCATGGCCACGCTGGGCGTGCCGCCCCACCGCACTGCCGTGATCTCCGGCATCGGATGCAGCTCGCGCCTGCCCTACTACATGGCCACCTACGGCTTCCACACCATCCACGGACGTGCCGCAGCCATAGCCACCGGCTTCAAGATCGCCAATCCCGAGATGACCGTGTGGCAGATCTCCGGCGACGGCGACGGTCTCGCCATCGGTGGCAACCACTTCATCCACGCGGTGCGCCGCAACATCGACATCAACATCGTGCTGTTCAACAACAAGATCTACGGCCTCACCAAGGGACAGTACTCCCCCACGAGCCCCCGCGGCTTCGTGTCGAAATCGTCGCCCTACGGCACCGTCGAGGATCCCTTCATCCCCGCCGAACTCGTATTCGGCGCCCGTGGCAACTTCTTCGCCCGCAGTATCGACGTTGAGCTGGCCACATCGCAGGAAGTGCTCACAGCCGCCGCCCGCCACAAAGGCACATCCGTGACCGAGATTCTCCAGAACTGCGTGATATTCAACAACGGCATCCACAACGCCGTGACCGACCGCGAATTCCGCGCCGACCGTACCATCCATCTGCGCCACGGCGAGAAGATGCTCTTCGGCGCCAACAACGACCGCGGCCTCGTGCAGGACGGCTTCCTGCTCAAGGCCGTGACCATCGGACAGGACGGCTACACCATCGACGACGTGCTCGTACACGACGCCCACACGCCCTCCAACTTCCTCCACCAGCAGCTGGCCATGATGGACGGCACCGACCTGCCCCTGGCCGTGGGTGTGATACGCGACGTGGAAGCCCCCACCTACAACGACACCCTCGACGAGCAGGTGCGCGAAGTGCGCGCCCGCAAGGGATTCGACACCCTGCGCTCCATGGTGCTCGCCGGCAACACCTGGGAGGTGAAATAACCCCATCTATCCCCACATCAGCGGGCTGCCCGGCACCATCGCCGCGGCAGCCCGCTGTGTGTTTAAGCGCACCTGTAAAAATTACTCGATTAGCCGACAAGATACAAAAGGACAAAAGCGACAAGAGCACCAAAAAAATCGTTTTTATCTGCGTGAAAGGTGTACGCACGGGCTATGCACCGGCATATTTTACCGGCACTCAACCACTTAAGATAAAACTCTGCGGCTCCGCGCGATGTTTCCCCAATTTAAAGTTCCTTTTGTCGCTTGTGTTCTTTTGTATCCCTATCCTCATTGCTTCGCTGAAATACCCCGCGCCTTGCGCACTTCGGCTATCTTCACCACGGCAAACGAGAGGATGCCGGCGATACTCACGGGCAGCAGATACTCGTAGCTGGCGGTCATTTCCACCGTTAGGAAAATAGCCATGAGGGGAGCGTTGACGGCACCGGCCATCACGCCGGCCATACCGCCCAGAACAAACACAGGCATAGGCAGCTCCACACCGAATATCGTGCGTGATGCCAGCACCACCACATAGCCCATGATGGCTCCCGCAAAGAGCGTGGGCGCGAAGTCGCCGGCCACGCCGCCGCCGCTGTTCGACCCGTATGCAGCCATGCCCTTCACTAGCAGGATGCCCACGGCTATCAGCAGCAGGCCGTAGCCGTGAAATTCCTTGAGAAAGTACAGCGGACTATAGTCGCCCAGCACGTAGTCTGGCTTGTTCATCAGGTCGGCCACCACGCTGTAGCCTTCGCCGTACAGCGCCGGGAACATAAACAGCAGCAGGCCCACGCCCAGGCCGGATATCACGTTGCGCACCCATGGATTGGCCATCGCACCCAGGCGCCGAGCCACCGCACGACCCGTAGCATTGTAGTATAGGGCATAGAAGCCGCAGATGAGGCCCAGCAATATCACTCCCGGGATATATTGCGTGCTCTGCGGCACGAAGCGCTCCAGCGACAGATCGGGCACATAGCCCGACAGCACATAGGCCGTGAGCGACGACACCATGCACGTGGCCAATATGCCGATCACTGCCAACGTGCTCAGCGGCATGGCCATGCACTCGAGGGTGAACAGCATGCCGCCCACCGGAGCCTTGAAGATGCCCGCGATACCCGCGCCCGCTCCGCATCCTATCATCACACGCACGATATCGTCCGAGAGGCCCAGCTTGCGCGAGATGTTGCCGCCCAGCGCGGCACCCACGGTGGCGATAGGGCCCTCCGAGCCGGCAGAGCCGCCGAAGCCCAGGGTAAAGGTGCTGGCTATCAGGGGCCCGTAAATGAGTTTGCCCGACACATTGTCCATGCCGTGGTGCAGGGCATTCTTAATTTTTTCGCTCGAATGTTCGATATTGCGGCGCAGCACGTAGCGGCAGAAGATTCCCGTGAGCACGATGCCTATCACAGGTAGCACGATCAGCGTCCAGTTGCCGCTCTCCAGATGCATGAGGCTCTTGGCCAGTTCCGACATGTGGCCGATGAGCCACTTCAGTAGTGCCGCGGCTGCGCCCGTGAGTAGCCCCACGACAAGACACACCACGGGCCCCACCACAATGATGGGCGAGCCCGCGAATTTGTCGCGCAGATTGACTATGTGCTGTTTAATCATATAATCTTAACAAGGCACACCGCAATTTGTTTTAAAAATTATTAACTTTGCCACAACAAATTCATGCAGGTGCTTGTTTGCATTCAAAACATCCACACTTCATCACACTTATGCGCTTTCGCTTCATCCATTTTATAATAATAGCGGCACTTGCGGCCACTGTGCTCGCGGCATGCTCCACCACCCGACGCATCCCCGAGGGCGAGTACCTCTTCACGGGCAATAAAAAGGTGAACTACGTGCTGCCACGCGACTCCGCCGGCAAGACCGAAAAACTGCCCGAGGGTCTCGTGGAAGACATCTCGAGCACCATAGCCGCGTCGCCCAACAATTATATAAAAATGATCGACTGGCGCTATCCCTTCCCGCTGGGCCTCTGGGTGTACAACAACTGGGACCCCGACTCCAAGGGCCTCAAGCGCTGGATCTACAACCTCCTGGTGGAAGAGCCCGTGCTCGTGAGCGAAGTGCGGCCACAGGTGCGCACCCACATGATTGACGAGCTGCTCGACAACAACGGCTACTTCCGCGGCACTGCCTCCTACGAGCTCATCCACCCCAAGGATCCCAAGATGGCAGCCATACGCTACACCGTCACTCCCGGCGAGCCCTACCCCATCGACAGCATACAGCTCCTGCCCGACACCTCCCGCCTCAACCACCTGATCGACTCGCTGGCCATGCGCGACCCCTACCTGAGCCGCCCCCAGCGCTACTGCACCGACTCCCTGAGCATCGCCCGCACCCGAATCACCAATAGCCTGCGCAACCGCGGCTACTACTTCTTCAGCCCCGAATACATCGAATATCTGGCCGACAGCACCATCACCCCGCGCCATATTGCCCTGCGCATGGAAGTGGCAGGCAATGCCCCTGCCATAGCCACGCGCAGCTGGACCACCGGCCACGTCACCATGATTGCGCGCCGCCGCCAGGGCGACGGCATCCCCGACACAATTGCCACACCGCGCGCCACGCTGGTACAGATGCAGCCCTCGCGATTCCGCCGCAAGCTCGTGCAGGAATGTGTGGTGTTCAGGCCCGGGCGCACCTTCAGCGTGCGCAGTATGGACCGCACCCAGACCAACCTCTCGCGACTGGGCATCTTCAGCTCCATCGAAATCACCGCACGCCCCGACTCTGCCGCCTATGCCCGCGGTGAGGCCGTGCTCAACGTCGAGGTAGACTGCACTTTCGACTCTCCGCTCGAAGCCTCACTCGAGGTGAACGCCACATCCAAGAGCAACAGCTACATTGGCCCCGGACTCACCGCCGGAATCACCAACCGCAACATATTCGGCGGCGGCGAGCAGTTGTCGCTGCAGCTCACCGGCGCCTACGAATGGCAGACGGGTCGCGGTAGCACATCGCTTTTCAACTCCTACGAAGTGGGCCTCACCGGCTCCCTGGCCTTCCCACGCATGCTCGCCCCCAAATTCATTCCGCGCAGCCGCTTCAACCTCAACTGGACCCGATTCCAGCTCAACGCCGAGCTCCTCAACCGTCCCCACTACTTCAAGATGGCTCAGTTCAACGCCTCCGTCAACTACGACTGGCGCCTGCGCCGCTACGTGAGCAACACCCTCACCCTCTTCAAGCTATCCTACACCAAGACCATGAACACCACGGCCGAGTTCGACTCCATAATGGTGGCCAACCCCGCCGTGGCTCAGAGCTTCCGCAGCCAGTTCATCCCCCAGATGGCCTATACCTACACCTACGACCGCCAGTTTGGCCGCGACAACACCCTCAACTGGACCTTCTCCATCCAGGAAGCCGGCAACATCTTCTGGGCCATCTACCGCGCATGCGGCAATAAAGGCGAGAAAAAGCTCTTCGGCACGCCCTTCTCGCAGTTCGTCAAGGGCTCGGCCCAGCTCGTGTGGGGGCGTCGCATCGTGGGCGACACATGGCTCGTGAGCCGCGTGGCCGCAGGAGCGGCCCACGCCTATGGCAACGCATCGGAAGTGCCCTACTCCGAGCAATTCTTCGTGGGCGGCGCCAACAGCGTGCGCGCTTTCACCGTGCGTAGCATAGGCCCAGGCAGCTACACGCCTCCCGCCGGCACGCCCGCCGACAACTTCGACCGCACCGGCACATTCAAATTCGAAGCCAACACCGAGCTGCGCTTCCCCCTCTTCGGCCCGCTCCACGGCGCCGTATTCCTCGATGCCGGCAACGTGTGGCTCCTCAAAAACGACCCCCTCCGCCCCGGAGGCACTCTACGTGCCGGATCATTCCTGCGCGACCTTGCTCTAGGCACAGGCGCCGGCCTCCGCCTCGACATCAGCATCCTCGTGGTGCGCGCCGACCTGGGCATAGGCATCCACGCCCCCTACGACACCGGCCGCCGCGGCTACTACAACATGACATCCTTCAAAAACTCCCTCGCCTTCCACCTCGCCATCGGCTACCCCTTCTGACCATTTTACGCGACCAAAACTTGCTCGCGCAGAAATAAATGCCTATATTTGGGGCACCCAAATATAGCAGCCCATGCGCGCACCCTTGTTTCCTGCTCAGTTCACAATGTCATCACTACCGGCCACGGGTGCCTACACCTACGACGCCATGGCGCGGCCCACACGGGTGAGCCGCAGCGGCATCATCGACGTGGACGCCGACGGCACCGAATCCTTCGGAGGTCTCGATATCCTGCAATACAGCTACGACGACGCGGGACGCGTCAGCCAAATCGACAGCGACCCCGACGGCGCCGACTACTACGGCCGGCCGGGATTCCCCACATCCGGCAGCGAATACTCCTGGGACGCCGCCGGGCGCATGACCGCCGACACCGGCCGCGACATCTCCCTCATCAAATACGACCACCGAAACCTGCCCAAGGACATCGCCTTCGGCGACGGGCGCCGCATCAACAACTACTACGATGCCGACGGCGCCCTCATCGGATCGGTCACGCGCACGCTGGCCGTGCGCCCAACCCTCAACCCGGGCAAAACCACCGTGCGCACCTACGCCGCCGACCGCGTGTGGGAAGACTCCAAACTGCTCTACAGCTACTTCCCCGGCGGCTACTTCGACGCCAGCGGCGCCGTGCACTACCTCCACAACGACTACCAGGGCTCCGTCGTGCTCGTCACCGACAGCGCAGGCACCGTGGAGCAGCGCAACACCTACTACCCCTACGGCGAACCGCACCGCACCCCCGCAGGCCAGCCCATACTCTACGGCGGCAAGGAGCACGACCCCGTGACCGGCGAATACAACTACGATGCCCGCCGCCTCTTTGCCCCCATGCTTCTGATGACCACCGCCGATCCCCTCGCCAGCAACACACCCCAATTCTCCCCCTACGTATTCTGCGCCGCAAATCCCGTCAAATACATCGACATGACGGGATGCACGTTTACTGAACGAGGAGAAAAAATTGTAAAACTACTTGAGGACGAAATCCTACAAAGAATCGAAAAGCAAAACCGAACTATTAATAAATTAAATGAAAAAATTGCTTCAGGCAAACTTAGTGATAAAAAGAGGGCCAACGCCGAAAATAAAATTGCAAATGCGCAAGGAGTAATTGATGTAATGAACACTGTTCAAGGAGAAATTGACCAGTTAAGGGGTTCAACGCAAGTATATGATCTCGCCGTAGATAACAAATATAGTGATCCAAAAAATATACAAAATGAATATGCACACACCGAGGAACGCGATGGGGGCACATTTAACACAAGTACAGGAGTATTTGAAATTTCATTGGCAAGCACTAAATTGGGTAGTATAGCGCATGAGCTAAAGCACGCATATCAGTTTGAAAATGGACAATGGTGCGCCAAAGGATTAGCAAAAGGAAAAACACACCTTAATTTAAATGATATAACAGATGAAATTGAAGCTTTCGAGCGTGGCAATTTGTTTGGGCAATCAATGGACGGGTTAAACTCCGGGACCTATAAAAATTTGATTAGCCATAAGTGTCAAATAGATCAATTTGACATTCGCGTCACATCCAATCCGGACATTTTACAGCGAATAGCCAACCACAATAATATTTCATTTAGATATAACGGAACCACATATATAGGTAGATAAAATACAGATAAGTAAAATGAGAAATATCCTTAAAATCATAGGTGTTTTAATCGCGCTCACGCTGTTTGAGGCCTGTCACCCTAAAGTAGAGTTGAGCTATGTCCTTAAAAGGGCGTCCTTTAACGAATTCCGTGCTATTGTGCCCTTCGGACGTACGCGAGGCTCCTTATGCCTATTCTCCAATTACGATTACGATTCATGCGGCATCTTCGCTGATAATGATTTTAGTGCCACATACTCAGGAAAATGGGCTTTAAGCAACGATACACTCTTTCTGGAATATAAAGAACAAATCACCATTTCCGCAGACGGTGAGTATCGGCAAGTGACCGCAGAAAACGACTCAGATCAATATTTAATTAAAGATGATATTTTGTACCTGATAATGGACTCCACTCTATTCAAAAACAAATCTCATAATCTGAAAGCCGAGTATAGGTATTGTGGCCCATACAAAATAAAGAAGACTCCCAGATAATGCGGAGCAAAATGGATAGTTACGATTACATTAGCGCCCTCATACGCACCGTCCTCATCCCACGCGGCATCGCAGGCCCCGGCTATCAACCCACCGTGCGCACCTACGCCGCCGACCGCGTGTGGGAAGACTCCAAGCTGCTCTACAGCTACTTCCCCGGCGGCTACTTCGATGCCAGCGGCGCCGTGCACTACCTCCACAACGACTACCAGGGCTCCGTCGTGCTCG